>PWEV01000285.1 GCA_003553625.1 Halomonas sp.
GAAGGTGATCACGACGCGCTGCCCGGTCTCCTTGACCCAGGCCTGAAGCTTGAGCAGCTCGACCTGCAGGGGGAATTTCTGATGCTCGTAACTCTTCCTGGTCATGCGGTTCTTGTAGGGATAGGTCGCCGAACGCCAGTCTTTCACCAGTTCCTCGTCGCGGTCCACCGGCATCCGGGCATCGAACTGCTTCCAGCCCATGACCGCCTTCTTGAGGGCCAGGGCATCATCCGGCGAGGCACCATCCAGGATATCGGCAACGGCCCTCAGGGCCTCTTCATGTTCATCAGGCAAGGGGTTCATTCCTGAGACGATATCCACCAGTGCCGCCGCCTGAAAATCCCTGGCCTCGGAGATCTGCTGGTTGACCCGAAAGGTTTCCACGGTCTCCGCCGTGGTGGGGCGTTTTGTCTTGTTGGGTGTGGCCTTGGAATTATCCGGCATACGGTTTCCTGTCCTCGTTGAAACCCGAAGGGGCCCCGGCGAGCAGGGCAGACTGTCGGCGGGTGCATGGGGCGACCGTGCTGCCATCACAGCCCCTCGTATTAGCTTAGTCACTTGATACAGGGAGGAGGCGAAAAATAATTGATTCAGGTCAAGCACGACCGGGTGGTGGAAGAGCCGCGCACGGGTTGCGGAGGCAAGCCCACTTTAGACTTAGGTAGAACATTGCTATCATTTCCACGCTCTAGCCGGCGTCACGGCTCATCGACGCATCCATCCTTCGCAACTAGAGCATCCTGATGTCTTCCCAGAACACCCCCTCCCCTTCCGGGGGCTCGGCGTTATCGCGCCTGGGCGATCCCGTCGTATTGCTGCTGACAGTGGGTTTCATCGTGGCCTTCATCGGCCTGTCGCTGTTCGATATCGAGTTGGTGGCCGACAGCATCGGCGCCGGCTTTGCCTGGACGGCGGCCACCCTCGGCACCTACTTCCAGCTTCTGCTGCTGCTGACCTTCGTGATCGCCATGGGCGTGGCCATCTCGCCGGCCGCCAGCGCCAGGGTCGGCAACCTGGACAGCCCTCAGATTGGCACCCTCAAGTGGCTGTCGATGATCATGTGCACCCTGCTGGCCGGGGGCGGCGTGTTCTTCGCCGCGGGTGAGCCGGTCTATCACTTCGTGGTCACCCCGCCGGCCTTCGATACCGAGGCGGGTACCGCCGAGGCCGTGGCCGGCGCCCTGGCCCAGTCGTTCATGCACTGGGGCTTTCTGGCGTGGGCGGTACTGGGCTCGCTCTCCGCCATCGTGCTGGCCCACGCCCACTACGTGAAGGGCCAGCCGCTGCAGCCGCGCACCCTGCTCTACCCGGTATTCGGCGAGCGCGTCATGAAGGGGGCCTTCGGCAGCGTGGTGGATGCCTGCTGCGTGATCGCGGTGGTTGCGGGCACCGTGGGCCCGATCGGCTTTCTCGCCACCCAGGTGAGCTTCGGCCTGCATGAGCTCTTCGGTGTCAGCCAGGGCTATGCTACCCAGCTCGGCATCCTGGTGCTGCTGGCGGCGGTCTATGTCACCTCGGCGATGACCGGTATCCACCGGGGGATCCAGTTCCTGTCGCGCTTCAACGTCTTCCTGGCGCTGGCCATCGCCGCGGTGATCCTGGTGGCCGGTCCGACCCTGTTTCTGGTCAATGCCTTCAGCCAGGGCTTCGGCGAGTACCTGTCATCATTCTTCGCCATGGCCACCATGACCGCCGAGACGGCCCCCGCCTGGTGGATGCAGTGGTGGACGGTGTTCTTCTTCGCCTGGTTCATTGGTTACGCGCCGCTGATGGCGATCTTCGTGGCGCGCATTTCCCGCGGGCGTACCATCCGCGAGATGATCCTGGCCGTGGCAGTGATGGCCCCGGTGGCTACCGCCATCTGGTTCACCCTGCTGGGGGGCTCCGGCATTCACTACCAGCTAACCGGGGTGATCGACCTCACCGAGGCGCTCAACAACTTCCAGTTCGACGTGGCGACCCTCACCGTGGCCCAGGCGCTGCCGGGTGGCACCCTGATGGCACTCGCCATCCTGCTGCTGACCAGCATCTTCGTTGCCACGACGGGCGATTCCATGAGCTATGCCATCGCCGTGGTGTGCGCCGGGCACGACGCACCTAACCGCCTGGTGCGCGCCTTCTGGGGCATCGCCATGGCGCTGATGGCCGGCATCCTGCTCTACATGGGGGCGGGGCAGATCGGCGTGCTGCAGCAGTTCATCGTAATCACGGCGATTCCCGTTTCGTTGATCCTGCTGCCCACCCTGTGGACCGGCCCCCGTGCCGCCTATGCCCTGGCACGGCAGCAAGGCATCATCGACCCAAGCACAGCGGCCAGCGCCAAGGCGGACTGATCCGGCAAGCCGAGGCACCGGTGAAACCAACGTCCGCTCGGGGCGATCAGGGATTGTCCCGATCGCCCCGAGCGGGCGTATTGCATTTACCCAGCCGGTAACTCTCGCCGTCAGTCACGATACGGCGTCACCGTGACGATGACGACGCCTCAGTGCCCGGGCGCCATCACCCCGGCGAAGCGCACGCCGCTGAGCAGGGCCATCTCGCGTTTCCAGGTACCCAGATCGTCGGGGTTGAGGCCGGACAGGCTGTCGTGGCCGCAGGCGCGCGCCATCACCTGCATCAGCGCCGTCGATGAACGCAGGAAGGTCTCGAGCTGTCTGGCGGACTTGTCGATATCCAGCCGCTGTCGCAGGTCCGCCCGCTGGGTGGCGATGCCCGCCGGGCAGTTGTTGGTGTTGCAGATGCGAGCCGCCACGCAGCCGATGGACTGCATGGCGCTGTTGGCGACGGCCACGCCGTCGGCGCCCAGGGCCAGGGCCTTGACGAAGTCGATGGGCAGTCGCAGGCCGCCGGTGACGATCAGGGTCACCCGGCCGCTGGCTCCTTCGTCGTCCAGGCAGCGGCGTGCGCGGGCCAGCGCGGGAATGGTGGGCACGCTGATATGGTCGCGGAACATGCTGGGGGCCGCACCGGTGCCGCCCCCGCGGCCGTCGAGGATCAGGTAGTCGGCGCCGGCCTCCAGAGCGAACTGGATATCGCGCTCAATATGGTTGGCGCTGAGCTTGAAGCCCACGGGAATGCCGCCGGTGATCTCGCGCACGCGATCGGCGAAGCGGCGGAAGTCCGCCACGCTGTGCAGATCCTCGAAGGTGGCCGGCGAGACCGCGGGCTGGCCCTCCTCGAGGCCGCGCACCTCGGCGATCTTGCCGGTCACCTTGTTGCCCGGCAGGTGGCCGCCGGTACCGGTCTTGGCCCCCTGGCCGCCCTTGAAGTGAAAGGCCTGCACACCCTCGAGCAGGCTCTCGTCATAGCCGAACTTGGCACTTGCCAGCTCATAGAAGTAGCGGGAGTTTTCCTGCTGTTCCTCGGGCAGCATGCCGCCTTCGCCGGAGCAGATGCCGGTGCCGGCCCGCTCGGCGCCGCGGGCGAGCGCCACCTTGGCCTCCTCGGAGAGGGCACCGAAGCTCATGTCGGAGACCAGCAGCGGCATTTCCAGGGTCAACGGCTTCTTGGCCTCGGGGCCCACCACCAGGCGGGTGGCCACCTCGGCATCGTCCAGCAGCGGCTGAGTCGCCAGCTGGGCCACCATCAGCTGCAGGTCATCCCATTCGGGCAGCGTATGGCGCGGAACACCCATGGCGGATATGGGCCCGTGGCGCCCCACACCGTCTAGCCCCTCTCGGGCCAGTTGGTGGATGAACGCGACGGTGGGCTCCTCCTCGGTGGCCTCGGCCTTCGGGGTGCGGTCTTCGCCGTCCTCGTCATCGAGCTCCGGCGCCTCCTGGCCTACCTGGTCGCTGCCGAACTGCTTGTGGGTGCCATCGCAATAGGGGCTATCACCGGTCTGCTTGCACTGGCAGAGGTACGCCTCGCCGTCCTTGTCGGCGGTGAACATCTGCGGCGTGTAGCCGGTGCCCTGGTGGGAGCCGTCGCAGAAGGGCTGGTCGCCGGAGCGACCGCAGCGGCAGAAGGCGTACTCCTTGCCCTCCTCCAGAGTGACCTTCTTCGGCTTGTTGTCGGCGATGACCGGTTGGCTCATGGCAGGCTCCTGAATCCGTTGGAAGGTGACATCGCCGTCATTCTGGAAGAGTGAGGCAGCCCCCGCCAGTGGCGACACGGGCGCTGGTTAAACGCTGGGGTCCGGCATCGCCGGACCAGCCTCGGCCCCTCGCCGGGGCTCACTGCAGCCGCAGCCGCATGCCGCGAAAGCGCTTACGGTAATGGCTGGGAGTGAGGCCGACGCGGCGGCGAAACAGGGCGCGGAAGAAGCTGGGGTCGGCGTACCCCACCTGCTCGGCCACCTCGTCGATGGGCAAATCGCCGCTCTCCAGCATCTGCTTGGCCTCCTCCAGGCGCAGGGTGTGCACGTAGTCCATGGGCGTCATGCCGGTGGCCTGCTTGAAGCGTCGCTTGAAGGAGCGCTCGGTCAGGCCGCTCTGCTCAACCATGCCGGCCACCGGAGCGTGGGTATCGTAGTGCTGAGCCACCCACACCTGGCAGCGGGCGATCACCGCATCCTCAGCCTGTCGAGCGCTGGACAGCGCGGCATAGGGCTGTTGCCCCTCTCCGTGCCAATCGATCAGGTAGACCCGGGCCAGGTGCATCGCCTCGTTGATGCCCACCAGCCGCGCCACCAGGAACAGCGCCAGGTCCATCCAGGTGGTACCGCCACCCGCCATGATCAGCCGCTCCCCCTCCCCGCTTACCACCAGCGCGCGGTGGGCGTGTACCTGCACGCCGGGATATCGCCGCGCCAGCACGTCGCAGTAGGCCCAGTGGGTGGTGGCGACCTGCCCCTCGAGTAGCCCCGCTTCGGCCAGCAGCAGTGCGCCGGTACAGGCGGCAGCCAGCAGCACGTCCCGTGAATGGGCCTTGCGCAGCCAGGCGAGCTCGACCTCATAGCGCCCGGCAAGTGGCTCCTCGGGCGCCACCAGCAGGTCGGGAATGCAGATGGCCATCGGCTCATGAACCTCGTCCAGGGAACCGTCGGGCTGGATCCAGGCGCCGTTGGCGGTGCGAAAACCCCGTCCGTCCCTGGAGACGATATGAGGACGCAGCAGCGAGGAGCCGCTGCGGCCGTGCACCAGCAGCTCCCAGTCGCGGCCGGCGGCGCCGAACAGGTCGAACATGCCAAAGAGGGTGGAGGCGGTGGTCTCGGGCACCGCCAGCAGTGCGATGGTGGCGGCGGGTTCGCTCATGGCAGGAAACCCCCGGTTGCGGCGCGAAACGACTGCATGTCGGCGATGCCGCCGCCCTATGCTGAACCTGTCCCTACCGACCACGACAAGAGGACACGATCATGTGCGACATCGCCCTTCCCCATGACGACAAGGCTAGCACCGACGACTTCGAGACGCGTCTGGTTTCGGCCCTCAACGAGGGCGGGCTGCTGCTGCTGACCTCCATCGGCCACCGCACCGGGCTGCTCGAAGCCCTCGCCGGCGTCGGGCCGGTCACGCCTCAGGCGCTTGCCGAGCGGGCCGGCCTCCAGGAGCGCTACGTGCGCGAGTGGCTCGGCGGCATGGTGGCCGGGGGGGTCGTCGAGACCGACCCGGAGGCCGGCACCTACTGGCTGCCGGCCGAGCATGCAGAACTGCTTACCGATGCCGGCCCCGCCAACCTGGCGGTCTATGCCCAGTTCATCTCGATGCTGGGCGGCGTGGAGGACGACGTGGTGCGCTGCTTCCGCGAGGGTGGCGGCGTGCCCTACTCGCGCTATCCGCGCTTCCAGGAGGTGATGGCCAGCGACAGCGGCCAGACCGTTCTGCCGGCGCTGTTCGACGCCATCCTGCCCCTGGCCCCGGAGCTCCCCGAACGGCTCGAGGCCGGCATTCGCGTGCTGGACTGCGCCTGTGGACGCGGCCGGGCACTGCAGGCCATGGCCGAGCGCTACCCGGCCAGCCGCTTCGTCGGCTACGACCTCTCGGCGGAGGCGATCGACTGGGGGCGTGAGCAGGCCGCCGCGGCGGGGCTCGACAACCTCAGCTTCGAGGTTCGCGACCTGAGCGACTTCGACGCCACCGCCGAGCCCGGCGCCTTCGAGCTGGTCACCACCTTCGACGGCATCCACGACCAGGGCCAGCCGCGCCGGCTGCTCAAGGGCATCCATCGCAGCCTGACGCCGGACGGCATCTACCTGGTGCAGGATATCCACGCCTCGAGCCATCACCACCTGGACCGGGAGCACCCGCTGGGTGCGCTGCTCTATGCGGTCTCGGTGAGCCACTGCATGACGGTCTCGCTGGCCCAGGGGGGCGAGGGGCTGGGCACCATGTGGGGCCGCGAACGGGCATTGGCCTACCTGGAAGAAGCCGGCTTCCGCGACATCCGGGTGCAGCAGCTCGAGCACGATATCCAGAACGACTACTTCGTCTGCCGGCCCTGAGGCCTATGCCGGTCCTGCATGATCGCCGGCGGGAGGCAGCTGCCTGACCATGAGCGTCACCGCCTCGCCGCGGTAGACGCACTCTTCCAGCGCGTACCAGCCCAGGCGCCGGTAGAGCGTCTGCCGGTCATAGGTAAAGAGGTGGAATTGCTCGATGCCGTGGACCGAGGCCTCCTCCTCCACTCGCTGCACAAGCCGCGAGGCGATGCCTCGGCCGCGCCAGGCAGGTACCACATAGACCGAGGCCAGCCAGGGCGTGAGGTCCGGGCGGTCGTGCATGTCATCGGCGATCAGGCTGGCCATGCCCACCGGGGTATCCTCCCACAGGGCGATGAACACCGATGGCACGCCGCCGGGGCCACACTGCTCGCGAAAACAGAAGAGGGCCTCACCCAACCGCCGCTCCGGGGTGAGGTAACTCCACTGCTGGAACTCCCAGCGGGCCAGCTTCAGCACATGAGGTGAACTGGGGGGCAGGCGTTCGAGGCGCACCTTGCCCTCGCCCCCTTTCGGGGGTGGCACGAGGGTCGCCGCCGGCGGCCTCGTAGCAGAGGGGCTCACCCTTGCGACTCCGGAGCCGGCTTGCCCACCTGCTCCCTGGCGAACTGGTTATGGGTACCGTCGCACCAGGGCGTGTTGCCAGTCTGCTTGCACTGGCAGAGATAGGCCTCGCCTCCCTCCTCGGCCACGAAGACCTTGGGGGTCAATCCCGTGCCCTTGTGGGAGCCGTCGCAGAAGGGCTGAGTCTGCGAATGGCCGCAGGCGCAGAAAGCATATTTCTTGCCTTTTTCCAGCGACACCTGCTTCGGTTGATTGTCGGCGACGATCGGTTGACTCATGACGGGCTCCTGACGAGAAGGTGGGATGGTAGATTCAGTCTGAATGAGCGTCGACGACCTTGGCAATCGCGATCGACCCAATGACCGAGCTAGAATGGTAGGCTTTTCGAATCAGAGAACCCTCATGCAGGCCACCCTCGAACAACGCGCCCTCAAGGTCTCCATCATTGTCACCCTGGTGGTCGCCAGCCTGGGGGTCACCTTCGGCCTGCTCGCCGGGTCACAGTCGATACTTTTCGACGGCGTCTTTTCCACCATCGATGCGGCCATGTCGGGTCTCTCCCTGGTGGTGGCGCGGCTCGCCATCCGCGAGTCAAGCCAACGCTTCCAGCACGGCTACTGGCACCTGGAACCGCTGGTGGCGGCCCTCAACGGCGCCATCCTGATGCTGCTGTGCTTCTACGCCTTCCTCAACGCCGCCCAGGGGCTGATGGAGGGTGGCCGCGAGCTCGACTTCGATATCGCCATCGCCTATGCGGTGGTGGTGGCAATCACCTGCTACACCATGGTGATCTACCAGAAGCACCTGAATCGTCGCGCCGACTCCGAGTTCGTGCGCATCGACATACAGGGTTGGCTGATGGCGGCGCTGATCACCACCGCCCTGCTGGTCGCCTTCGCCATCGCCCTGATGCTGCAGGATACCCCCTGGGCGCACCTGACCTCTTACATCGACTCCCTGCTGCTCATGGTGCTGACCGCCTGCTTCATGCCGGTGCCGCTGGGCATCGTGCGTCGCGCAATGCGCGAGATCTTCCTCATGGCCCCGAGCGAGGTCGACCGCGAAGTGCACGCCGCCATGGCGCCGGTGATGGACCGAGAGGGGCTGCTCGCCTACTACAGCCACGTGGCCAAATCCGGCCGCGGCCACTTTATCGAGATCCATATCGTCACTGCCCCCGAGTTCGGGAAGGGCCAGGGCATCTCAGCGCTCGATGAGATCCGCGAGCAGATCAGTGCCGGACTCTCCATTCCGCCGGAGAGGCGCTGGTTCACCGTGGCCTTCACCGCCGATGACCGCTGGGCCTAGGCCCGGCGCCTGCGGGGCAGATGTCCCTCAACCCTGCCGCGAGCCCCACTGCCCTGCCCGCTGTTCGGCGCGCCCCTCGGCCTCCAGCTTGAGCAGGTGGGCCAGGGCCGAGCGCTCCGCCACTCCCAGTCTCGCCTCCGGCACATCGTCGTAGGCGTAGCGCGTCAGCTCCGCCAGGGTGGCAGGCCCATGG
This sequence comes from Halomonas sp., assembly GCA_003553625.1. Taxonomy (GTDB): domain Bacteria; phylum Pseudomonadota; class Gammaproteobacteria; order Pseudomonadales; family Halomonadaceae; genus Halomonas. The sequence goes on from PWEV01000285.1 coordinate 8,445, forward strand.
CGCGCCAGGGCCCGGCGCACCTTGTGCTCACGGGCCAGGCGGTGAGTCACCAGGAAGTCGATGGCCGCGTGGCCCTCCCCGATCAAGAAGCCGTGGCCCGGAGCGATGGTATCGAAGGGCTCCTCGCCCAGGGCGTGAAGCGCCGCAAGGTAGGCGGCCATATCGCCGTCCGGCGGGTTGATCACCACCGTGGAACCCTGCATCACCTGGTCGCCGGCAAACAGCAGCCGCTGGGACTCCAGCAGGTAGCAGAGGTGGTTGGAGGCATGCCCGGGAGTATGCAGCACCCTCAGGGGCCCGGCGGGCGTGTCGAGGCGCTCGTCGTGGCCCGGCAGATGGTCCGGGGAGAAGGTAGCATCCTGGCTGAGCCCGGCCGGCGGCGGCAGGCCCACCAGCCGGGCGCCGGTGCGCGCCTTGAGCCAGGCCGCCCCCGGTGAGTGGTCGATATGGGTGTGGGTCACCAGCACCCGGGAGATGCGTCCGCCGGCCAGCGCCAGCAGCCGCTCCAGGTGGGCGTGATCCTCGGGACCGGGGTCGATCACCAGGTGGTCGCGACCGTCGCCCAGCAGATAGCTGTTGGTGCCGGGACCGGTCATCACCCCGGGGTTGGGCGCAGTCACCCGGGTCACTCCCGGGGCCAGCAGGACCGCTCGGCCGGGCACGATCTCGGCGCAGGCGGTGCCCTGGCGATGGGGATCCAGCCGGGATACCTCCGCGTAGGCCGGAGCATCCGGTTCCACCTGCCAGTCGGCGCCTCCCTTGCGAGCCGGCCAGGGGCGGCTGGGACGCGGCGTCGGCGGGTTGGCATGGGCGTGGCGCAGCAACGCCTCGCTGGTGCCGAAGTCGGCGAGCAGGCGCAGGGTGCGCAGGGTTGGGTAGCCCAGCGCCAGCCGACCGTGACGATGCGCGTCCAGTGCCTCGGCGGGGGTCAGCCAGGCATGGGCAATGGTCTCGCTACCGTCATGGCTCGCCTGCTGGCCCGGCGGCGCCAGGGCCACGAAGAAGCGCGTATCGAAACGTCGCGGGGCCCCCGGCGGCGTGACCCAGTGGCCCACGTAGGCCAACCGGTCCAGCGGCAGCGTAAGCCCATGGGACTCGCACAGCGCCCGGAAGCCGGTCTCCTCGCGCCGCAGCGCCTCGCGCCC
>PWEV01000225.1 GCA_003553625.1 Halomonas sp.
AGACTAAGGAGTTCGAAGGTAAAGCCGAAAAGCAGGGTGGCAAGGCTGAGGCAAAGTACGGAGACGTCAAGAGCGATATCAAAAAGGAAAAGGAATAAACTATTCCACTACCTAATCGAAAAATGATGTAATAAAAGAATAATTGACACCCGGCTTGATAACATCAGGCCGGTTTTGTGTTCATATTTGGCTGGCGTGCGCCATCGTCGCCGGGAAAGTCGGAACATCATGAGGCTATGACGTCGATGACCCCGTCGACGGCCCTGCTACGCAGCTAGTTTTCGTCCCTGGGGGACCGTCTGACAGCCCCGACGAGTGCATCCCCTGGAGTTATCTCGAACGCCCTTGATCCTGCCCGGTGTAGCCCCCATATCTTTCTCTAGCTGTTTTTCAGGCCGGGACTGGTCAATACGGGCTCGTTCTCGTCTAGAATACAGTTTCGGGTCGACCACGGCGAGAGACGCAAGGGTTGACCCCAGGCGCATCGTCCGCGCGGAGCGCGCGAGCCACGATGCACCCGATCATGCAGGGGGAGCCCCTGCCAGTCACAGTGGTAGACACGATGACGATCATGACTTCCCGTGCGGGGGTACACGAGTACCTGACCCGCACCTATTGCCCCACCCGTATTCCCCTCGAGGACGAGGCGCGAATCGAGGAGATCAAGCGACTCCTCGAAATTCATAATGCCGTCCTGGTGGCCCACTACTACACCGACGATGCCATCCAGCAGCTCGCCGAGGAGACCGGTGGCTGCGTGGCCGACTCCCTGGAAATGGCCCGCTTCGGCGCGCGCCACGAGGCCGACACCCTGGTGGTGGCCGGCGTGCGCTTCATGGGCGAGACCGCCAAGATCCTCTCGCCGGAAAAGCGCGTGCTGATGCCCACCCTGGAGGCGACCTGCTCTCTTGACCTGGGTTGCCCGGCCGACGAGTTCAGCGACTTCTGCGATCGGCACCCCGATCGCACCGTGGTGGTCTATGCCAACACCTCGGCGGCGGTGAAGGCCCGAGCCGACTGGGTAGTGACCTCGTCGATTGCCGTGGAGGTGATCGAGGAACTCCAGGCCCGCGGCGAGAAGATCCTCTGGGCCCCGGACAAGCATCTCGGCGGCTACATCCAGAAAAAGACCGGTGCCGACATGCTGCTGTGGGATGGTGCCTGCATCGTTCACGAGGAGTTCAAGGCCAAGGGGGTCGAGGATCTCAAGGCCCTCTATCCGGAAGCCGCGGTGCTGGTGCATCCGGAGTCACCGGCGGCGGTGGTGGAGCTGGCCGACGTGGCGGGCTCTACCTCTCAGCTCATCAAGGCGGCGAAAGAGCTGCCCAATGACAAGCTGATCGTTGCCACCGACCGCGGTATCTTCTTCAAGATGCAGCAGGCAGTGCCCGAGAAGACACTCTTCGAGGCGCCTACCGCCGGTAACGGTGCCACCTGCAGGAGCTGCGCCCACTGCCCGTGGATGGCCATGAACGGTCTGGACAATCTTGCCGATGCCCTGCGTAATGGCTCCGGCGAGATACTCGTCGACGACGCGCTTCGGCTGGCCGCCCTCAAGCCGCTGGAGCGGATGCTGAATTTCCAGCAGTAGGTGACTGATTCATCGCTGGTCTGATAATCACTCTCCGGCGCCATTCACCGGTGTGGGAGCCCGATTTATCGGGCGATCGGCGGTAGCCGCCATCGCTCAATGAATTGAGCTCCTACACGCTCGGCGCTAGAACTTCTCCAGCGTCTCCCGGTAGCCGATAAACGCCTCGCGGCGCTGCTCGATGCGGGCAGTCGCCCCGGTGTCTCCTTCTCGCTCCGCCACCTGTCTGGCCACCTCCAGCTGGCGAATGGCCTCGCTGATGCGTCCGTTCAGCTGGAGTTGCTCGGCCCGGGCCAGATGGCCCCAGGCTTCGCGGCCGCTTCGGCCGGCGGCCTGGGCCAGCAGGGCGAACACCTGTGGATCCTCATGGCGCTGTTCGGCGAGCTCGCGCAGCACTCGCCATGCCCCATCGGCATCGCGCTGCAGCAGCGCCTCGCCCAGCACCAGGGTGGCAGGCAGGTGTCCCGGCATCAGCCGCAACAGCCGGCGACTCCGCTCGATGGCGTCGTCATAGCGGCCGGCATCGAAGGCCACCTCGGCGGCCGAGGCGGGCAGCAGGCCAAGGTCGGGCTCCTGGCGAGCCAGGGCGTCCAGGGACGCGAGAGCGGTATCGGTATTGCCCCGGCGCGCTTCCACCAGGGCGCCGAGGTAGTGCCGGGCAGCCTCGGGGACGTCGTCCTGGGCAAGCCGGTTGATGGCCTGCTGCGGGTCTTGCCCGTGGATCGTCAGCAGGGCCCGGGCGCGCACCAGATGGTACTGGAGGTCGTCGTCGCGGGGAGAGGGCACGGCGAGCTGGCCGGCCCGGTCCTGGGTGTCGCTGATGCGCGATTCGGTCACCGGGTGGGTGAGCAGGAACTCCGGAGGGTTGCCGCCCTGGAGGCTGGCCATGCGCTGCATGGCGCGGAACATGCGTACCATGGCCTGGGGGTCGTAGCCGGCCTGGGCCATGGCCTGCAGACCGATGCGGTCGGCTTCCTGCTCGAAGCGCCGGGAGTAAGCCAGCTGGTCCTGGATGAAGGCAGCCTGGGAACCCATGGCCACACCGATGCCGGCCTCGCCACCGCCGGCGGCTGCGATCAACATGCCGGCCAGCATGGCGGCCATGGCGGGTACCTGGGTCTGTTCGGTGCGCGCCTGACCGCGGGCGTAATGGCGCTGGGAAAGATGGCCCAGCTCATGGGCCAGTACCGAGACCATGGCCGCTTCTTCTTCGGCGAAGACGAAGAGTCCGGCATTCACCCCAATGATGCCCCCCGGCACGGCGAAGGCGTTGAGCTGCCGGCTGTCAACCAGGGTCACCAGCGGCTGGCTTCCGCCCAGCCCGCTGTGGGGCAGCAGGCGCGTGACCATCGACTCCACGTAGTGCTGGGCGATGGGGTCCTGCCACTGGGGTGCGCGGGCCCGGAATTGCCGCAGCCAGGCCCGACCCAGGCGAAACTCCTCGCCGCTGGCAGCATGGCTGTCACCGCTGGCAAGGCTAGGCAGCCCGGCGGCGCTGTCCCACTGGGGCTGAGTCCACTGGGCGGTGGCGGGCAGGGCCAGCGCCAGGCACAGGGCGCCGAGGGCGATTCGGGGAAAACGGCGCGGCATGCACGGAATCTCCTGTGGTGGACCGAAGTGGCCATGGTCTGACATTGATTCAGCCGGTAAAGTGCCTTTAAATCCGGGGGGTTTGCATGCTGTGACGCCATCCGGCCCCAGGCACTGCACCTCACCCCCCCCTTTCATTATTCCCATTATTCCGGGAGAGATCATGGCTCTGCAAACCGACGACCTGCTCGACGCCCGCGGTCTTCCCTGCCCGCTGCCTCTGCTCAAGGCGAAGCAGGCGCTGGCGCGCCTCGCCCCGGGCCAACTGCTCGAGGTGATGGCCACTGACGCCGGCTCCTGGCAGGACTTCGAAACCTTCACCGCCCAGAGTCACCATGACATGCTGGAGCGGGAGGAGCGAGGCGACGTCTATCACTTCTGGATCCGCAAGGGCGGGGAGGGGTCTGCATGACCCTGCGAACGGTCTTCAAGGGCTGGATCGACCACTACTTCTCCGACGAGGAGGCGGTCATCCTGCTGGTGCTGCTGGTGCTCGGCTTCGCCGCGGTCATCTTCCTGGGACGCATGCTGGCCCCCTTCCTCACCGCCCTGGTGATCGCCTTCCTGTTGCAGGGGGCCGTGAGCTGGCTGCAGCGGCGCCATGTGCCCCATCTGCTGGCGGTGACCCTGGTGTTCCTGGGCTTCATCGGCATGCTGCTGGCGATGGCATTTATCCTGATGCCGCTGATCTGGAACCAGCTGGTGGGGCTGGTGCAGGAGACGCCGCGAATGTTCGCCAGCGGTCAGCAGCTGCTCGACGACCTGCAGGAGCGCTACCCGCAGCTGATCACTCCCGATCAGATCCAGAACTGGGTCGCCGTGGCCGGGCGCGAGATGACCCAGTTTGGCCAGCGCGCCCTGACCCTCTCGCTGGCCTCGCTTGGCAACGTGCTGGCGCTGATCATCTACCTGGTACTGGTGCCGATCCTGGTGTTCTTCCTGCTCAAGGACCGTGACAGGCTGGTGGCTTTTACCCTGTCGCTGCTGCCACGCAAGCGCGCCCTGATGACCCGCATCTGGCAGGAGATGGATGTCCAGATCGCCAACTATGTACGCGGAAAATTCATCGAGATCATCATCGTGGGCACCGTCTCCTTTCTCACCTTCGCCTACTTCGGACTGCCCTATTCGGCGCTGCTGGCGGTGCTGGTGGGCTTCTCGGTGCTGGTGCCCTATATCGGTGCAGCGGTGGCCACCCTGCCGGTGGCGGCGGTGGCGGGCTTCCATTTCGGCATGACCAGCGAGTTTGCCTATGTGGTGATCGCTTACGGTATCATCCAGGCGCTGGACGGCAACGTGCTGGTGCCGATCCTGTTCTCCGAGGCGGTCAATCTGCACCCGGTGTCGATCATCGTGGCGGTGCTCTTCTTCGGCGGTATCTGGGGGTTCTGGGGGATCTTCTTCGCGATTCCCCTGGCGACCCTGCTCAAGGCACTGGTCTACGCCTGGCCGCGGGGGATTCAGCGGCACAAGCGGGACGAGGCGGCCGAGGTCATGGTCGAGGAGTGAGTCGATGGCCGCCCGCAGAGCGGCCTTCTGTGGCTCTCGGCCGGCTGTGGTCCTCAGCCCCCATGCAGTGCCTGGGCTGCCTCCAGCACCTCCTGTGCGTGGCCCGGCACCTTGACCCCGCGCCACTCCCTGGCGAGTCGACCCTCGGTGTCGATCAGGAAGGTGCTGCGTTCGATGCCCAGGTGCTCCTTGCCATAGAGCTTCTTGAGCTTGATGACGTCGAACACGGTGCACACCGTTTCGTCCTTGTCGGAGATCAGGTCGAAGTTGAAGCCCTGCTTGGCCTTGAAGTTCTCCTGGGCACGGATGCCGTCCCGCGAAACGCCGAGGACCACGGTATTGGCGGCGTCGAAGTCCGACATGCGGTCGCGGAAGTCGCCACCCTCGGTGGTGCACCCCGGGGTGCTGGCCTTGGGATAGAAGTAGATCACCACCTGCCGGCCCTTGAACTCGGAGAGGGACACGGTGGCATCACCGGTGGCGGTGGCGGTGAAGTCGGGAACCGGCTGGCCGATGCTCACGCTCATGGGAGTCTCCTGCGCGTTGGTTGAGGGAGTTCGATTACACGCAAGTGCCGCGGCGCTGTCAAAGTTCCAAATGCCGCGTCGCTGTCAAAGTGGTGCGCCTCGCTGTACAGGCTCTGGCGGGCTGAGTACCATTTGCCCCCTGACGTGGGCCACGAGCCCCGCCCCTTCCTGACCCGGTGCGAACCGGGCCGAGGCGTAGCCCTCGAATCGAGAGGATAGAGAGGATGATCACTGGCAGTATCGTCGCCCTGGCGACGCCGATGAAGGTCAATGGTGACATCGACTGGGAAGCGCTGCGTCGCCTGGTGAACTTCCACCTCGAGAACGGCACCGACGGCATCGTCGCCGCCGGTACCACCGGCGAGCCCACCACCATGTCGTTCGCCGAGCACTTTGACGTGATCCGCGCCGTGGTGGAAGAGGTCAACGGCCGCATCCCGGTTATCGCCGGCACCGGCGCCAACGCTACCTCAGAGGCCGTGGAACTGGCCCGCTATGCCGGCGAGGTGGGGGCCGACTACTGCCTGTCGGTCTGTCCCTACTACAACAAGCCTACCCAGGAGGGGCTGTACCGCCACTTCAAGGCCGTTGCAGAGGGCAGCAAGCTGCCGGTGATCCTCTACAACGTGCCGGGCCGCACCGCCTGCGACCTCTACAACGAGACGGTGCTGCGCCTGGCAGAGGTCGACAACATCATTGGCCTCAAGGATGCCACCGGCAACCTGGAGCGGGCCGAGGACCTGATCGGACGGCTCGAGGGCAGCGGTTTCATGCTCTACTCCGGCGATGACGGTACCGCCTGCGACTTCATGCTGATGGGCGGCCATGGCGATATCTCGGTGACCGCCAACGTGGCCCCAAGGGCCATGCACGACCTCTGTGCGGCGGCGGTGGCCGGCGAAGTCGACCACGCTCACCAACTCAATACCCGGCTGATGCCGCTGCACACCAACCTGGGCATCGAGTCCAATCCGATCCCGGTCAAGTGGGCGCTCTACCGCATGGGGCTGATCGAGCCGGGCATTCGCTTGCCGCTTACCTGGCTCTCGGAGAAGTACCACTCCACGATCAGCGAGGCCCTGCAACTGGCCGGCGTGATCGAGGACTGACCGGCGCCGAGCCGGAACCTGGAGAACTGGATGCAAGGTAGACGCATGAACTCAGCGCTGAAATGGCTCCCCCTGGTGGCGGCCGTGGCCCTGGCGGGCTGTGCCCGTGATTCGGGCTACTACCACGACCGCAACGTCGACTACGCCGAGGCGCGCACTGCCCCGGCGCTGAACCTGCCCGAGAGCCGGGACCCCCAACGTTATCGCGACGCCATGCCGGTGCCCCAGGCGGCGGGCGACTTCCGCGCCGCCGATGGCCGCTTTCGTGCACCCAGCCCCCAGGCACTGGGAGCGGGGCGTGGCATGGAGCGCGACTTTGTCGAGCGACGCGCTATCGGCCGCGACGCCTGGCTGGTAGTGGGCGCCGACCCGGGCGCCGTCTGGCCGCAACTCGAGGACTTTGCCCGCACCCGGGGTCTGGGTGTCCAGGCCAGCGACTCATCGCGCGGCGTGATCGAGACAAGCCAGGCGCGGCTCAGCGTGCGCCAGGGTTTGCGTGCCGGCGACAGCGAGGTGCGCTGTGACCAGCAAGGGGCCCCGGTGGGCGCCTGTCTCGACGCCCTCGAAGAGTACTTCGGTGCGCGCAGCGCCACCGCCAGTGCCTCCTCCCTGGCGGCGCAGCGTCTGGCCGGCGAGGCGCGACTGAGCCTCGAGCAGCGCGGTGACGAGTGGCTCGTCGAGATACCGCTGGAGATCGATCGCACCTGGGCCGAGCTCGACCATCAGCTGCGCCAGGACTTCACCGTGGAAGAGCGTCGTGAGCTGCTGGAGAGCGACCCGGCGGGGCGCGGGTTCCTGATCAGCTACATGACGGTCAGCGAGCGCAACCGCAATCCGCTGCAGATCGTCTTCAGCCCCGATGTGCGACAGATGCACCAGCAGATCCGCCTGGTGCTGGAGTCCGAAGGGCCTCGTCAGACCGTGCTGCGGGCGGTCAACGCCAGCGAGCGCGACTTCAATCCCGAAGATCAGCGCGAGCTGCTCGAGCGGGTGGCGGGTCTGCTGCGCTGATGGCGGCAGCGCCGGACGCCGCCGAACCGCACCGGGGGAGGCTGCAGTTCGCCTCCCTGGGCAGCGGCAGCAAGGGCAATGCGACCCTGGTCAGCGACGGCGAGACCCACCTGCTGGTGGACTGCGGTTTCGGCCTGCGCGAGACCGAACGTCGCCTGGCGCGCTTCGGCCTCCATCCGCGTCAGCTCGATGCGGTGCTGGTGACCCACGAGCACGGCGATCATATCCGCGGGGTGGGTCCGCTGGCGCGTCGCCACGGTGTGGCGGTCTACCTGACCCCCGGCACCTGGCGCTCGGGCCGCCTCGGCGAGCTCCCGGACCGGCACTGGATCACGCCGCAACAGCGTTTTGCCGTCAAGGGGCTGACCATCGCCCCGGTGACCGTGCCCCACGACGCCCGGGAGCCGGTCCAGTTTCGCGTGCACGGCAGCGATCGCAGCCTCGGCCTACTCACCGATCTGGGTCATCCCACCGAGCACGTCGCCGAGGCCTTCGCCGGCTGCGACGCCCTGGTGCTGGAGTGCAACCATGACGTCCAGATGCTCGCCGACGGGCCCTATCCGCTGCACCTCAAGCGCCGCGTGGGCGGGGACTGGGGGCATCTGGCCAATGTACAGGCTGCCGCACTGCTGCCGCGTCTCGGCCTGGATCGCCTGCAGCACATCGTCTGCTCGCACCTGTCGGAACACAACAATCGCCCCGAGCTGGCTCGGGAGGCCCTGACACCGCTGCTCGATGGCGACGAATCTCGTCTCAAGGTCTCCTGCCAGGCGGCTGGCATGACGTGGCAGGCCATCGGCTGAACACGCAACCTCATATCACTGTCTTTCACTACTTCCCGTTTTCGCTGCTTGCAGCCTCTGGAGGCTTCCATGGAAAAGCGCCAAGAACTCTATGCCGGCAAGGCCAAGTCGGTCTTCGCCACCGATGATCCGTCTCGCGTGATCCTGCAGTTCCGCGACGACACCAGCGCCTTCGACGGCGAGCGTATGGAGTCGCTGGCGCGCAAGGGCATGGTCAACAACTGCTTCAACGCCTTCATCATGGAGACGCTGGCGGCGGCGGGGGTGCCGACCCACTTCGAGGAGCGTCTCTCGGCGACCGAGAGCCTGGTCAAGGCGCTGACGATGATCCCGGTGGAGTGCGTGGTGCGCAACCTCGCCGCCGGTGGACTGGTCAAGCGCCTGGGCGTTACCGAGGGTCAGGAACTCACCCCGCCCACCTTCGAGCTCTTCCTGAAGAACGACGCCCTGCACGACCCGATGATCAACGAGTCCCTGGCCGAGACCTTCGGCTGGGCCACGCCCGAGCAGCTGGCCGAGATGAAGGCGCTGACCTTCAAGGTCAACGAGGTGCTCAGGGCGCTGTTCGCCGACGGCGGCCTGCTGCTGGTGGACTACAAGCTGGAGTTTGGCCTGTACGAGGGCCGGATCGTGCTGGGCGATGAGTTCTCACCGGACGGCTGCCGGCTGTGGGACGCCCAGACCCGCGAGAAGCTCGACAAGGACCGTTTTCGCCAGGGGCTGGGCGGCGTGATCGAGGCCTACGAGGAGGTCGGTCGCCGCATCGGCGTAAAGTTCGCCTGATCTCATCATTCGCTGGATCGGAAAGGGCCCCGTGGGGCCCTTTCTCGTTGCCGGAGAGCGAGCCGGGAAGCGCTCAGGCCGCCACGATCTCCACTACCTCTATCCGCGTGCCATTGTCCGTCGCAGTGGCTTGAAAGCGCACGTCCACGTCACGCAGGCGCACGCCATAGATGCGCGTCTCGGCGCCCCGGCGATAGGCCGGGCGAGGATCCTGGGCCAGCACCTGGGTGATCAGCTCGCCCAGGGAGTCGCCGTCGGGACGTTCGGCCAGGGTCGCCGCTGCGCCGGTGCTGAACGCTACCGGGAGCAGGGGCGGCGCCTCGGGGGCGAAGCCGGCGCGGGCCTGGGGATGCGCCTCGGCCCAGGGCAGGTAGGGCTTGATGTCGAGCACCGGTGTGCCGCTGACCAGATCGACGTCGCGCAGCACCAGGCGCACCCCGCGGCGGGTGTCGATCTCCACAAGCTCGACCAGGGACAGGCCCAGGCGGTTGGGGCGGTGGGTGCTGCGACTGGCGAACACGCCGACCCTGGCATTACCGCCGAGGCGCGGTGGCCGCACCAGGGGCGCCCAGTGCCGGGAGGCACACCGGTCGGGGCTGAGGTGAAACAGGAAGGTCAGCCACAGGTGGCTGAAATCCTCCAGGCCGCGCACCGCCAGCGGGTCGTCGAAGGGGGGCACCAGGATCAGACTGGCTCGGGCAGCCGGCGCCAGGCCGGGCTGGCGGGGAATGCCGAACTTGTCGGGGTAGTCGCTCTCGATGACGCCGATGGGCGACAGCGTGGAAGGCGGGATATCGATCATGGGCAGATTATGCCCGGCGCGGGCCCTTGCGGCGAGGGGATTGGCCCGGCGGTCGTGCTTGTGTAGTCTTTCGGCAACGCTCACTGCCACGGAACTTTCATGAACGAGACGCTGACACCGGCCGGCACCGAGACCCGGCCCCCCGGCGGCGCACGAATCTGCTATCGCCGGGCCCGGGCCCGGGACGCCGCCGACCAGGCCGAAGTCTTTCACCACGCCGTGATGCAGGGAGCCATGTCCCATTACAGCGTCGCCCAGCGCGAGGCCTGGGCGTCGGCCCTGCCCCGGGAGGCCAGCGCCTGGTTGGCGCGCCATGCGCTCTTCACCACCCTGGTGGCCGACTGTGACGGCCGCTGCGTGGGCTTCCTCGAACTGGATATCCCCCGCGGGCGCATCGAGACGCTCTACGTCTGGCCGTCGCTTTCGCGGCGCGGGATCGGCTCCACCCTGCTGATCCATGCCGAGCGCCTGCTGATGGAGCAGGGCCACGACCTGGCCCACATCGAGGCCAGCCTGGTGCTGGTGGAGCGACTGGTGCGGCGCGGCTGGCAGGTAGTGGGCGAGGAGTGGGTGGAGCGCGGCGGCGAGAAGCTGTGTCGGTCGCGTCTGGAGAAGCGTCTCACCGCCGTGGAGACCTGAGCTTCTCTCATTACTGCATTGTCACTGGATGATCCGCATGGAGAGGTCGATCGCCTTGATGTCCTTGGTCAGGGTGCCGCTGGAGATGCAATCCACACCGGTCTCGGCGATGGCGCGCAGGGTGGCCTCCTCGACGTTGCCCGAGGCCTCCAGCGTTGCCCGCCCGGCGGTGCGCTTGACCGCCTCGCGCATGTCATCGAGGCCGAAGTTGTCCAGCATGACGATGTCGGCCCCCGCCGCCAGGGCCTGATCCAGCTCCGTGAAGTTCTCCACTTCCACCTCTACCGGCAGGTCCCGGGCAATGTTGCGCGCCTCGCGTACCGCCGCCTCGATACCGCCGCAGGCGGCAATATGATTCTCCTTGATCAGGAAGGCGTCCCACAGGCCGATGCGGTGATTATGGCCGCCGCCACAGGTGACCGCGTACTTCTGGGCCAGGCGCATCCCCGGCAGGGTCTTGCGCGTGTCCAGCAGGCGTACGCCGGTGTCGTGAATCAGGTCCACATAGTGGCGGGTGCGAGTAGCGGTGGCCGAGAGGGTCTGGAGCAGGTTCAGTGCAGCACGCTCCCCGGTGAGCAGGCTGCGGGCGGAGCCCTCGAGCTCCAGAAAGGTCTGACCGGCTTCGAGGCGATCGCCGTCGGCGGCGCTCCAGTTCAGGGTCACCGTGACGTCGAGACGTCGGAACAGTTCATCGACCCAGGCGACGCCACACAGCACGCAGGCCTCGCGGGTGATCACCCGGGCGCGTGCGGAGGCATCACCGGGAATCAGCTGGGCGGTGATATCGCCCGGGCCCAGATCCTCGGCCAGCAGGCGAGCGGCGGCGTCGCGGATCTCTTCGATGAGCTTGTCGCGGTAGGGCAGGGCATCCTGGTAGTCCATGCGGGGCACTCGTAGGGTTGAAGCCGGCGCGGGGTGGCCGAGGTGATCGGTGGCGTCCATTATAGGGAATCCATGCGGCTCACGTCAGGGGTGAACGATGCCAATCAAAGCGGGATGGCTCGAGGGGGCGCGGCGGGTGCCGTCACCCAACTGTGATGATCGGCCCGAGGGCGAGGTGTCGCTGCTTCTCCTGCACTCCATCAGCCTGCCGCCCGGCGCGTTCGGCGGCGAGCATATCGAACGTCTCTTCACCAACCGCCTGGACCCGGCCGCCCACCCCTTCTTCGCCGAGATCGCCCATCTCCGGGTCTCCGCCCATCTGCTGATCCGTCGCGACGGCGAATGCGTGCAGTTTGTGCCCTTTCACTGCCGCGCCTGGCATGCCGGCCGCTCCCGCTGGTGGGATGGGTCGCGGGAGCGCATCTCGCTCAACGACTTCGCCCTCGGTATCGAGATCGAGGGTGACGACGTCTCGCCATATCGCCTGGCCCAATACCTCGCGCTGGCACGCGTGACCGCCGATCTGCTGGCGGCCTACCCGGCGCTGGACGAGACGCGTATCACGAGTCACGCACGGGTGGCGCCGCTGAGAAAATCCGATCCCGGTCCCACCTTCGACTGGGCCTTTTTTCGGCAGAGGTTGGCCCTTGGTGCGGCGCGGAATCGGCCGCTGTCCTGACCGAGCCCTGTTCTGGTCGTTCGCTTGCTTCATACGGTAGTTTACTTACAACCGCCTGTCATGGGGCGAATTGCTCATCGCCTTGGCTTGCTAAGCCATTGTGTTGCGGTGCAATAATTGCTATATGGAATTTCATTCCAAAAATGCTCGAATTGGCAGCTCGGCTTCTTTGGGGTATCTTTCACGCAGAAACGGCGCTTTGTGTGCGTTGTCATGTAAGAAAACTACAACTGTTCAGTCGGCGTGACTCTCTCTGACGAGAGAACGCCCAGATACTCGCTTGTGCGGGTTCAAGTTTTACCATCGTCATTCGGAGAGACGTCGTATGAGTCTGGAGGCAAGAGAGGATCTCGACCCGGTCGAGACCACGGAATGGCTGGAATCCCTGGAATCGGTGCTGGATCGTGAGGGCGATGACCGCGCCCGGTTCCTGCTGACGCGCCTGGCGGATCGTCTGCGCCGCGACGGGACTCAGTCTCCCTTCTCGGTGACAACCCCGCATCGCAACTCCATCCCGGTGCATCGTGAGGCGCCTCTGCCGGGAGATATCTTCATGGAGCGGCGGATTCGTTCGCTGGTTCGTTACAATGCCATCGCCCAGGTGATACGCAACAACCGCGCGAATCCGGGGCTTGGCGGACATATCGCCAGCTTCATGTCGGCGGCGACACTCTACGACGTCGGCTTCAATCACTTCTTCCGCGCACCGAACGGCGATTTCGAAGGAGACCTGGTCTACATCCAGGGCCATGTGGCACCGGGGGTCTACGCTCGCTCCTATCTGCTGGGGCGCCTCTCCGAAGAGCAGATGGACAAGTTCCGCCAGGAGGTTGATGGCGACGGCCTGTCATCCTACCCCCACCCCTGGCTGATGCCTGATTTCTGGCAGTTCCCCACGGTCTCCATGGGCCTCGGCCCGATCCAGGCCATCTACCAGGCCCACGTGATGAAGTACCTTCACTCACGTGAAATGAAGGACATGTACGATCGCAAGATCTGGTGCTTCATGGGCGACGGCGAATGCGACGAGCCGGAATCCCTGGGCGCTATCCACCTGGCCAGCCGCGAGAAGCTCGACAACCTCATCTTCGTCGTCAACTGCAACCTGCAGCGTCTCGATGGCCCGGTGCGCGGCAATGGCCGCATCATGGACGAGCTCGAGGGCGTCTTCCGCGGTGCCGGCTGGAACGTGCTCAAGGTGGTCTGGGGGCGGCTGTGGGATCCGCTGTTCGAGAAGGACAAGAAGGGCATCCTGCAGAAGCGCATGGACGAGGCGGTCGACGGCGAGTACCAGAACTTCAAGGCCAATGACGGCGCCTACACCCGCAAGCATTTCTTCGGCAAGTATCCCGAGACTGCCGAGATGGTCAAGGACATGTCCGACGAGGACATCTGGAAACTCAACCGCGGCGGCCACGATCCCTTCAAGGTCTATGCGGCCTATCATGAGGCGACCCATACCACCAATGGCCGGCCCACGGTGATCCTGGCGCACACCGTCAAGGGGTATGGCATGGGCAGCGGTGACGGTGAGGCCGCCAACGAGGCTCACCAGGTCAAGACCATGGAATACGAGGCGCTGAAGACGTTCCGCGACCGCTTCGGCATTCCGTTGAACGACGAGCAGCTCAAGGAAGTGCCGTACTACAAGCCGGAAGACGATTCCCCCGAGCTCAAGTACATGCATCTCCAGCGCGAGCGACTGGGCGGCTTCGTGCCGAGCCGGCGCAGCGACTTCGAGGCGCTGGACATTCCTCCGTTGGACGACAAGATCTTCGCCTCCCAGACCGGCGGCTCCAAGGGGCGGGAGGTCTCCACCACCATGGCCTTCGTGCGCGTGCTGAACGGCCTGGTCAAGCACAAGGAGCTCGGTCCTCGGGTGGTGCCGATCATTCCCGATGAGGCACGTACCTTCGGCATGGAAGGGATGTTCCGCCAGCTCGGTATCTACACTTCCGAAGGCCAGAAGTACGAGCCGGTCGATAAGGGCCAGATCATGTTCTACCGCGAGGATCAGAAGGGTCAGATCCTCGAGGAAGGCATCACCGAGGCTGGCGCCATGTCGGCCTGGATCGCCGCGGCGACCTCCTACTCCAACAACAACATCACGCTGCTGCCGTTCTACGTCTACTACTCGATGTTCGGCTTCCAGCGCATTGGCGATCTGGCCTGGGCGGCCGGCGATCTGCAGGCCCGCGGCTTCCTGATCGGCGGCACTGCGGGGCGTACCACCCTCAATGGTGAAGGTCTGCAGCATCAGGACGGCCACAGCCACCTGCTGGCCTCGACGATTCCCAACTGCCGCAGCTACGATCCCACCTATGCCCACGAAGTGGCGGTGATCGTCCAGGATGGCTTGAAGCGGATGTTCGCCGACAAGGAGAACTGTTTCTACTATCTGACGGTGATGAACGAGAACTACGAGCATCCCGAGCTCGAAACGGTACCTGCCGAAGACATCATCAAGGGCATGTACCTGCTGCGCGAGACCCAGGGCGACAAGGGGCGCGTGCAGCTGATGGGTTCCGGCACCATCCTGCGCGAGGTCGAGGCCGCTGCGGAAATCCTCGGCGAGGAGTGGGGGATCGGTGCCGATATCTGGAGCGTCACCAGCTTCAACGAGCTTCGCCGCGAGGCCCTGGAGATCGATCGCCAGGCCTTCATCAATCCCGAGGCCGAGCCGGGCAAGCCCCATGTGACCCGTTGCCTGGAAGGTCGCGAGGGGCCGGCGATTGTCTCCACCGACTACATGAAGCTGTTCGCCGACCAGGTCCGCGCCTGGGTGCCGACCGACTACCATGTGCTGGGGACCGACGGCTTCGGTCGCTCCGATACCCGTGAAAAGCTGCGCGCCTTCTTCGAGGTCGACCGCTATTACGTGACCGTCGCTGCGCTCAAGGCGCTGGCCGACCGTGGCGAGCTGGATCGCAAGGTCGTCGGCGAGGCGCTCAACAAGTACGGCATCGACCCGGCCAAGCGCAACCCGCTTGAGGTGTGAGGCGCCGACCGACTGATCCGTTGGCATGGCGGGCCGGGCGGCCCGCCCCCGTCAAGAGTTTGAAGGAGCGCGACCTTGAGTAGCGAAATCATCAAAGTTCCGGACATCGGTGGCGATACCGATGTGGAAATCATCGAGATCGCGGTGGCTGTGGGCGATACCATCGACCCCGAAGACACCTTGATCACGCTGGAGTCCGACAAGGCCAGCATGGACGTGCCGGCGCCGAAGGGCGGCAAGGTGCTGAGGGTGCTGGTGAAGGAGGGCGACACCGTCTCCGAGGGTGACGACATCGTCGAAATCGAGGTGGAGGGTGGTGGCGAGGCCGAGGAGAAGGACGAGGACGAGGACGCCACGTCATCGGCCGAGCCTGCTTCCGAGAAATCGTCCGCACCCGCCGCGGAGAAGTCCGCCGCCAAGCCGGGAGGCGGTGGTAAGCAGACCGTCGAGATCAAGATCCCCGACCTCGGCGGCTCCTCGGATGTGGAGATCATCGAGGTAGCGGTGGCCGAAGGCGACGAGGTCGCCGCCGAGGATACGCTGATCACTCTGGAGTCCGACAAGGCCTCCATGGATGTGCCCAGCCCCCACGCTGGAAAGCTGGTCTCGCTGACGGTGAAGGAAGGCGATACCGTCTCCGAGGGCGACGTGATCGGCACGATGGAGATCGCCGGCGAGTCCGGGTCATCCGAGTCCGAGTCATCCGAGTCCGAGTCGGTCGCGTCAGAGCCCGAGTCCGCTGAGTCCGAGCCAGCAGAAGAGCAGGAAGAAGAGGCTGCTTCCGGCGAGCCCGAGCGCAAGGAGATCCGTGTGCCGGATCTCTCCGGTTCCTCCGATGTACCGATCATCGAGATCGCCGTGGCTGCCGGAGACGAGATCAACGAGGAGGATCCGCTGATCACCCTGGAGTCCGACAAGGCCTCCATGGACGTGCCGAGCCCCTTCAAGGGCAAGCTGCTCGAGCTCACCGTCAAGGAGGGCGATACCGTCTCCGAGGGTGATCTGATCGGCTATATGGAAGTGGTCGGCGCGGCCAAGCCGAAGACCGCGGACAAGTCGTCCGAGTCGAAGGCCCAGGCACCGAAGTCTGACGCACCGAAGGCCGACAAGCCGGCATCGACCCCGAGCGGCAGGCCGAGCCCCGAGGCCCAGATGGCCAGCCACAAGCCTCGAGACGGCAAGCTGGTCCACGCGGGCCCGGCGGTACGCATGATGGCCCGCGAGCTGGGCGTCGATCTCGGCCTCGTCAAGCCCAGCGGTCCGAAGGACCGGGTGCTCAAGGAGGACGTCAACGCCTACGTCAAGCAGGTGATGGCGGGCCAGGCCCAGGCACCGGCCGGCGCGCCGGCGGCGGCAGGTTCCGGCATTCCGCCCATCCCGGACCAGGATTTCAGCCAGTTCGGTGAGGTGGAAGAGAAACCCATGGGCCGCCTGATGAAGATGGGCGCCACCAACCTGCACCGCAGCTGGGTCAACCTGCCTCACGTCACCCAGTTCGACGAGGCCGACATCACCGAACTTGAGGCCTTCCGCAAATCCATGAAGGCCGAGGCGGAGGCCCAGGGGGCCAAGCTCACGCCGCTGCCCTTCATGATCAAGGCGTGCGCCTATGCCCTGCGTCAGTATCCTCAGTTCAACGTCAGCCTGAGGGCCGATGGCGAGTCCGTGGTGTGGAAGAAGTACGTCCATATCGGCATCGCCGTGGATAGCCCGGACGGCCTGATGGTGCCGGTGATTCGAAACGCGGACAAGAAGTCGCTGATCGATATCGCCAAGGAGTCGGTGGAACTGGCCAAGAAGGCGCAGACCAAGAAGCTCAAGCGCGATGAGATGACCGGGGGCTGCTTCACCATCTCGAGCCTCGGTTCCATCGGTGGCACCGCCTTCACGCCCATCGTCAATGCGCCGGAGGTGGCGATTCTCGGCGTCTCCAAGGCGTCGATGAAGCCGGTGTGGGACGGCAAGGCCTTCGAGCCGCGGCTGATGATGCCCCTTTGCCTCTCCTACGACCATCGGGCGGTCAACGGAGCCGATGCGGCTCGCTTCACCGCACTGCTGGCCCAGCTGCTGAGCGATATTCGTCGCCTGCTGCTGTGACTCCGCGGAACTGTCCGACGGATCTGGCAACAACACGACGGCGCCTTCGGGCGCCGTCGTTCCTTGCGACGGTCTAGGGCAATGGTCGCCAGACCAAAGTGTTATTCGGCTCCGATGTGTTTGATCTACAAGGCTTTATCAGTCGAACCGGGGGCAGGTCAGAGGGGCAGCGCTTGTGCCCGACCCGGGCCGCGGTTATCGTTTTATCCCATCTATTTCTTCACTAGTGACAGCCACTTGTACTTGAGGACAAGAACATGCGATTGATCCTGTTGGGCGCCCCGGGTGCCGGCAAGGGCACCCAGGCCCAGTTCATCTGCGAGCGTTTCAACATCCCGCAGATCTCGACCGGCGACATGCTCCGTGCCGCCGTCAAGGAGGGTAGCGAGCTGGGGGTCAAAGCCAAGGAAATCATGACCAGCGGTGGCCTGGTGTCCGATGACATCATCATCGGCCTGGTGAAGGAGCGAATCAGCCAGCCCGACTGTGAGAGCGGTTTCCTGTTCGACGGTTTCCCGCGAACCATCCCCCAGGCCGATGCCATGAAGGAAGCGGGGGTCAAGCTCGATCACGTGCTCGAGATCGCCGTGGAGGACGAGGAGATCGTCAAGCGACTGGCCGGCCGCCGCGTGCACCCGGGATCCGGTCGCGTCTACCACGTTGAGTACAATCCGCCCAAAGAGGCCGGCAAGGATGACGTTACCGGCGAACCGCTGATCCAGCGCGACGACGACCGGGAGTCAACCGTGCGCAACCGTCTGGCGGTCTACCACGAACAGACCGCACCCCTGGTCGACTACTACCAGGCCTGGGCCGAGCAGGATCCGGAGGCCGCCCCGGCCTACCATTGCGTGAAAGGGGTCGGCAGCGTCGACGATATCAAGGGACAGGTGCTCAAGGCCCTCGAAGGCTGATCGAGTCCTGCTGTCAGCTCGGGGTTTTCCCGGCGACAGGCCTGTCCCCGGCGCCCCTGTGTAGCTAGCCGCTTCCTGGATGGCCCGCTTTGGCGGGCCATCGTCGTTTGTGGCCCCGGCGCGTATAATGGGCGCCACTTTTCTCCCCTGCGATGGTGCTGCCATGTCGATCCTGCTGGCCCTGGATGCCTCCTCGAGCGCCTGCTCCGCCGCCCTGCTGCGCCGCCGCGCGGGCGCCGAGGATGAGCTGCTCTCCCGTTTCGAGATGACGCCTCGCGAGCATACTCGGCGCCTGCTGCCCATGGTCGACGAGGTGCTGGCCGAGGCCGGCGTACGCCCCGCCGAGCTGGACGCCGTGGCCTACGGACGCGGCCCCGGTTCCTTTACCGGCCTGCGCATCGCCGCCGGTGCCGCCCAGGGGCTGGCCTACGGTCTCGACCGGCCGCTGATCGGGGTCTCCACCCTGGCGGCCCTGGCCCTGGGCGCCCACCGCCGCCACCACTTCCGCTGGCTGGTCACCGCCCTGGACGCACGCATGGGCGAAATCTACGTCGCCGCCTGGCAGTGCCGCGATGGCCTGCCGGAGCCACTCCTCGAAGAGGCGGTGATGTCCCCCTCGCATCTGCGTCTACCGCCCGGCCATGATGACCATGACTGGGTGGGGATCGGATCCGGGTGGGGCCTCTGGGAGCAGATGCCCCTCGAGGTGCAGGCGGGGATGAGCCAGCATCTGGTTCAGGCAGAGGCCGATGCCGCCGATATGGCGCTGTTGGCCATGGCCGAACTGGAGGCAGGCGGTGGCCAGCCGGCTCATCTGGTGCAGCCGGTCTACCTGCGCAACGAGGTGGCCTGGAAGAAGGCCAGGTGAGTGTGCTGCCGCCGGTGGCGGTACTCGATGAAGGGCTGAGCGACCTGGCCGAGCGATTGGGCCTGCCCCTGGGGGGCGAGACGGAACTCAGCCTCGAGCGTCGCGATGGCCGCCTGGTTCTGTCAGGCGATGCCCAGCGTTACGGCCACCCGCTGGTGGTCGAGTTCGCCAGTGGCAAGGTGGCCCATCGTCGCCGCTTCGGGGGTGGGCGTGGCCAGCTGCTCGCGCGGGCCTGCGGCCTGGCACATGGAGTGACGCCGTCCATCGTGGACGCCACGGCGGGCCTCGGGCGTGATGGCTTCGTGCTGGCCAGTCTCGGTGCGCCGGTGCTGCTGGTGGAGCGGGTGGCGGCGATCTTCGCCTTGCTGGAAGACGGCCTGGCCCGCGCCCTGCGTGATGTCGAAATCGCGGAGATCATCGCCCGCATGCGTCTGGTGCAGGGCGATTCGGCCACGGAGCTCGGGGACCTGGTGGCGGCGGCCGACTTCCCGCCCCAGGTGATCCATCTGGACCCCATGTTTCCTCACCGAGACAAGTCGGCGCTGGCCAAGAAGGAGATGCGGCTGTTCCGTACCCTGGCCGGCGACGATGAGGACGCTCCTCGGCTGCTGGAAGCGGCTCTTGATGTGGCCACCCATCGGGTGGTGGTCAAGCGCCCGCGCAAGGCGCCACCGATCGAAGGGCCGCCACCGCGCCACGTGCTCGAGGGCAAGACAAGCCGCTACGATCTCTACGTTCATCGGGCCCTGCGGGCGGGCTGATCAGCCCTGGCGGGTCACCAGCTGTAACCGGTGACGCAGGGTAGGGTCGAACAGCCGGCGCGAGTGGCTGGCGGCCTCGCAGAGCTGCTCGTCGTAGACCAGCCGCTCCTCATCTCGCCACAGCCAGCCCTCCCGCTCCAGGCTCTCCACCAGGCTGACGAACAGCCGGGTATCGAAGAACTCCGGTGCGTCACGCCCGGAGAGCAGCGCCAGGCGCTCGGCCAGCTGACGCCCCCGGTCGGCGAGCGCCTCGGGGGTGAGCATGCCGGGACCGGCGTCGAGCAGCACGGTGAGCAGCAGGTAGCCGCGCTCCAGCGACGGCTGCATCAGCTGGCTCAGCAGGTCGAGGCACTCTCCGGCGTCCAGGGGCTCCATCCGCCGCTGCCAACCCGTCTCGCCACGTGCCAGCAGCCCCAACTCGGTGAGCGTTTCCAGCATGGCGAAGAGCGCCTCGCGCAGCGAAACCGGTGGCTCAATCATCAGCTCTCGGGCGAGAACCGGCCAGCCTGGGGCGAGCAGCTCCTGCAGGTCATCAAGGTTGTGGTCCGGCTGGTGACGAAAGGCAAACGCAGTGAGTCCGGCGAGGGCGAAGAGGTGCAGGACGTTGTTACGGTACCAGCCCAGCTGAGCGGACTGGGAAGCGTCTGCCAGTACGATGTCGCCCAGCGGATGCGCGCGGCACTGCACCATGCCCAGTGCCAGGGCCTGGTCGATCCACTCCGCCGGTGTGCCCGGCGGCAGGCTGGCATGGGGGGCCCCGGGCAGGCGCCGCTGCAACTCGGCGAGCAGGTAGAGCTGGCGCTCCAGCAGATGTGTCTCGATGGCGTGATGGGGGGTGGCCAGCAGCGCCAGGGCCACCAGGTTGATGGGGTTGAGGGCCGCCGCGGCGTTGATGCGCCGGCACAGGGTCTCGCCCAGTCTCGGGACCACCTCGTCGAGCCAGGCCGGGCGAGTCTCACGCAAATCTCGCCAGTCGCCGCCCACCTCGCCATCCAGGAAGCTGGCCAGCAGCAGCGGCTCGCCGACGTTGACCGAGACCCGGCCGAAGGGTTGGCGGAGCTGGCGACACACTCTCAGCAGGTCGAGCGGGCTCTCCTTGCGCTTCTTGCCGCCGCGTAGTTCGCGCTGGTAGCTGGCGCTCTCGATGATTCGCTCGTAGCCGATATGCACCGGAATGAAGGCCAGCGGCTGGTGGTGGCCTTCATTGGCACTGCGCAGGAAGGAGCGCAGTGTCATGGCGAGCATGCCGGGGCGGGGCGGTAGCATGCGTCCGCTGCGTGAGCGCCCCCCCTCGATGAAGTACTCCAGCGGGTGACCCCTCGAGATCAATCGATGCAGGTAGGCGTTGAACACGGCCGCATAGAGGCGGTTGTCGCGGAAGGTGCGTCGCAGGAAGAAGGCGCCGCCGCGTCGCAGCAGCGGACCGATCAGCGGCATATTCAGATTGCGTCCGGCGGCGATGTGGGGTGGCATCAGTCCATCGTGGTAGAGCACATAGGAGAGCAGCAGATAGTCGATGTGGCTGCGGTGGCAGGGCACATAGACAAGGGTATGGTCGCCTGCCAGGGCCTTGACCCTCTCCAGGCCCCGCACGTCGACCCCATCGTAGAGCCGGTTCCACAGTCGGCGCAGCAGACCGTCCATGAAGCGCAGCACCTGGTAGGTCATGTTGGAAGCGATCTCGCGGCCGTAGCGCAGGGCGCGACGCTGGAGGCGCTCCGCTGAGGGGCGCCCCTCAGCGGCCAGCGCCTCGACCACCTCGCGCACCTCGGGGCTTCTGGCCACCCCTTCGATGAGAGTCCGGCGGTGGGAGAGGTCGGGGCCCAGTACTCGGGTGCGCACCCGGCGGAAGTGCACCCGCAACAACCGCGCAGCCTTGCGGTTGGTCAGCCTGGCGTCCTCCTCGCCGGCACCAGGCAGGTCGCCCAGACGCAGCGGGGCACCGAAGTGCACTTCCACGCTGCGGCGATTGACCAGCACCGAGAGCAGGCGTCGCAGCCTTCCGGTGAACTGCCAGCTATCCGCGGCGACCATGCGCCAGAAGCCGAAGCGCTTGCCGGGCGCGCGCCCCCAGAAGATGCTCACCGGCACCAGCTGGACCTCCTGGCCGCCCTCGGCCAGGCGCTGCTCGATCAGTGGCCGAAAGGGGGCCTCGGCCCTGGGGCGGTGCCGCCACAGCCGGCGGCGAAGCGCCGGCAGGGCGAGGCAGGTTACCACGTCGACCTGGCCGACTCGTCGCCGTCCACCCGCCAGGGGCAGGCCGTGACGGCGGGTCAGGGCGGCGAGCAGCCAGGAGTCGCTGATGGCCGGACGCGGCAGCACGTAGAGCACCGGCAGGCTCGATTCGAGCTCCAGCGCCCCGGGGGCAGGCTCGATCAGGCGCGGCTCGGCCCAGGCGGCGATCAGACGGGTCATCAGCGCACGCAGAGGGGTGGTGAGAAGGTGACGCAAGGCCATCCGTTTGCCCCGACGCAGGAAAGAGGAGGAAAAGGCCAGTATAGTCGTCGTGCAGGCTTCGGGTCAGGCCTGCGGCCCAGGACAGGGAGTCTGACATGCACGGTATCTGGAGAGAGGGCAACCACTTCGATCTGCTGCCCGAGGCGAGTCGCTTCCTGCCGGCCATGTTCGAGGCGCTGGAGGGCGCAGACTCATCGATCCTGATCGAGCTCTATCTGATGGAGTCGGGGCGCCTGGCCTCGGCACTGATCGGAGCTTTGGTAAAAGCCGCGGAGCGCGGCGTCACGGTGATGCTGATGCTCGATGGCTACGGCGCCATGGGACTTTCGAGCGAGGATCGCGAACGTCTGGAAACGGGCGGTGTGGCGGTGCGTTTCTTCAATCCGCTGGGCTTCCACTCCCTGGCCCGCAACCTGACCCGAGACCATCGCAAGCTGGTGGTGGTGGATGGTCGGGTCGCCTTCACCGGCGGCTTTGGCGCCGTGGACGAGTTCCTCGACGCCTGGTACGAGGTAGCCATGCGGATCGAGGGGCCGGTGGTGGCTGATTGGGTGCGGCTGTTCTGCCGGCTTTGGGACTCTCCGCTGACCCGCGGCAGCGGCTACCCGGAGCTCGTGCACGGGCTCGCAACCGAGACGCGCCAGGCCGAGGGCTACCGGGGCATGACCGGCCGGGTAGTGTGGGGTCAGGGGTATCGCTACCAGGCCATCCGTCATTCACTGCATCGCCAGATCTCCGGCGCCCGCCAACGCCTCTGGATCTGCACGCCCTACTTCGCGCCCACCTTCAGCCTGCGCCTGCGCCTGGCCCGCGCCGCTCGCCGAGGCGTGGACGTGCAGCTCTTGCTTCCGGGCGATGTCCATGACCACCCCGGGGTACGCTACGCCGGCCAGCGTTTCTATGGCCGGCTGCTCAGGGCCGGGGTGCGAATTCACGAATTTCAGCCCAACTTCATCCACGCCAAGTTCTCGCTGATTGACGACTGGGTCAGCCTGGGCTCCTGTAACTTCGACCACTGGAGCCTGCACTGGAACCTGGAGGCCAATCAGGAGGTGGTCGATCGACGCCTTGCGGCCGAGGTGGCGGAGCTTTTCGAGCGCAATTTCGCCGCGAGTCACGAGATCGATCTTCGAGTCTGGTCCCGGCGCCCGCGCTGGCAGCGGCTCAAGGAGTGGCTGTACGGCAGCCTGGATGGGATGCTGACCCGTCTGCGTTGACCCGGCTTCGCCGGGAGCTGTAAGTCGCTCCTTCGGGGAGCTGTAAGCGATAAGCTTTAAATAAGAAAAACCTTGTTGCGAGGTTTGGCGGCAACATCCTGACTCACGCCTCACGCCTCACGCCTCACGCCTCACGCCTCACGCCTTGCGGCGTCCGGCGGGCTTCTTCCGGCGTGGGCTGGGTTTGGGGGTCTCCGGCGGTACGCGGTAGTGCAGGTAGAGATCCAGCACCAGCTCGGGCAGCTGGCGCACCAGCGCCTCCAGGCGTGTGCCGTCGGCGACGAACTCGGCCATGTCAGGCTCTTCATCGAATAGCCCGGAGAGCGCCATGAAGGGCAACAGCAGGGTGGCAGCGGCCTCCTCGTCCTCCTCGAACCAGGCGGTTTCGTCGAGGAAAACACCCTCCATGAAGCCGGCGCACCAGTCGCCGATGGGTGTTTCTTCGGTCGGCAGCTCCTCCAGGGTAAGCTCGAAGGGCAGCTCCGGCAGCTGCCCCTGCTCCAGGGCGGCGATGGCGTTGCGGCGCAGCTGGTCGAGTAGCCCGAGGATCTCCTCGCGCTCGTCACTATCATGAAAATCCGGCTCGCCCTGGAACAGCTCCGCCACCCAGGTGGCCGGGTCCGCCTCGCTGGGCGCCACCGCCAGGGCCACCAGAAAACCGTGGCTGCCGATGAGATCCAGGGCATCCTCGCCGACCCTGTCGGAGGCCAGGAAGTCGTCGAGGCGGTCGAGCTGGTCGTCGTCGAGCAGGGGGTCTGGCTGGGGGATATCTGACATCGTCACTCTCGCGGACTGGAGGGCAGAAACGGCGCTTTACGCCTGGCGGACGAGAGGCCATTCTATCACCCCATGAACAGACCCGCGCTGCCCACCCCCGACCCCGATCGCCTCGCCACCCTCAAGGGGAACGCACTGCTTGCTGCCCTGCACGAGCGGGTTGAGGCCGCCTGGTGGCTGTGCCATGAGGTGCATCCGGGACTTCCGCGGCCCGGGGTCTGGTGCGACCTGCGAGGCAAGTGCGCCGGTCAGGCACATTTCGGGCGCGGTGGGCTACGCTTTAATCCAGTGCTCTACGCCGAGAACCGCCGCGAGTTCCTGGTGGAGGTGGTGCCTCACGAAATGGCTCACTGGCTGGTTCACCATCTGGAGGACGATGGGTGCCGAGTTCGTCCCCATGGACACGAGTGGCAGACGGTGATGCGAGGGCTGTTCGGCTTGGTGCCTCGGGCGACCCATCGTTTCGATACCGGTCGCGCCAGCCCCGCTCCCTTCCGCTATGACTGTGGTTGTCGCGAGCATGCGTTCAGCACCCGGCGCCATGCGCTGGCGCGTCAGGGGCAGCGCTACCGCTGCCGCCACTGCGCTCAGACCTTGGTCTATCTTGGCCGGGAGGCGCTTGAAAGAGATGTCTAACCCTTTGTTATTTATCGATAAATTGTTCATACCAATGTCTAAGAGGAAGTAGTGTCGGGCGGGGGTATGCTGAGCCCACCTTAAATGCCGTCGGCCGTCCCTAAATAATACCAATCGAGGTTGGCCGATTTCACTCATCTGACGGGGCCATCCCAAGGACAGAGGCACTTCCATGAGCGATCAGCAGAACGTCTATCCGGTGCGCGACGATATCGCCGCCAAGGCCTGGGCCGACAAGGCCACATATCAGGCGATGTACCAGCAGTCCGTGGACGATCCGGACACCTTCTGGGCCGAGCAGGCCAAGCGGATTGACTGGGTCAAGGTGCCTTCCAAGATCAAGCACACCAGCTTCGATCCCCACAACGTGGACATCCGCTGGTTCGAGGATGGCACACTCAACGCCAGCGCCAACTGCCTCGACCGCCACCTGGAACAGCGCGGTGACCAGACCGCCATCATCTGGGAGGGCGATGACCCCAATGATTCCAAGCTCATCACCTACCGCGAGTTGCACGCTCAGACCTGCCAGCTTTCCAATGCCCTGAAAGAGCTGGGCATCGGCAAGGGCGATGTGGTCACCCTCTACATGCCGATGATCCCCGAGGCCGCCGTGGCCATGCTGGCCTGTGCCCGCATCGGTGCCGTTCATTCCGTGGTTTTCGGCGGTTTCTCCCCGGATGCCCTGGCTCAGCGTGTGGTTGGCGCCAACTCCAAGCTGGTGATCACGGCCGACGAGTCCGTGCGCGGTGGCAAGCACGTGCCGCTCAAGGATAACGTCGACGCGGCCCTGACCCGCGACGGCACCGAGGTCTGCGAGAAGGTGCTGGTGGTCAAACGCACTGGCGGTGAGATCGAGTGGAACGATGGCCGCGATGTCTGGTATAGCGAAGTGGTCGACAAGCAGTCCGCCGACTGCCCGGCCGAGGAGATGAACGCCGAGGATCCGCTGTTCATTCTCTACACTTCCGGCTCTACCGGTGCGCCCAAGGGCCTCAAGCACACGACCGGCGGCTACATGGTCTACGCCAGCCTGACCCACCAGTATGTGTTCGACTATCAGGACGGTGAGATCTACTGGTGCACCGCGGACGTGGGCTGGGTCACCGGCCACAGCTATATTGTCTACGGGCCGCTGGCCAACGGGGGGACCACCCTGATGTTCGAGGGCGTGCCCAGCTATCCGACCCACGGCCGCATGGGCGATATCGTCGACAAGCACAAGGTCAACATTCTCTACACCGCACCGACTGCCATCCGCGCCCTGATGGCTCATGGCGACAGCGTGATGGACTCCAGTCAGCGCGACACCCTGCGCATCCTCGGGTCGGTGGGTGAGCCCATCAACCCCGAGGCCTGGGACTGGTTCTACCGTGTGATCGGTAACTCCAAGTGCCCGATCGTCGATACCTGGTGGCAGACCGAGACCGGCGGAATCATGATCGCGCCGCTGCCCGGTGCGACGGATCTCAAGCCGGGTTCCGCCACCCTGCCTTTCTTCGGCGTTCAGCCGGCGCTGTTCGACAGCGAGGGCAACACCCTCGAGGGCGCCGTGGATGGCAACCTGGTGCTTACCGACTCCTGGCCGGGTCAGGCTCGCTCCATCTGGGGTGACCATGAGCGATTTACCCAGACCTATTTCTCCACCTACAAGGGCGTCTACTTTACCGGTGATGGCTGCCGCCGCGATGAGGACGGCTACTACTGGATCACCGGCCGCGTCGACGACGTGATCAACGTCTCTGGGCACCGCATGGGTACCGCCGAGATCGAATCCTCTCTGGTGGCTCACGATGCCGTGGCCGAAGCTGCCGTGGTGGGCTTCCCCCACGACATCAAGGGCCAGGGCATCTACATCTATGTGACCCTGACCGGCGATGTGGAGCCCACCGACGAGCTCAAGAAGGAGCTGACCCAGTGGGTGCGCAAGGATATTGGTCCGATCGCCTCGCCGGACGTTATCCAGTGGGCCCCGGGCCTTCCGAAGACCCGTTCCGGCAAGATCATGCGACGCATCCTTCGCAAGATTGCCGCCAACGAGTGCGACGGTCTGGGCGATACCAGCACCCTGGCCGACCCGGGTGTGGTCGATGAGCTGATCGAGAACCGCGCGGTTCGCTGATTATCGCGTCGCTGTTCCCCTGCAGAGCCGGCCTTAGTGGCCGGCTTTTTGCGACAGCTCAACAATATTGTCGACAATGTTGTCGGGGCGCTTGGGAATAGGCTCTAGCATGGGGTAACATGTTTCATAGTCATATAAGACCCCGAGTGGCGGTCCACGCCCGCTGCCAGAGGAACCGGAGGAGAATCCATGGCATTTGCCCAGAAATTCATCGTCGCCGATGACCATCCGCTGTTCCGCGCAGCCCTCACCCAGGCGCTGCGCCAACTGGCGCCCCAGGCCGAGATCGTGGAGTCCGACACCATGCAGGCCACCGCCGAGGTGGTGAATCGCCATCCGGACGCCGACCTGATCCTGCTCGACCTGCACATGCCCGGGGCCCACGGCTTTTCCGGCTTGATCCAGCTGCGTGGCCAGACGCCCGACATTCCGGTGGCGGTGGTCTCGGGCAGTGACGAACCCTATGTGGTGCGTCGGGCCATCGACTACGGTGCCTCGGGCTTCATTCCCAAGTCCTCCTCGCTGCAACTGATCGCCGAGGCGGTAGGGGAGATCCTTGACGGCGAGGTGTGGTTGCCGGCGGAGCTGGCCGCGGTCATGGGCGAGGCCAACGAGGATGAGACCAAGTTCGCCGAGGCGATCGCCTCGCTGACTCCTCAGCAGTTTCGCGTTCTCAACATGCTCACCGAGGGGCTGCTCAACAAGCAGATCGCCTATGAGCTGAGCGTCAGTGAAGCGACCATCAAGGCCCACGTCACCGCCATCCTACGCAAGCTGGGCGTCCACTCGCGCACCCAGGCGGTCATTGCCGCCCAGAAGCTCGAGGTCGAGCCGCCGAAAGTCGAATCCTGAACGCCAGGCAGCAGGCACTCGGAAGATGCAAAAACCCACCGGCAGGTGGGTTTTTGCATGATGGGCTTGCCGCCGGGCACTATTGCGCCGCGCGACTGGCCTGCAGGGTTCGAGTGAGCAGGGCGCGCAGGGCGGCGGGGCGCACCGGCTTGAGCAGCAGCTGATAGCCGGCGCGGCGGATCTCCTCGGCGACCTCCTCGGTACGGTCGGCGGTGATCACGATCCCCGGCACCGCGCCCACTAGCCGCTCGCTGAGGGCCTCGAGCGCCATCAGGCCGGTCACCTCGTTGTCCAGGTGGTAGTCCGCCAGTATCGCGTCGGGGTCGCCGTCGAGGTGGCGCAGCACCGACTTGGCGCCGCCGATGGTGGTGGCGGTAAAGACCTCGCAGCCCCAACCCGAGAGCATCGCCTTCATGCCCTCCAGGATGAGGCTCTCGTTGTCGATGCACAGCACGCGAATGCCAACGAGCTTGTTCCCGGCGCGCTTGGGCGATGCGGCCTCTTCGGCCTGCTGAGCCTCGCTGCGCGCCTCGACCACTGGAACGCTGACCGCGAACATGGTGCCTGAGCCCTCCTTGGAGCGCACCGTGATGGGGTGGTCGAGCACGCGGCTCATGCGGTCGGCGATCGACAGTCCCAGCCCCAGCCCCCTCTCGCTCTCCTTGTGCCGCGAGGCCTGGTCGAGACGGCGGAACTCCTGGAAGATTTCCACCTGCTTGGATTCGGGAATCCCGGGGCCCGAGTCCCACACTTGAATGGAGAGACGGTCGCCCTGGCGACGGCACCCCATCAGTACTCGGCCCTCCTGGGTGTAGCGGATGGCGTTGGAGAGGAAGTTCTGGATAATCCTGCGCAGCATCTGGGCATCGCTGTCGACCCAGGCGCGGGTCGGCACCACCAGCAGGTCGAGGCCGCGATCCTCGGCCATCACCTCGAACTCGGCGCGCAGCGGTCGGATGATGTCGGCCAGGGCGAAGTGACTGCGTCGCGGGGTCAGGGCCCCGGCGTCGAGCTTGGAGATGTCGAGCAGGGTGCCCAGCAGTTCCTCGGCGGCCTGCAGCGAGTTGTCGATGTGTCCGATGGTGCGCTTCATGTTGTCGGGCTCCATCTCCTGAAAGAGCGCCGAGGTGAACAGCCGGGCGGCGTTCAGCGGTTGCAGCAGGTCGTGGCTGGCGGCGGCCAGGAAGCGTGTCTTGGAGGCGTTGGCATCCTCGGCCAGCTGCTTGGCCTGGCGCAGCGCCAGCTCGGCCTCGGCGCGGACCCGGTTTTCCTGGCGCAGGGCGGCATTGGCCTCGGAGAGGGCCTGGGTGCGCTCTCGCACGCGCTCCTCCAGGGTCTCGTTGGTCTCCTTGAGGGCGATCTCTGCCATGCGCCGCTCGGTGATGTCCTGGTAAAGGGCGAAGAAGCCGAGTATCGCCCCGCTGTCGCCGAAGTGGGGGGTGTAGGTGACCAGCATGTAGCGGCGCCCCTCGGGCAGCCTGAGCGAGACCTCGAAGCTGACCCGCTCGCCGATCAATGCCCGCTTGATCCAGGGGGCCCGCTCGCGGGCCATCTCCGGGGACACCACGTCCTGAACTCGCTTGCCGATTACCGCGTTGCGGTCGATGCCGAAGGCCTGCTCATAGGCGCGGTTGGTGAAGAGGTAGCGGCACTCCTTGTCGAAGTAGGCGATCAGCGCGGGCACATTGTCCGTATAGATGCGGATGTTGTTCTCCGAGCGGATCAGCGCTTCCTCGATGCGCTTCTGCTGAGTGATGTCCTGATAGGTATAGACGAAGCCGCCACCGGGCATGGGGTTGCCCTGGACCTCCAGCACGCTGCCATCCTGACGGTAGCGAACGTAGCGGTGGGGCTGGCCTTCGCGGATGTTGTCGAGCAGCAGTTGGACATGCTCCTCGGGGTCCCCGGGTCCGTATTCACCGTTGTGGGCGTTGTAGCGGAAGATCTTGTCTATCGGCGCGCCGACGCGTATCAGGTGGTCAGGGAAGCGGAAAAGCTCCAGATAGCGCTGGTTCCACACCACCAGGCGCAGGTTCTGATCCACCACGCTGATGCCCTGGTTGATGTTCTCGATGGTGGCCTGCAGCAGGGCGCGGTTGAACTCCAGCACCTGGGAGGCCTCATCGACGATGGAGATCACGTCGGAGATGCCGATGCCGCGGCCCTGCAGCGCCGAGTTGACCACGATGCGCGCCGAGGAGGCCCCCAGCACCGAGGCCAAGAAGCGCTCGGTGAACTGGATCACGTCGATGGAGGCCCGGGCGCCGTCCTCCAGCGTCGAACCGCTGCGCCGGGCATAGTCGTAGAAGGCGCGGCTTACCTGACCGGCGCCGAGGAAGCGCTCGCACAGCACCTTGAGGTCGCCCACGGTGGTGGCGCCGGTCCAGGGGCGGTTCACCGAGGTCTGGCGGGTCTCGACGCTGTCCACGAAGAGCGAGGCCTGGATCCGCTCCACCACCCGCTGAGAGGTGACCTGGGAGACGAAAATGTAGCAGAACAGGTTCACCCCCAGCGACAGCATCACACCGTGGGTGAAGCTGTCACCGACATTCAGTCCGAACAGCGAAGTGGGCGTCAGCCAGACCAGCCCCAGCGGGCCCCCGTCGGCCCAGTGGCCGGGCAGTACCCCGGCGGTGATCATCGCCGGCATCAGCAGGCTGTAGGCCCAGATGGCGAAGCCGGCGTTCATGCCGACGACCACCCCCAGGCGGTTGCCACGCTTCCAGTAGAGGCCGCCGATCAGTGCGGGAGCGAACTGGGCGGCAGCGGCGAAGGAGAGCATGCCGATGGAGGCAAGCGAGGTGAACTCGCCGATCAGCTGATAGAAGCCATAGGCCATGGCCAGCACCGCGGCGATGGTGATGCGCCGAGCGCGCAGCACCAGGCGGCCGTAGTCGCGGGCCTTGGTGTCGAACCAGCGCAGGCGGAACAGCGCCGGAATGACGATCTCGTTGGAGATCATGATCGATACCGCCACGGCGGCCATGATCACCATTCCGGTGGCCGCCGAGAAGCCGCCGATGAAGGTCAGCAGCGTCAGCCACTCGCTGTTCGCCGCCATGGGCAGCGCCAGCACATAGGTGTCCGGTTCGATGCCGCTGTCGGCGAACAGGGTCAGGCCAGCGGCGGCCAGCGGCAGAACGAAGAAGGCGAAGGCGGCCAGATAGAGCGGGAAGAGCCAGCGCGCCTTGGCGGCATCGTCGGGGTGGGTGTTCTCGACCACTGCCACATGGAACTGGCGCGGCAGGCAGAGGATCGCCAGCATCGCCAGCAGAGTCTGGGCCCAGAAACTGTGGCCGAAGTCCTGCTGTGCCAGCTGGCGCTGCAGCTCCAGCTGAACCTCGGCCTGGGCGAAGAGCTCTCCCAGGCCGCCGAACATGCCCCAGGTCACATAGGCGCCGAGCACCAGGAAGGCGACCAGCTTGACCAGCGACTCGAAGGCCACGGCATGGATCAGGCCTTCGTGGTGCTCCGTGGCGTCGGTGTGACGAGTGCCGAAGAGGATCGCGAAGGCCGCCATCACCACCGCGACATAGAAGGCGGTGTCGGCAAAGAGCGGGGTATCGGTAGGGTCACCGGAGGCGGTCAGCATGCTGAAGGAGGTGGACACCGCCTTCAACTGCAGGGCGATGTAGGGCAGGGGGCCGATCAGGGCCACCAGGCTGGCGAAGGCGGCAAGTGACTGGGCTTTGCCATAGCGCGAGGCGATGAAGTCGGCGATGGAGGTGACGTTCTGGTGCTTGGCCACGCGGATCATCTTGGCCAGCACCGGCCAGAACAGCAGGAAGGTGAGGATCGGCCCGACGTAGATACTGGCGAAGGACCAGCCGCCGGTGGCTGCCTGACCCACCGCGCCGTAGAAGGTCCAGGAGGTGCAGTAGATGGCCAGTGCCAGGCTGTAGATGATGGGCCGACGCCGGCTGGCGCCATGCTGGCGAGCATGACGGTCGCCGCGCCAGGCGATGCCGAACAGGACAGCGATATAGAGGAGCGATATGGCAACCAGCAGCCAGCCTGAGAACATGGTCTTTCTCCCACGAGTCTGGCGCCCATTCTAGGGCAATGTGACCCGGCAAGGCAGGCGGCGTTTCGTCAGGCGTTCTGGCAGACCGCCAGGTAGAGCGGGGCTTCCACGGTCAGCCGGCGGCTGTGCTCGGGCAGGGGGCGGCGGGTGTCAGCTTCCAGCGGCAGCATCTCTCGGGTACTGCAGTTCATTAGCCAGGTGTGGGTCGTGACGCGGTCCTGAACCTGCTTCTCGAAGTGGTAGAGAAGGAACTCGACGCGACGCTCACCGTTCTGTTCCTGAACCGCCATGCTCTGCTCGTCGACCACGCTGAAGGCGGTAGCCATGGGGAAGAAGTAGGTCCAGGGGCGCCAGAACATGGCGTCGTGCTCGACCTCCACTACCTTGGCCGACTCGGGCAGCAGCTGCCGCTTGTGTTCATACCAGGAGTACTCGACGTTGACCTGGTAGCCGAGCATGCCCAGACCGGCGAATACCGGGATGATCCAGGTCGGTAGTCGCTTGCCGCTGGCCATGCGCAGCAGCATGGCGATGCCGGCGGCGCCGAGACCGGCGAAGACCGCCGCGATCAAATGCCAAATCATGAAGTGTCCTTGATCAAAGCGATCGGGCTTCCCTTGGGAAGCCCGATCGGTGGGGATTGACTGGCCCGGCAAGCCGGGCCAGGGGCCATTATGGCTTAGTGGTCGATGGCAGTGCCAGCACCCTTGGGATAGCGCACACTTTCCACCAGGTCCTGGATCTCCTGCGGAGGCTCTTCGGTGGCGTGGGATACCGCGAAGGCAACCGCGAAGTTGAACATCGCACCCACCGCACCGAAGGAGAGCGGGGAGATGCCCAGGATCCAGTTGTCCGGCGTGTTGGGCAGCATGTTGGTGCCCGGAATGAACAGCCAGCACAGGTAGGTGAAGATATAGAGCAGCGTCAGGATCAGACCGGTCAGCATGCCGGCAACCGCGCCCTTGTCGTTGATCCGCTTGGAGAAGATCCCCATCATCAGCGCCGGGAACAGCGAGGCGCCGGCGATACCGAAGGCCAGGGCCACCGTCTGGGCGGCGAAGCCCGGAGGGTTGAGGCCCAGGTAGGTAGCCAACAGGATGGCACCGCCCATGGAGATCCGCGCCGCCAGCATTTCGCCCTTCTCGGAGATCTTGGGGTTGATCATGGTCTTGATCAGGTCGTGACTGATGGCCGAGGAGATGGCTAGCAGCAGGCCTGCGGCGGTGGAGAGCGCTGCCGCGATACCGCCGGCGGCGATCAGGCCGATGACCCAGGGCGGGAGGTTGGCGATCTCGGGATTGGCCAGTACCAGGATGTCGTTGTTGACGGTGAGCTCGTTGCCTTCCCAACCCAGGTGCGAGAAGTCGGCGCTGTCGTTGTACATCTGGATGCGGCCGTCATTGTTCAGATCGCGGAACTGGATCAGGCCGGTCTCTGCCCAGGTCACCATCCACTCGGGAATATCCGGGTGGTCGGTCCACTCCTCGGCCGCGGCAAAGCCAGCGGCATCGGTGGTCGTGATCTCGCCGTGCTGGATCGAGGCCTGCAAGGCGGCTTCCTCGTCCTGCACCTGGCCAGCGAGCTCGGGGTAGATGGTGGTGCTCAGGTTGAGGCGCGCCATGGAGCCCACGGCCGGTGCGGTCAGGTAGAGCAGGGCGATGAACACCAGGGCCCAGCCGGCGGACCAGCGAGCGTCGGCGACCTTCGGTACGGTGAAGAAGCGGATGATGACGTGGGGAAGGCCCGCGGTACCCACCATCAGCGACAGGGTGAACAGCACCATGTTGAGCTTGTTGTCCACGTCCGCCGTGTAGTCCTGGAAGCCCAGCGCCACCACGACCTCATCGAGCTTCTGCAGCAGCGG
>PWEV01000064.1 GCA_003553625.1 Halomonas sp.
ATTGTCTACCCCACTGGACATGCGAGTTGAACGCCGTGTTCAAACGCCCGATGGCTCAGGGCTTGCGTTCGATATCCACGTCGCTGGCCTGGGTGAAATCGCCCAGCGCCATCATATGTCCGAGCTTGCCGGCCTTGGTGGAGAGATAGTGCTCGTTGTGGGGGTTCAGGCCGGTGGTCAGCGGCACTCTCTCCGCGACGGTCACGCCAGCGCTGGTCAGGGCCTCGACCTTGCGCGGGTTGTTGGTCATCAGTCTAAGCGATGCCACGCTCAGGTGCTCAAGCATCGGCACACAGAGGTCGTAACGCCGAAGGTCGGCACCGAAGCCCAACTGCTCGTTCGCCTCCACGGTGTCGGCACCCTGGTCCTGAAGGTGGTAGGCGCGGATCTTGTTGAGCAGGCCGATGCCGCGCCCTTCCTGACGCAGGTAGAGGAGCACTCCGCGGCCTTCATCGGCGATGCGCTTGAGCGCCTCCTGGAGCTGGTAGCCACAGTCGCAGCGCATCGAGAACAGTGCATCGCCGGTCAGGCATTCGGAGTGGACCCGCCCCAGCACCGGCTCGCCGTCGGTCAGGTCGCCCAGGGTCAGGGCGATATGATCCTTGCCGGTGGCCTCATCCTCGAAGCCGTGCATGATAAAGGTGGCCCAGGGGGTGGGCAGCCGGGAGGCGGCGATGAAGCGAATCGTCACGGGGTACCTCGGAGTCAGGCCCTACTTTCGTTCACGGCAAGGGCAGTGCCGACGGGTGGGGCGTCATTCTAACAGGAAGCCGGGCTCGGCTCACGACCGCAGCCCATGGCGCCATGATCGGGTACAATGTGGCCCACATTTCCCGTGGATGACCGCCTGCATGGAACTCAAGAACGATCGCTTTCTGCGCGCCCTGGCGCGTCAGCCTGTGGACCGCACCCCGGTGTGGATGATGCGCCAGGCGGGCCGCTACCTGCCGGAATACCGCGCTAGCCGCGCCGAGGCCGGTGACTTCATGAGCCTCTGCCGTAACCAGGAACTGGCCTGCGAGGTCACCCTGCAGCCCCTGGAGCGCTATCCGCTGGATGCGGCAATTCTGTTCTCGGATATCCTCACCATCCCCGATGCCATGGGGTTGGGGCTCTATTTCGAGACCGGCGAGGGACCCAAGTTTCGCAAGCCGGTGCGGACTGCGGCCGAGGTCGCTGCGCTCAAGGCGCCGGATGCCGAGCGCGATCTGGACTATGTGATGCGCGCGGTCTCCACCATCCGTCGCGAGCTGAACGGCCGAGTGCCGCTGATCGGCTTCTCCGGCAGCCCCTGGACGCTGGCCACCTACATGGTGGAGGGCAGCTCCAGCAAGGACTTCCGCCACGTCAAGACGATGCTCTATGACACGCCCAGCGTAATGCATGACCTGCTGGATACCCTGGCCACGGCGGTCACCGACTATCTCAATGCCCAGATTCGTGCCGGTGCCCAGGCGGTGCAGATCTTCGACACCTGGGGCGGCGCGCTCTCCACTCCGGCCTACCTGGAGTTTTCGCTGCGCTACATGGAGCAGATCGTTGCCGGCCTGATCCGCGAGCACGACGGCAGGCGCGTGCCGGTGATCCTGTTCACCAAGAACGGGGGCCAGTGGCTCGAGGACATCGCCCTGGCGGGCTCCGACGCCGTGGGTCTCGACTGGTCCACCGAGCTCTCCAGCGCCCGCGCTCGTGTGGGCCACAAGGTGGCCCTGCAGGGCAATCTGGATCCCAACGTGCTGTTTGCACGCCCGGCGGCGATACGCGCCGAGGTGGCTCGCATCCTCGACAGCTACGGCACGGGCCCCGGCCATATCTTCAACCTGGGCCATGGCATCAGCCAGTTCACCGATCCCGACAACGTTACCGCCTTCATGGAGTCACTCCACGAACTGAGTCCAGCCTATCATCGCCAGATCCAGCATGGCTGAGCGCTCAGGATTGGGTTGGCTCCAGCGCCTGCATGACCGGCGCCGCCTGTGGGCGGCGCTGGCTGTCCTGGGCGCATTGGTCATTGCCCTGGGCAGCCTGACGCCGGGTAGCCAGATGCCCAGCAACCTGCCCTGGGACAAGGCCAACCACTTCGTCGGCTATGCGGGTCTCGCGGGGCTGATCGGCCTGGCCGGTGTGCGCCTGCCGCATGCCTTCCTGATCGCCGTGCTCTACGGCATCGCCATCGAAGTTGCCCAGATTCCGGTGCCGGGCCGCAGTGGCGGTG
The DNA here is from genome assembly GCA_003553625.1 of Halomonas sp. Taxonomy (GTDB): domain Bacteria; phylum Pseudomonadota; class Gammaproteobacteria; order Pseudomonadales; family Halomonadaceae; genus Halomonas. The sequence goes on from PWEV01000064.1 coordinate 2,216, forward strand.
ACGGGTGGGATATCCTCGCCAACTCCCTCGGTGCCGGCTTCGCGGTGATGCTGCTCTACCTGCTGCGTCGAGGGCTGTCGCGGCCTCCCTGAGCCGAATAACGACCTTCCGATACCCGGCGCCCCGCCACCCTCGGTGGCGGGGCGCCTGCGGCATCGCCGCACCGCGTCAGCGACATCCATGGTGCGCCGCGGAAGTGCCAAGTACCGCCTCGACGGCACCGCGATGGTGCAGCGCTGTGCCCTTGGCCCGTGTCCAAGCGTTGAAAGTTGACCTGTCGCTGCAGATTCCTGAGTTGGAACGATCCTTGCTAATGTCTTCTAGATGCTACGGCATGACGCGATACCAGAAGACCCATTACCCACGCGAGGGAAGATCCCCATGCTGAAAAACAACAATCTGCTCCTGCTGGCTTCCGCCGGCGCCCTGGCCTTTACGGCATCCTCTTTCGCCCAGGCCTCCACCCTGGACGACACCCGCGACCGCGGCGCGGTTCAGTGCGGCGTCAGTGACGGCCTGCCGGGCTTCTCGGCCCCGGATGACGAGGGCGAGTGGCAGGGCCTGGACGTCGACGTCTGCCGCGCCGTGGCGGCTGCGGTGTTCGGCGACGCCGAGGCGGTGCGCTACGTGTCGCTCAACGCCGTGGAGCGCTTCACTGCTCTGCAGTCCGGCGAAGCTGACGTGCTCTCCCGCAACACCACCTGGACCACCACCCGCGATACCACCCTGGGCCTCAACTTCACCGGCGTGACCTTCTACGACGGCATTGGCTTCATGATCCATAGCGAGATGGGCATCGAAAGCGCCAAGGAGCTCGATGGCGCCGCGATCTGCGTGCAGTCCGGCACCACCACCGAGCTCAACGTGGCCGACTACTTCCGCGCCAACGACATGGCGTTCGACCCCATCGTCTTCGATACCTCCGAGCAGACCGTGGGCGGCTACGAGGCCGGTCGCTGCGACGTGTTGACCTCCGATACCTCGCAGTTGGCGGCCCTGCGCATTCAGCTCGCCGATCCGGACGACTCCATGATCCTGCCGGAAATCATCTCCAAGGAGCCGCTGGGCCCGGTGGTGCGCCAGGGCGATGACCAGTGGTTCAACATCGTGAAGTGGTCGCTGTTCGCCATGCTCAACGCCGAGGAAATGGGCATCACCAGCGATAACGTCGACGAGATGCTCGACTCCGAGGATCCTGATATCGCGCGTCTGCTGGGCCAGGACGGCAACTACGGTGAGGGCATGGGCCTCTCCGCCGATTGGGCCTATCAGATCATCAAGCAGGTGGGTAACTACGGCGAGAGCTTCGAGCGTAACGTCGGCATGGGCTCCCCGCTGGAGATCGAGCGCGGCATCAACGCCCTGTGGACCGAGGGTGGCATCCAGTACGCTCCGCCAATCCGCTGATCGTCATGCCCCGGTGTCGACTGGCACCGGGGAACCGACCTGACAGTCGGCCCGGGGATCCCGGGCCGACTGTCTTCAACGCTGCTTGAAGGATCCAGGCGGAGACCCTTCCCATGCCCACAAGACCCGAGGTCCGTCAGGCGGGCCCCAAGCCGCCGTTCTGGCGTGATCGCGCCAAGCGGGCGCTGATCTTTCAGCTGCTGCTGGTGGCCGCCGTGGCCGCTTTCCTGATCTTCATCATCGGCAATACCCAGGCGAACCTCGCACAGCGGGGGATCACCACCGGCTTCGGCTTCCTCAGCAACACCGCGGGCTTCGGCATCGTCCAGAGCCTGATCGACTACTCCTCACAGAGCACCTACGGCCGTACCTTCCTGGTGGGGCTGCTCAACACCCTGCTGGTCTCGGCCCTCGGCGTGCTGGCGGCGACGATCGTCGGCTTTACCGTGGGCATCGCCCGTCTGTCGCCCAACTGGCTGATTGCCCGTCTGGCCAATGTCTATATCGAGACCTTCCGCAACATCCCGCTGCTGCTGCAGATCTTCTTCTGGTACTTCGCCGTGTTGCGTACCCTGCCCAGCCCCCGGGACAGCATCTCCCTGGGCGAGGCGGTATTCATCAACGTGCGCGGCCTGTTCCTGCCGGAGCCGCTCTTCGAGTCCGGCTTCGGCCTGATCCCGCTGGCCCTGGCCCTCGCCGTGGGGGCCAGCATCGCCCTGGTGATCTGGAATCGGCGCCGCCACGCCGCCACCGGCCGGCGCCTGCCGGCAGGCTGGATGTCGCTGGCGCTGATCGTCGGGCTGCCGCTGGCGGGGCTGGTACTGACCGGAGTCCCGGTGACCTGGGACGTGCCGGAACTGCGCGGCTTCAACTTCAGCGGCGGTATCACGGTGATCCCGGAATTCCTGGCTCTGTGGCTGGCGCTCTCCATCTACACGGCCTCGTTCATCGCCGAGATCGTGCGCTCGGGGATCCAGGCGATACCCCACGGCCAGACCGAAGCGGCCCAGTCGCTGAGCCTGCCCCAGGGGCTGGTGCTGCGGCTGGTGGTGATTCCCCAAGCCCTGCGGGTGATCATCCCGCCGCTCACCAGCCAGTACCTCAACCTGATCAAGAACTCCTCGCTGGCCACCGCCATCGGCTATCCGGACCTGGTCTCGGTCTTCGCCGGCACCACCCTCAACCAGACCGGACAGGCCATCGAGGTGATTGCCATGACCATGGCGGTCTATCTCACCATCAGCCTGCTGGTGTCGACGTTCATGAACTGGTTCAACGCCCGCGTGGCGCTGGTCGAACGCTAGGAGAGGCGCCATGACGATTCGAGAGAAGATGATCGAGGCGCGCCCGGCGCCAGGCCTCAGCATCGGCCCGCTGGCCTGGCTGCGCGCCAACCTGTTCAGCGGACCGGTGAACAGCGTGTTCACCCTGCTGGGCCTCTACCTGCTCTATGTGCTGCTGACGCCGACGATTCAGTGGGCCTTCATCAACGCCGACTGGATCGGCACCAGCCGCGACGACTGCTCCCGTGAAGGCGCCTGCTGGGTATTCGTCAACGCCCGCCTGACCCAGTTCATCTATGGGCTCTACCCCCGCGACGAACTGTGGCGGGTCAATCTCGTCTTCGCCAGCTTCGCGGTGCTGATCGCCTGGCTGGCGATCCCTCGGCTGCCCTTCAAGCGCTGGATCGCCGTCGTCACGCTACTGGTCTTTCCGGTGGTCGCCTACGTGCTGCTCTACGGCGGCTATTTCGGCCTGCGGCTGGTGGAGACCCATCGCTGGGGCGGGCTGATGCTGACCCTGATCCTGGCCGTAGTGGGAATGGTGGCGGCCCTGCCCATCGGCATCCTGCTGGCGCTCGGTCGTCGTTCGGAGATGCCGATCGTCAAGAGCTTCAGCGTGGTGTTCATCGAGTTCTGGCGCGGCGTGCCGCTGATTACCATCCTTTTCATGGCTTCGGTGATGCTGCCGCTGTTTCTGCCCACCGGGGTCAGCGTCGATCGCCTGGTGCGAGCGCTGATCGGCATCACCCTGTTCCAGAGCGCCTACATGGCGGAGGTGATTCGCGGGGGGTTGCAGGCGATTCCCCGGGGCCAGGAGGAGGCCGCAGCGGCCCTGGGGATGGGCTATTGGCAGCGCATGGGGCTGATCGTGCTGCCCCAGGCGCTTAAGATGATGATTCCGGGCATCGTCAACACCTTCATCTCGCTGTTCAAGGACACCACCCTGGTGATGATCATCGGGCTTTTCGACCTGCTGGGCATCGTCCAGGCGGCGCTGTCGGACTCCCGCTGGCTGGGTTTTGCCCTGGAAGGCTACGTGTTTGCCGCATTCATGTTCTGGATCTTCTGCTTCAGCATGTCGCGCTACAGCCAGTATCTGGAAAAGAAGCTGCATACCGGCCACAAGAAGTAGCGACCGGCGCCACCCGAATCGAGGAAAAACGACAATGAGTGACCAGGCAACCCAGTCCCCGGCCGGCGCCGAGACGCCGATGGTCGAGATGCGCGGCGTCAACAAGTGGTTTGGCGATTTTCACGTGCTGCGCGACATCGACCTGGAGGTCCGGCGCGGTGAACGCATCGTTATCTGCGGCCCCTCGGGGTCCGGCAAGTCGACGCTGATTCGCTGCATCAACCACCTGGAGGAGCACCAGCAGGGCGAGATCGCGGTGGGCGGCGTGCCGCTGACCCAGGACGTGAAGCGCATCGAGCAGATTCGCCGCAACGTCGGCATGGTCTTCCAGCACTTCAACCTCTTCCCGCACCTGACGGTGCTGGAGAATTGCTGCCTCTCGCCCATGTGGGTGCAGAAGAGGCCTCGCCGCGAGGCCGAAGCCCAGGCAATGCAATACCTGGAACGGGTGCAGATCGCCGAGCAGGCGCTGAAATACCCCGGACAGCTCTCCGGCGGCCAGCAGCAGCGAGTGGCCATCGCCCGCTCGCTCTGCATGCACCCCGAGGTGATGCTCTTCGACGAGCCGACCTCGGCGCTGGATCCGGAGATGATCAAGGAGGTGCTCGATGTCATGGTCGAGCTTGCCCGGGAGGGGATGACCATGCTCTGCGTGACCCACGAGATGGGCTTTGCCAAGACCGTGGCCGATCGGGTGATCTTCATGGACCAGGGCCAGATCATCGAGGAAAACGCCCCGGAGCCCTTCTTCAACGATCCCCAGTCCGAGCGCACTCAGCTGTTTCTCAGCCAGATCCTCGGCCACTGAGCGTCGCTGCCGGCCTAACGCTCGGGCTCCTGCTCCCGCGGCACGCCCTCGCCGAGATCCAGCGAGGGTTCGCGGGCGCGCATCCGTTCGGCCGGTCGCCGTACCCGAGCCGAGCCGACGGTGCTGTCGTCGGTGTCCATCGCTCTAGCGTCGCTGGTCCAGGCGGCATTGGAATCATGCACCGCAGGGCGGCGCTCCCAGGAGCGGGTAATCACCGGCCCGGTGCCCAGGCTGCCGGCGAGGTGGTGGGGTAGCAGCAACAGCTCGGCGACCAGGCGCATGGCTACCGCGGCCAGCAGCCACAGGCCGCCGCCCAGGGCCAGCGGGGGCCAGGCTTCACCCCAGCCCAGCGGGGCGAGCCAGGGGGTTCGGGGTGCCAGCCACAGGACGGCGCCGGCCGCGAGGCCGAGCTGCAGCAGCAGGTGACAGAAGAGCAGGGTGCCGCGGGACAGCGGGCGGCGGGGAAACAGGAACTGTTGCATCGGGGTCCTCCCGGGGGCACATCGTGGCGATGAGGCGCGCCGGCATCCCTTGCCGGTCGAGTGAGGATGCTACCCTAGATGATGCTCGGCTGCAGCCATGGTGGCCATCGGCCTGGGCATCACCAGGGGCGTCATGAAAGCGGCGTGATGCCGGCAGGGGGAAGCGGCTCGCGATCGCGATGAGCGCTCAGGGGCCGTTCCGCCAGAGCGGTAAGCAGGATCTGCAGCGGATCGCCGTGACTCACCAGCAGGATGGTCTCCCCCTGGGTCTCGGCTTCCAGGGCCGTGATCACGGCAAGCATGCGATCGGCCACGTCGGTGACGCTTTCCACCCCGAAGGCCCTATGCCGAGGGTCTTCGGCGTCCAGGGACCAGACATCGGGATAGCGGCCGTCGGATAGGCCTTCGAGATCGCCGAAACTGCGTTCTCGAAGGCCGACATGAGCGCTCGGCGTAAGGCCCAAGTGTCGTCCGACCCATTCGGCCGTTTCGGTGGTGCGGCGGAAATCGGAGTGCAGCAGACGGTCGGGTAGCGGCCAGCGCCAGTCCGCCAGCAGGTCTGACAGTTGGGCACGGCCCCGGTGCGAGAGCCCGAAGCCCGTCAGACCACGTTCCGGGCGGCTGATGATCAGACCTGCCTCGTTGGCCTCGCTGTGCCCGTGGCGCATCAGCAGGTAGCGGTTATGGCGGTGCCGCCGATCATTCAGGCTAGTGTTCGACATAGGGTGGCCCGGTCGATGTATCACGTCCGATGCTACCCTAGATCAAGTACCGATGCAGTTCCTCTCACCGGGTGTGCCATGCAGGTTGACCGGGCTCGGCTCGCTTGCCACTGTTGGGTGAGTAGTTGTCGAGTGAGACGTGTGGCCGGAGCCTGCGGTTCCGGCATCGAAAGAACCTGCATCTGGGAGTGGCTATGACGACATATATCGTGGTGGCAGACGCAGCAAGGGCGCGGATCTTCACCCGCGACGCGCTCAAGCTGGTTGAGCAGGACAGCCTCGTGCATGCGGCTAGCCGTCTGCATGAGGGAGACCTGGTGACGGACCGCGGCGCCGATGTCCATGAATCGACCTCGAACTCGGCGCGCTCCTCCGGCGGAGAAAGCACTGCCCGTACCCATGAGGAGACGATCTTTGCCAAGGAGGTGGCCGAGCGCATCTATCGTGCCCGTGTCGACAACACCTTGGAAAAACTGATCCTGGTGGCACCGCCGCGCTTCCTGGGTCAACTGCGCGACAAACTCGACGGCCCCACGACCAAGCTGGTCATCCACTCCCTGGCCAAGGACCTCTCCAAGTCCAGCCTCGAGGATATTCAGGAGGCGGTCAGCGATATGCGCTGACCGCCTGGCGGTACTCCTTTCGGGATCATCGGGTCCGGCGCCGCCGGGCCCGATTTTTTTCATGGCGGGTCATCAGGGCACCGGCGGCAGGGCAATCTGGTCGCTGCGGGTGATGCCCGCGGTCATCTGTCGGCACAGCTTGAGGAATTCGCGCATGCCGGTGGCCAGGTATTTGTGGCGGTGCCAGATGAAGGCGAACTGGCGGCTCAGGTCGAGCTCCGGAGTGGGAATCGGCACCAGGCTGCCACGCCGGAAGGCGTCGCGCAGCGCCAACTTCGATACGCAGCCGATGCCTAGCCCCGACTCCACGGCGCGCTTGATGCCCTCGGTGTGCTCCAGCTCCAGCAGCACGTTGAAGCGGCCGCGGCGGTGGCGGGCCGCCTGCTCCAGGGTGAGGCGGGTGCCCGAGCCCTGCTCGCGCATGATCCAGGCCTCGTGCAACAGCCCCTCCAGCGCCACCGGGCCCCGGTTGGCCAGGGGGTGGCGCGGAGAGCAGAACACGGCCAGCTCGTCCTCTACCCAGGGCTGAGTGATCACGTCATCCGCTTCGCAGTGCCCTTCGATCAGTCCCAGGTCCAGTTCATGGTGGCGCACGCTCTCGATGATGGCGCGAGTGTTTCGAACGGCAAGGCGCACCCGGCTGCCGGGGAAGCGCTGCATGAAGTCGCCGATCAGCAGGGTGGCCAGGTAGTTGCCGATGGTCAGGGTGGCGCCCACATCAAGGGTGCCGATGCCCTGGCGACCGCGCAGCAACCCCTCCACCTCCTCGGCGCGGTCGAGCAGGGCCACCGCCTTGGGCAGCAGCTGGAAACCCAGGGCGTTGAGCTTCAGGCGCTTGCCGATGCGGTCCAGCAGTTGGCAGTCGAACTGGCGCTCCAGCTCGGCCAGGGCCGTGCTGGCCGCGGACTGGGATAGCGCCAGGACCCGGGCGGCCCGGGAGACGCTCTCATGCTGGGCCACGGCGACGAAGACCTCCAACTGGCGCAGGGTGAAACGCATGGCGCAAGGCTCCGATGGTGTATATCAAGGCAGTAGATAAGTGTTATCCATACAATCCATTTAACAGATAACGGCATTTCCCTTAGAATTCAATGCAAATATTAACCGCTTATTTATTCCCTTTAGGACTAAAGCGCCCTTTGCGATATCGAGGAGTCGGCATGAGCAAGTTTGCCCTGGAAGAGGTTCTCAGTGTCCACCACTGGAATGACACCCTTTTCAGCTTTCGCACTACCCGCGAGCGCAGCCTGCGCTTCAAGAACGGTCAGTTCGTGATGATCGGCCTGGAGGTCAACGGCAAGCCGCTGATGCGCGCCTACTCCGTTGCCAGTCCGAACTACGAGGACCATCTGGAGTTTTTCAGCATCAAGGTGCCGGACGGTCCGCTCACCTCGCGGCTGCAGCACCTCAAGGTGGGCGACCAGATCATGGTCAGCCGCAAGCCCACCGGCACCCTGGTGACCGACGATCTGCTACCGGGCCGAAACCTCTACTTTCTCTCCACCGGCACCGGCCTGGCTCCCTTCATGGGCCTGATCCAGGACCCGGAGGTCTATGAGCGCTTCGAGAAGGTGGTGCTGGTGCACGGTGTGCGCAGCGTCAGCGAGCTGGCCTACGCCGACTTCATCCAGAAGGAGCTGCCGGCCCACGAGTACCTGGGGGAGGAGGTCAGAGAGAAGCTGATCTACTACCCCACGGTCACCCGTGAGGAATATCCCACCATGGGGCGTCTCACCGACCATATCCGCAGCGGCAAGCTGTTCGAGGACACCGGTCTTCCGCCCATGGACCCCAAGCAGGATCGCGCCATGATCTGCGGCAGCCCCGCCATGCTCGACGAAACCAGCGCGGTGCTCGATGACCTTGGCTTCAAGATCTCCCCGCGCATGGGCGAGCCCGGCGACTACGTGATCGAGAGGGCGTTCGTGGAGAAGTGACCCGGCTTCTCCGGAAACGACAAGCTTCCAAGGACAAGTAGAAAGAAGACCGCCTCCGTGATTCTGACCACGGAGGCGGTGTCGTTTCAGGCTGGCCTGCCGCGTGCTGGGCTCAGACGGCATCCTTCCCCGTTTCGCCAGTACGGATGCGAATCACCTGCTCGAGCGGGGTGACGAAGATCTTGCCGTCGCCGATCTTGCCGGTGTTGGCAACCTGGGTGATGGCGTCGATCACCTTCTCGGCCATGTCGTCGTCAATGGCGACTTCCAGTTTCACCTTGGGCAGGAAGTCTACCACGTACTCTGCACCGCGATAGAGTTCGGTGTGGCCCTTCTGGCGGCCGAACCCCTTCACCTCGGTCACGGTAATGCCCTGGACGCCGATCTCCGAGAGGGACTCCCTCACGTCGTCGAGCTTGAACGGCTTGATGATGGCGGTCACCAGTTTCATGGTCGGACTCCTCGTCTGTTCGGTACGGTGGCCGTGCCACCCGCGTGCGCCTGATTGCTCTCTAGCATACACCGCGGCGGGCGGGATGAAAAAAGGCCCCCGAGGGGGCCAGTAGGAGCACGCCAGCTCACTCGGTGAGCGTCGCCATCATTTCTTGGCGACGCTGAACTCGGGGTAGGCTTCCATGCCGCACTCGGCCAGGTCGACGCCCTCATACTCGTCTTCCTCGCTGACACGGATGCCCATCACCGCCTTGAGGATGCCCCAGACAATCAGGCTGGCGATGAAGACCCAGGCGAAGATGCCGACGATGCCGAGCAGCTGGGCGCCGAAGGTGGCGTCGCCGTTGGTCAGCGGCACAACGAGCAGGCCCCAGATGCCGACCACGCCGTGCACCGAGATGGCGCCCACCGGGTCGTCGATCTTCAGCTTGTCCAGGCTAACGATGGCGACCACCACGATGACGCCACCCACGCCACCGATCAGGGCGGCGCTCAGCGCGGAGGGAGCCAGAGGTTCGGCGGTGATGGCCACCAGGCCGGCCAGAGCGCCGTTGAGGGTCATGGTCAGGTCGGCCTTGCGGAACCACAGTTTGGCCATGATCAGGGCGGCAATCACGCCGCCGGCGGCTGCGGCGTTGGTGTTGACCAGCACCTGGGCGACGTTGTTGGCGGAGTCGATGTCGGAAACCTTGAGTTCGGAGCCGCCGTTGAAGCCGAACCAGCCCATCCACAGGATCAGGGTGCCCAGGGTGGCCAGCGGCAGATTGGCACCGGGAATGGCATAGATGCTGCCATCCTTGCCGTATTTGCCCTTGCGCGGGCCGAGAAGCAGCACGCCGGCCAGGGCAGCAGCGGCGCCCGCCATGTGCACGATGCCGGAGCCGGCGAAGTCGGAGAAGCCGGCGGCGTCGAGCCAGCCACCGCCCCAGGTCCAGAAGCCGGAAACCGGGTAGATGACCGCGGTCATCACCACGGCGAAGGCCAGGAAGGCCCACAGCTTCATGCGCTCGGCCACGGCCCCCGAGACGATGGACATGGCCGTGGCCACGAACACCACCTGGAAGAAGTAGTCGGCGCGCATGGAGTAGTAGGGGGCGTCATCGCCGCCGGCCAGCACCGCGTCGGCGCTGTTCTCGGCGCCCAGCAGGAAGCCCAGGTTCGGCAGGATGCCGCCCTCGGGGCTGGAGTACATGATGTAGTAGCCCACCAGCAGGTACATGGTGCAGGCGATGGCGAACAGGGAGACGTTCTTGATGAGGATTTCGGCGGTATTCTTGGAGCGAACCAGGCCGGCCTCGAGCATCGAGAAGCCGGCGGCCATCCACATCACCAGTATGCCGCAGATCAGGAAATAGAAGGTATCGAGCGCGTAGCTCAGCTCTGTCAGTTCACTCATTGCAGTCTCTCCAGACAGTGGGCAATCAAACGGCGTCGGGACCGCGTTCACCGGTGCGGATACGGATGACATCCTCCAGAGGCGTCACGAAGACCTTGCCGTCGCCGATCTTGCCGCTGTTGGCGGCGCTGCAAATGGCGTCGAGGACGGTCTCCAGGCGGCTGTCGTCCACGGCCACCTCCACCTTGACCTTGGGCAGGAAGTCGACGACATACTCGGCGCCACGGTAGAGCTCGGTATGGCCCTTCTGGCGGCCGAACCCCTTGACCTCGGTGACGGTGATGCCCTGGACACCGTTGTCGGCCAGCGCCTCGCGGACGTCGTCCAGCTTGAATGGCTTGATGATGGCGGTGATGAGTTTCATCCCTTGTCTCCCCGGTTGCGTTGGGTAACGGCACGGCGGCCGCATATCCTGCCTTTGCGTAAAACGTGCCATTTCATGTTAAATTCGATTAAAAACATGATGTTGATAAGTGTCGGTGTGCTTTCCGGCGGTGCCTGGTGGACGGGGGGCAGGGCTGGCGCACCGCGCTGGAGCCTGGTGGCGGTGCATCTGCGCCACCATGGTGCATAGGCAGGGCATGCGTTCACGGCGGGCGATGGGTATCCTGTAGCTGGTATTTCACTTGATCAGGAGAGACCCATGGTGAGCCATGACCGTATCGGCCGACTGGCCCAGCAGATCGGTGAGCGCCTGCAGGGGGCATCCCAGGCGCCGGAGGAGATGCAGAAGGGGATTCAGCAGGTGGTGAAGGGCGCCTTCGACCGCCTGGAGCTGGTCTCCCGGGAGGACTTCGACATCCTGATGGATGTCCTGCAGCGCACTCGTGCCCGTGTGGAGGCGCTGGAGCAGCAGGTGACGGCGCTGGAGACGCTGATCGAGCAGCGCACCGCCGAGGTGCCGGCGACGGATGCCTCTGGAACCGTGCCTCCCGAGGAAGATGCTGGCGGGGGCGAGACCGGCCGCTGAGCCTTGTGGGCAGGGCGTCGAGGGCTGGGCTAGCCTGAGGGCATTACCCTTGGCGAGGGAACGCCCATGACGCTGGCGATCGTCCATACCCGTGCGGGCCTCGGACTCGAGGCGCCCGAAGTCCAGGTGGAGGTGCACCTGGCCAACGGTCTGCCGGGGGTGACCCTGGTAGGCCTGCCCGAAACGGCGGTGAAGGAGAGTCGTGAGCGGGTTCGCAGCGCCCTGGTCAATGCCGGATTCGATTATCCGCTGCGCCGCATCACCCTCAATCTGGCGCCAGCCGACCTGCCCAAGGAGGGCGGTCGCTTCGATCTGCCCATCGCTCTGGGATTGCTGCTGGCTTCCGGGCAGCTCCCTCCCGATGCTTTAAAGGACACCGAGAGCGTCGGCGAATTGGCCCTGGATGGCGGTCTGCGTCCGATCGCAGGCGTGCTGCCCCTGGCCCTGGCCACTCGACGCGCCGGGCGCCGGCTGATCGTCCCCCGGGCCAACGCCGATGAGGCGGCGCTCGCCGGCGATCTCGAGGTGCTGCCCGCCGACCATCTGCTGGAGGTGGTCGCCCACCTGCTGGGGCAGACGCCCATTGCCCCCCACCGACTGCTGCGTCCCCCGACGGCATCCACATCATTGCCCGACCTCGCCGAGGTGCGCGGTCAGTACCAGGCCCGCCGTGCCCTGGAGGTAGCCGCCGCGGGATCCCACAACCTGCTGTTCGCCGGACCACCGGGCACCGGCAAGACCATGCTGGCAAGCCGCCTGCCGGGCATCCTGCCGCCGCTTACCGACGAGGAAGCCCTGGAGGTGGCGGCGGTGCGCTCTGTGAGCGGGCTGCCCCTGGACGCCGAGTGGGGGCGGCGGCCGTTCCGTGCACCGCACCACACGGCGAGCGCCGTGGCCCTGGTGGGCGGCGGCTCGAAGCCCCGTCCCGGGGAGATCTCGCTGGCCCACCACGGGGTGCTGTTCCTCGACGAACTGCCGGAGTTCTCGCGTCATGTCCTTGAGGTCATGCGCGAACCCATGGAATCGGGCCAGATTCATATCGCCCGGGCTAGCCATCAGCGTCGCTTCCCGGCCCGCTTTCAGCTGGTAGCGGCCATGAATCCCTGTCCCTGCGGCCACCTGGGTGATCCTCGTCAGACCTGCCACTGCACGGCGGCCCAGATACAGCGCTATCAGGCGAGACTCTCGGGTCCGCTGCTCGACCGTATTGACCTGCAGGTGGAGGTGCCGGCGCTGCCGCCGGAGCAGCTCACCGCGGCCACTCCGGGGGAATCCTCGGCGGTAGTTCGCAGGCGTGTGGTGTCGGCCCGTGAGCGCCAGCTGATGCGAGGCGCGCTCAACGCTCATCTGGCGGGGCGGGAGCTCGAGGCAGCCTGCGATCTGAGCGTCGCCGATCGCGCCTGGCTGGCGCAGGTGCTTGAGCGTCTCAGGCTATCGGCGCGGGCCTACCACCGGGTGCTGCGGGTCGCGCTGACCCTGGCCGATCTAGCGGGTGAGCCGAAACCGGCCCGTGAGCAGTTGATCGAGGCGATCGGCTATCGCCAGCTGGATCGATTGCTCAAGGGGTGAATGGTGAGCCGCCGGGGGCGAGCTAGAGTGCCGAGGCGTCCAGGGCGCCCTGCAGGCTCTCCTCCCACATCACCGGCTCGCTGTCCGGGCGGCGCAGGACGAGGGTCAGCCGGTAGGGGAGAAGCTCCCTGTCCGAGAGGCGCAGCCGGGGGCCGTCGGCCATCAGGCGGCTCTCCAGGCGCCATTGGTTGGCGCCGCCCCCTGTCCCCATGCTCTCGGTCCAGTCCAGCACCTGGGGGCCATCGTTCACCGCCAGCAGTGCCCGGGTCAGGCTCTCACGGAAGCGCTCCTGGCTGACGCCGAGTTCGCCGTTCACCTCGGGGTTGGCCAGCAGCAGTACCTGGTCGCCGGGCGGACGCGGCAGGGCGGGCGCCTCCATCACGCGGTTGGCGGCACGTTCGCCCAGGTTGAGCAGCGCCTGTCGCAGGGTCTCGGGGCGGTCGGGCGCGGCGGCACAGCCGATCAGCAGCATTGGCAGCAGCAGGGCCAGCGGGGAGAGGCGGCGAGCGTTCATGGGGTGTCGGTCTCCTGACGGGAGGCGGCGGGCTCCAGGGAGTCGATGAAGTGGTCGAGGGTCTCGAAGAGCGCCTGGCGGATCGGTTCGGCCTCGTTGACCAGGTGGTGTCGCGCCTCGGGGTGGCGGTGGATCTCGGCGTTGGGGAACTTGCGCTCCAGCACGGCCAGGTTCCACTCCCAGTCCACCGTCAGGTCCTGTTCGCCCTGCAGGATCAGGGTCTTCACCGGATTGGGGGGCAGGGCAAGCAGCTGCGGCATCCAGCGGCGCATGGCGCTGACCCAGCCGATGGCGACGCGGTCGGCCTGCAGTGGGTCGCCGTCGCGCAGAAAGTCGGCGAAGTCGTTGTCGGTGGAGTTGGCGCGGAACTTGCGGGGGATGGAGCGCACGAAGGGGCCCACCAGGAGGTGCAGCCAGCTTGACTGGTTCCAGCCCCAGGGGCGCACCAGCGGTGCCAGCAGCGCCAGGCCGGCCCAGTGGCCGTCGTCACCGCGGGTCAATGCATCGGTGGCCAGTATCGCCGCCCCGGTGCTCTGGCCCACGCCGATCCATGGGCGTGGGGCCAGGTTTCTCTCCTCCAGATGCTGCTGAAGGGCGCGCAGGCAGCCGCCGTAGTCGTCGAAGTCGTCGATGGTGGCGCGAGCTCCGCTGGAGAGGCCGTGCCCCGGCAGATCCCACAGCACTACCCGCCAGTTGCGGTCGAGCAGGCGCTCCAGCAGGTGGCGGTAGAGCCCCAGATGGTCGAAGTAGCCGTGCACCACGAAGGCGGTGCCGACAGGCTCGGCGGGACTCCATATCTGAGTCCATAGGCGAAAGTTGCAGGCCTCCACATAGCCCACGTGCAGCCCCACATGCTCGATGAGCAGGGGCGCCAGGCCGTAGTGGCCCAGGTAGCGTTCCAGGTGATCATCGCCGAGCTCCGCCGCGGCCGGTGTGATGAGCCGGACGGGACCCAGCGCCTGCAGTGGGGTGAAGTCGCTCATCGTATCCTCCGGGGCGCACGGCAATGCTAGCCCCAAGTATGGTTCGACACCATGTAAAGCGGGCGCCTTGACTGCCCCTGCCTTATCTTTTGGTCTAGCTGCGTGCGATCCCGATGCTTTGCGGGTTTACATGTGGAAGTATTTTCCACAAAATCGAAGTCACGCAGTCACTTCACCCCTGTCCCGGCAGCCTGGCATGCGACCCGCTGGCTGCCAAGCAAGAGGAGATCCACCATGACCGAACGTGTTACTCGCCATCGCTTGCAGGTGGCCGCCGAGCTGGATCGCTTCATCAGCGAGCAGGCGCTTCCGGGCACCGGCGTCGATGCCGAGACGTTCTGGGCCGGCGTCGATGCCCTCTTCCATGATCTGACCCCGAAGAATCGCGAACTGCTCGACGAACGTGATCGCCTGCAGGAGCGGCTCGACGCCTGGCACCGCGAGAATCCCGGTCCGGTGGGCGACATGGCCGCCTATCGCGCCTTCCTCAAGGAGATCGGCTACCTGGCCGATGCACCCGCCAAGGTCGCAGTCACCACCGCCAATGTGGACCGCGAGATTGCCGTTCAGGCCGGTCCTCAGCTGGTGGTGCCGGTGAATAATGCTCGTTACGCCCTCAACGCCGTCAATGCGCGCTGGGGCAGCCTCTACGATGCCCTCTATGGCACCGACGCCATCTCCGAGGAAGACGGTGCCGAGAAGGGGTCGAGCTTCAACCCCAAGCGCGGCGAGAAGGTGATCGCCTATGCCCGCGGTGTACTGGACCGCGCCGCCCCGCTGGCCACCGGCTCCCACCGGGACGCCGTCAAGTATGTCCTGCGTGACGGGCACCTGGTGGTCAGCCTGGAGGGTGGGCGTGAGACCGGCCTCAAGGATCCCGGCAAGCTGGTGGGTTACACCGGCGAGGCGGCCAGCCCCGACTCGGTGCTGCTGGTCAATCACGGCCTGCACCTCGAGATCCAGATCGACCCGACTCATCCGATCGGCAAGACCGACCCCGCCGGCGTCAAGGATGTCGTGGTCGAGGCGGCACTGACCACCATCATGGACTGCGAGGACTCCGTGGCCGCGGTGGACGCCGAGGACAAGGTGGGCGTCTACGGAAACTGGCTGGGCCTGATGAAGGGCGACCTGGAAGAGCAGGTGGAGAAGGGCGGCAAGACCATCACTCGCCGCCTGCACGCCGACCGTGAGTTCACCACCACGGATGGTGGCACGTTGACCCTGCCGGGCCGCTCGCTGATGTTCGTGCGTAACGTCGGCCACCTGATGACCACCCCGGCGGTAATGGACGCCGAGGGCAATGAACTGCCCGAGGGCATCCTCGACGGCATCGTCACCGGTCTGCTCGCCCTGCACGATCTCAAGAAGGGCGAAGGGGAGCCGCGCAACTCCCGCGAAGGCTCCATGTACATCGTCAAGCCCAAGATGCACGGGCCGAAGGAAGTGGCCTTCTCCAGCGAACTCTTCGGCCGCGTCGAGGACCTGCTGGGCATGGACCGCGACACCCTCAAGATGGGCATCATGGACGAAGAGCGCCGCACCACGGTGAATCTCAAGGCCTGCATCGGTGAAGCAGCCTCGCGGGTGGTGTTCATCAACACCGGCTTCCTCGACCGCACCGGCGACGAGATGCACACCGCCATGGAAGCGGGTCCTATGATCCGCAAGGGCGACATGAAGGGAGCCGCCTGGATCCAGGCCTACGAGAAGAACAACGTCCAGGTCGGTCTGGCCTGCGGCCTGCGCGGTCGCGCTCAGATCGGCAAGGGCATGTGGGCCATGCCCGACCTGATGGCCGCCATGCTCGAGCAGAAGATCGGCCACCCCAAGGCTGGCGCCAACACCGCCTGGGTGCCGTCGCCCACCGCCGCCACGCTGCACGCGCTTCACTACCATCAGGTGGACGTGACCGGCATCCAGCGCGAACTGGAAGCCAAGGGCGAGCCGGATTATCTGGATGACCTGCTGAGCGTGCCGGTGGCCGCGGAGGCCAACTGGTCCGAGGAGGAGATTCAGCAGGAGCTCGACAACAACTGCCAGGGTATCCTCGGCTACGTGGTGCGCTGGGTCGAGCACGGCGTAGGCTGCTCCAAGGTGCCGGACATCCACGACGTGGGCCTCATGGAGGATCGCGCCACGCTGCGGATCTCCAGCCAGCATATCGCCAACTGGCTGCACCACGGCGTGGTGGATGCCGCGCGGGTGCAGGAGACCCTGGAGCGCATGGCCAAGGTGGTCGACCAGCAGAACGCGGACGACCCGACCTATACGCCGATGAGTGCGGACTACGAGGGCTCCAGCGCCTTCCAGGCGGCCAGCGACCTGATCTTCAAGGGTCGTGTGCAGCCCGCCGGCTACACCGAGCCGCTTCTGCACCACTGGCGCGCCGTTCACAAGGCGAAGTAGGACGTCTTTCCCGGCCATCAGGCCCGGGTACCGAGCGCCCTCGCGGTAACGCCGCGGGGGCGCTGTCATTGAGCCTTTTCACCAGGGAGGTCGAGATGCTTAAGTTTCGAGCACTGTCATGGGCGCTGTCGGTCGGCTATGGTGGGATCAGTTTTCATCAGCCGCAGCAGGGAGGCCCGCCATGACCGTGATGACCGCCGCTACCATCGAGGATTTCCTCGACGAGGTATTCCCCCAGCGTATCGGGACCATCGAGGCCGTCGATCATATGCGCGCCACCATGAGTCTGGCCATCGATGACGAGCACCTGCGCCCCGGCGCCAGCGTCTCCGGCCCGACCCTGATGGGCCTGGCCGATGTCTGCCTCTATGTGGCGATTCTGGCTCAGATCGGCCCCGAGCCCATGGCGGTCACCAGCGACCTGCACTGCCGCTTCCTCCGCCGCCCCCGCGGGGATCGCGACATCATCGCCACCGCGCGCATCCTCAAGCTGGGCCGCCGCCTGGCGGTGGGTGAGGTACAGCTCTTCTCCGCCGGGGACGAGGCGCCGGTGGCACTGGTCACGGCCACCTACGCGCTTCCGGACCCGGAGTGATCAGCCGCCGGGCGCCCTGACCACGCAGGCTCCCAGCGCCAGCCAGCCGGCGATCATCAGCACCCCGCCGACGGGAGTGATCATGCCCAGTCCGCCAAGGCCGGTCAGCGCCATGGCGTAGAGCGATCCCGAGAAGAGCAGCATGCCCCCCGCCCACAGCCCCATGGCCAGCCGCTGCCCCGGCAGTGGCAAGGTGGCACGCCAGGCCAGCACGGCCAGCAGCGCCAGGGTGTGCCACGCCTGATAGCGCACCCCGGTCTCGAAGGCCGCCGCCAGCCGCGGTGCCAGCTGTCCCTCCAGGGCGTGGGCGCCGAAGGCCCCTGCCATCACCACCACGGCGCCCGACAGCGCCGCACCCAGCCACCAGCCTCGGTCCTGCATCCTGTTTTCCTCATGTCACGTCATGGCCGCCACCGTACCCCGCGCAGACGGACTCGGCTACAATGGCGGCCGTGATTTCCGCCCGCCAGGCAGCTCAAGCGGCCGGCCTGGCAGACAATGAAAGCAACGACAGCAACCAAAGCGCAGAGAGAACGCCATGCAGATTCAGCTCAATGGCGAGGCGCGCACCCTGGCGCCCGACTCCACGGTGGCCGCGTTGGTCGAGTCCCTGGGACTCGCCGGTCGCCGCATCGCCGTGGAGGTGAACGAAGAGATCGTGCCCCGCAGCGAACATGCCGCGACCCATCTGGTCGAGGGCGACCGGGTCGAGGTGGTGCACGCCATCGGCGGCGGTTGAATGCCACCCGCGCCCCGCAGCGAAGACAATCACAGAAGGCAAACTCGATGACAGACTTCATTCAGGATCAGCCCCTGCGCATCGCCGGGCGCGAGTTCACCTCCCGCCTGCTGGTCGGGACCGGCAAGTACAAGGACTTCGATGAGACCGCCTCAGCGATCGCCGCCTCCGGCGCCGAGGTGGTTACCTTCGCCGTGCGCCGCACCAACCTGGGACAGGAGGCCGGCGAACCCAACCTGCTCGACGCGGTGCCCCCGGAGCGCTATACCCTGCTGCCCAATACCGCCGGCTGCTACACGGCGAAGGATGCGGTGCGCACCTGCAAGCTGGCCAGGGAGTTGCTTGATGGCCACCGCCTGGTGAAGCTCGAGGTGCTGGGCGACGACTCGACCCTCTATCCCAACGTGGTCGAGACCCTGGCCGCTGCCGAGACGCTGATTGCCGATGGCTTCGACGTCATGGTCTACACCAGTGACGACCCCATCGTCGCCCGCGAACTGGAACGCCTGGGCTGCTGTGCCATCATGCCGCTGGGCTCGCTGATCGGCTCAGGGCACGGCATCCAGAACCCCCACAACATTCGCCTGATCATCGAGCAGTCCAGCGTGCCGGTGCTGGTGGACGCCGGGATCGGTACTGCTTCAGATGCCGCCATGGCCATGGAGCTGGGTTGTGACGGCGTATTGATGAACACCGCCATCGCCCATGCCCGCCAGCCGGTGCTGATGGCGAGTGCCATGAAGAAGGCCGTGGAGGCGGGCCGCGAGGCCTTCCTGGCCGGGCGCATGCCGCGCCGCCAGAGCGCCGACCCCTCCTCGCCCTTCGCCGGCCGCATCAACGCCTGAAGCGCATCAACGCCGAATAGCTCGCCGGCTGCACCGTTCTTAGCTCCCAGTCTGTATGTTTATAGAGAGTCCCGACCGCCCCATGACTGACCCCTCACGCGACACCATTTCCTCGACCACCGGGCCGGAAGGCCCGGACGCGCCCCTGCATCGCCGCGGCATCAAGAGCTATGTGCTGCGCGCCGGACGCATGACCCAGGCCCAGACCCGCGGCCTCGAGGAGGTGTGGCCTCGGCTGGGTCTGACCCTGGCCGATGGTCGCCAGGACCTGGACGCCCTCTTCGGTCGCCGCGCGCCGCGGGTGGTGGAGATCGGCTTCGGTATGGGGGCCTCGCTGATCGAGCAGGCCGAGACCCATCCGGACACCGACTTCATCGGCATCGAGGTGCATGCCCCTGGCGTCGGCAAGCTGCTCGACGAGGCCGACAAGCGTGGGCTGAGCAATCTTCGCATCTACCGCGAGGACGCCCTGGCGGTGCTTGAGCAATGCCTGCCCGAGGCCAGTCTCGACACCCTGCAGCTGTTCTTTCCCGACCCCTGGCCGAAGAAGAAGCATCACAAGCGGCGCATCGTGCAGCCGGCCTTCGCCGAGCTGGTACGTACGCGCCTCAAGGTCGGCGGCACCTTCCACCTGGCCACCGACTGGGAAGCCTACGCCGAGTGGATGGCCGAGGTGATGGACGCCGCACCGGGCTATGCCAACACCGCCGCCGCGGACACCTTGCCCTACGTGCCTCGGCCGGAGTTCCGCCCGCTGACCAAGTTCGAGGCCCGCGGCGAGAAGCTGGGCCACGGCGTCTGGGACCTGATCTACCGCCGCGTCGACTGACCTGCCGGTGCTGACGAATCTGTCGACGGTGGTTCAAAGCGCTCGGAGCTGATCTGGCGGCAAGCCTGCGAGGAGGCGCTGTGAATACCTCCCTGTACGCTACCGACGCCATCCCTGGCGTAGGACCTCCTCTTCGGCTTGCCCCCAGCGCCCCTCGCTTGGGCAGCGCAAACGCTCATGTGATGCTCCCATTCGGGGGCATCGCTGTTTCTGCGGGACGAAAAAAGCCGCCCTCGATGGGGCGGCGGCAAGACCGTGACTAGCAATGAGAAGGGAGAAATCCCGGCAGGAGACTGGCGGGTCCTGCCCTGGCAGCGGCGCCTCATCAACGCCACT
Source organism: Halomonas sp. (assembly GCA_003553625.1). Lineage (GTDB taxonomy): Bacteria > Pseudomonadota > Gammaproteobacteria > Pseudomonadales > Halomonadaceae > Halomonas. Next base: position 22,248 of record PWEV01000064.1, read on the forward strand.
AAGGAAAAGAATAATCATTCTCACTTGATGTGTCAATGGTAATGAGAACGTTTTTTATTCGCTGCTAGCGTCGGCCCATGTTCAACCCGCCAGCCTCAACCAGAGGGGCAGGGTCGCCATGGCCAGCAGAGTCTGGGCGGTGATCAGGGCCGCCATCATCTCGGCGTCGCCGCCCAGCTGGCGGGCCAGGATATAAGCCGAGGTAGCGGTGGGCAGGGCGGCGAACAGCAGCGCCACGTCGCGGCTCACCGGGTCGAGGTCCAGGGTGATGGCGAGCGCCAGTACCAGCGCCGGCATCAGCCCCAGCTTGATGAGGTTGGTCGCCCAGACACCCCGGTCGAGGCGCAGCAACGCCTCCGGGCGCAGCGCCACGCCTACCGCCACCAGACCCAGCGGCAGGGCGGCGCGGCCGAGCAGCTCCACCGTGGCCGCGCTCCAGCCCGGCAGGCCGATGTCGCTGAGGTTCAGGCCGATGCCGATCAGGCAGCCGAGTATCAGCGGGTTGCGCGCCAGAGCGGCGAGGCTCTTGCCGAGGCTGCCGGCACCCAGCGTCCCCGCGGCGATGAAGCTGGCCACGCAGAGCACGTTGACCACCGGTACCATCAGCGCCACCGCCACGGCGGCCACGGTGGCACCCGGGGCGCCGTGCAGGGCGGCGGCACCGGCCACTCCCACGTAGGTGTTGAAGCGCAGGGCTCCCTGGAAGGCCGAGGTGAAGGCCGGCGGGTTCAGGCCCAGCCAGCCACGCAGCGTCCAAAGCAGGGCGCCGAACAGGCCCATGGCGCCGAGCAGCGCCACGGCCACCCGCCCCACCGGGACCTGGCTGACGTCGGCCGTGGCCAGGGTCGATACCAGCATGGCGGGAAACAGCAGGAAGTAGATCAGCCGCTCGAGCCGGGGCCAGAAGTCGCCGCCCGGCTGACGCAGCCGGCCCAGCACGGCGCCCAGCAGGATCAGCAGGAACAGTGGGCCCAGCGCATTCGCCACTCCCGTCATGGTGACCTCCTTGGTCGGGTTCCCCTGCGACATCCTTGCGCAGTCTGCCACAGGCAAATACTGATAAGCTTATCTAGACACTTTCTTTCGTGAGCATTTTCCCTCGTCACCATGCCGACCCCTGCTTTCACCGACCCGGCCATCTCGCGCCCCCCGCTGCTGCGGCTGCTGGTTCTCTTCACCCTGGGGACCGTGGCCGTGGCGCTCTGGTACCTGACCAGCTACAGTCTTCGCGGCAGCGACGACGTGAGCTGGTTCCCGGAGGAGGCCGGCTGCGAGCTGACCCAGGGCGCCTGCCGGGCGTCGCTGGGCGGGGATGGCAGTCTGACCCTGGACCTGGGCGCCGACGGCAAGATACGTGCCCTGGAGATCCTGCCAATGACGGTCGTCCTGGAGGGCGTCGAGGCCGAGTCGGTGGTGGTAGACTTCATCGGTCGTGATATGGACATGGGACTGCACCGCTATCCGCTGGTCCGGCAGGGCGATGGCACCTTCCGCGGTGAGGGGCAGATCCCGATCTGTACCCAGACGGTGATGCCCTGGCGGGCCAGGGTGATCGTTACCCGCGGTGAACGCCGGCTGGGCAGTGGATTCAACTTCGAGGTGGAGAGCAGCCGATTATGAAACGACAGGGACTCTGGGCGGGTATTGCGCTGATCGTGCTGATGCTGGGCGTGGGTGGCTACGGCTGGCTCCAGCAGCAGATCGGGGCCGGTAGCGGCGGCAACGGCCTGACCGGCGGCCCCATCGAACTGCCTTCGACACGGGGGGACTTCTCCCTGGCCGAGCTCGAGGAGGATCAGCTGGCGGTGGTCTTCTTCGGCTACACCTACTGCCCCGACGTCTGCCCCATGAGCCTCGCCGTGGTGCGTCGAGCCTTGGCAGAACTGGACGCCGCCGACCGCGAGCGGGTCGTGCCGCTGATGATCTCGGTGGACCCCGAGCGAGACACGCTGGAGCGTCTGGCGGAGTACACCGGCTTCTTCGGCGACGCCTTCATCGGCGCCACCGGCAGCGAGGCTCAGCTCGAGGAACTCGCCGAGCGCTACGGGGTGATCTGGCGGCGTGTCGAGACCCCGGAGTCGGCCATGGCCTACACCATCGACCACAGTTCATCTCTCTACCTGGTGGACCGTGAGGGCACCATCCTGCGGCGGGTACTCTACTCGCCGGCGCCCCATGGGCTGCTTTCCGCCCTCGGCGAGACGCTGTGACGGCGAGGCACTTCGGTCTTCTGTCCGCGAGTCCCCCGCTTGCCCGCCCCGCTTCAGCGCGGGGCAGGAGCCTCCTGCAGGCGATCCATCATGGCCATCAGCGCACGGACCTGGGTGCCCTCCCGGGTATCGTGTAGCGGATTGAGCTGCCAGGTACTCTCGGCGAACCCCCACCAGTCCCAGCAACCCTGGGGGTTGCCCATGCTGGTCTCGGCCTGGGGATAGAGCACCACGCGGTCGTGGGCGGCTGCCCACTCGTTGAGGCCGCTGTGGCGCGCGAAGATGTCGCCGATCTGTTCAGCACCCATGGCGCAACCGTGCAGTGCGACCGTCAGGCCACAGCCGCCGGCGTCGCACGCTTCCGGCACGAACAGATAGCCCGCCGAATCAAACCCCTTCACGGCGAAGTCGCTCTGATCGAAGTGCAGCAGGTCGCCGCCGAGCGTATCGGCATCACTGGTCTCATCCGTGTCCGAGGAGTTGCCGTGGAGCCAGGCCATGGCCTCGCCGGCAAGGTCCTTGTCACAGCCCAGCAGGTGAGTGCCGCCGCCCTGGTGGCAGTCGCCCAGCTCCGTGGCTGGAAGTGGGGTCGTACCTCGCCCGATGGGCCAGCCGTGTCCAACGTTGTCGCTCTGCACGAAGCGCAGCTGTGTCTCCGGATGCGTCAACCAGCCGGCGAGCTGGTCGGCCAGGGCCGACCCCAGGGCCGGGTCGACGGTCTCGTCCGATCCCCCGTGCCAGACGAAGGCGCGAAGCCCGGAAAGGGCCTCGGCGCTGCCCACGCGCTCCAGCTCGCGATAGTCGGCCAGGCGCTGCTCCAGCTCGTCGAGATCGGGTGACCCGAGGCGGGTGGTCATGCACTGGCCCAGGGCGCGACGCAGGGTTCCCTGGGCGCAAGACCAGGGGCCGGCACCGAGCACGGCGAGCCCCCCGAAGCGCTCGGGCCAGGCCACCGCCAGCTGGGTAGCCATGTAGCCGCCGGAGGAGACGCCGATCACACTGGCGCCGGTGGTCTCGAGGGCCAGCCTGGGCAGGTCGGGAAGACGGTCGGCGGCAGCCGGGCCGGCGACAAAAGCCGCCAGCACTAGGCCGGCGGCGGGTAGGATAGGTGAGGTCATGGGGGCTCAGTCGTCGACCACGTCGAGCAGCTCGACGTGAAAGATCAGGGTCTCGTGAGGGCCGATGGGCCCCTGGCCTTGGGCGCCGTAGGCCAGCTCGGCGGGGATCACGATCTCCCAGCTGTCGCCGACGCTCATCAGCTGCAGCGCCTCCTGCCAGCCGTCGATCACCTGCTCGACGCGGAAGCTTACCGGCTCGCCGCGCTCGAGGGAGCTGTCGAAGACAGTGCCATCGATCAGGGTGCCCTCGTAGTGAACCTGGACGCTGTCGCCGGGACCCGGGGAGGGGCCCTCACCGCTCTCCAGCACCCGATACTGCAGGCCGGAGGCAGTGACCTCGACGCCTTCCATCTCGGCGTTGGCCGCCAGGAAGGCTTCACCCTCGGTGAGATTGCTCTCGGCCCGCTGCTCGGCCTCGGCCTGGCGAGCGGCCATGGCCTCCTGCTGGAAGTGCGTCAGCGTCTCGGCCATTTCCTCGTCGCTCATCGCCAGTTCGCCCCCGGCGAAGACGTCCTGGATCGCCTGGGTAAAGGCGTCCACATCCAGGTCGTGCACATCCTGCTGGATGCTTTGACCCAGGGTCACGCCCAGGCTGTAGCCAAGACGTCCCTCGTCGGTCTCCGGCGCAGCCAGCGCCAGGGGCGCGGCGCCGAGCAGGGCAATCAGGGAAGCGGTGGTTAGCAGTCTCTTCATGAAGGGGCCTTGTGGTTGGGCGCCTAGCGCCATGATATGAGATATCAGGCGCAGGCGCGCCGTGGAAGATAGGAGATCATGGGACTCCGCGGAAACGGGCCGGTTCCGCACGGGGGCGATATGACGCCGGCCAGGCCGGGAGCATCATACCACCCGGGTCAGACCACAAGGATGGGGCAGTGAGCGGAGCCGGCCACTCGCTGGGCAACGCTGCCCAGCAGCAGGCTCTTGTCGCCGTTGGTGCCCTGGGACCCGATCACGATCAGGTCGCATTCACGCTTCCGAGCGAAGCGAACGATGATGCGTGACGGGCGCCCACCCTTGACGAAGGCCCGCAGCTTCTCGGGCGGCACGCCCATCTCGATGGCCTGGCTCTTGGCATGCACGGCGATCTCGGTGGCGTACTCCTTGAGAGCGTCGTCGGGAATCTCCAGCTTCTCCGGGCGCACCATGGAGAGCGAGGCCTCGAGCAGACTGTGGTGCTTGAAGACGCACAGGATGTAGAGTTCGGCGCCGGTCAGCAACTGAAGGCCGACGCCCTTCTGCAGGGCCTTCAGCGCCCCCTTGGAACCGTCCACCGGGACCAGTATCCGATTGAACATGGCGTGTCTCCCTGGAATTTATAGGATCTGGGGTCAGTGGATCAACGGAACGCCAGGTCGCGCAGGAACAGGGCGATCTGCGGGAACATGATGATCAGCGCGGCGGCCAGCACCAGCATGAAAACGAAGGGTGGGGTGCCGCGGATGACCTCCCAGTAGGGTCGCTTGAAGATGGCAATGGCGGTAAATATGTCGCAGCCGAAGGGTGGCGTCGCCGAGCCTATTGCTACCTGGAGAGTGATCAGTACCCCCACATGTACCGGATCGAGACCCGAGGCGGCAATGGCCGGGGCGAAGATCGGCGTCAGCACCAGGATCACCACGATGGGGTCGACGAACATGCAGGCCACGAAGAAGGCAATGGAGATCGCGATCAACACACCTACCGGCCCGGCCTCATTGACACCGACTGCTTCGAGTATCGTCTGGGGAATCTGTGCGAAGGAGATGATCCAGGAGAAGCCGTTGCCCACCGCTACCAGGATGAACACCACCGCGGTTATCAGGCCGGTTGACTTGGCGATGGCATAGATGTGGTGCAGTTGTAGCGAGCGAAACACCACGAACTCGAGGAGCACCGCGTAGAGCACACAGGCGGCTGCGGCTTCGGTGGGGCTGAAGATCCCCCCGTAGATGCCGCCGACGATCAGCACCGGGAAGCCCAGTGGCCAGAGGGCATCCTTGACCGAGACGGCGCGCTCCTTCCAGGAGGCCCTCGGCTCGGTGGGTACCTTGTGGATGGTGGCATAGAAGATGGAGTAGGCCGAGAACATGATCAGAATCAGCAGCCCCGGGCCGATGCCGGCGATGAACAGTTCGCCGATGGAGGTGCCGGAGATGACGCCATAGATGATCATGCCGATGCTTGGCGGGATCAGGAAGGCGATGTCGCTGGAATTGATGATCAGCGCCAGGGTGAAGGGGTCCTTGTACCCCGCCTTGAGCATGCGCGGGCGTAGCGGGGAGCCCACTGCGACCACCGTGGCCTGGGTGGAGCCGGAGACCGCGCCGAACAGGGTGCAGGAGGCAGCGGTGGAGACCGCCAGGCCGCCCTTGATGTGGCCGACAAAGGCCATGACCATGTTGATCAAGCGGTTGGCTGACTGCCCGCGGGTCATGATATCGGCAGCCAGGATGAACATCGGCACGGCGACCAGTGCCGTGGGGCGAATGCCTCCCATCATCTGCTGGATGAGGGTTTCCATCTGGCCGAGCCCGCCGAAGGTCATGTAGAACCCGACGAAGGCCGCCGTGACCAGAGGAATCATCATCGGGAACCCGAGCAGCAGGAGCACGATCATGATGGAGATGATGATGGTTGTCATGGGGATGTGCCTCGCTCGGGATCAGACTTCCGTTTCCGTGTCCTTGTAGCCGTCTACCACGTGGGTCGAGAGGTAGACGTCACGTGAGGTCAGGTTCTTGATGGCGGTCAGCAGGTACTGAATGCCGGTGATGGCAAAGCCTATCGGAACCCAGATGTACATGATCCAGACCGGCATGCTAAGCGAGGGCAGCACGCGCCCGCGACCATAGAGGGTGGAGATATAGCCGATCGAGTAGTAGCAGAGCACGAACATCACCAGGGCGGTGAACAGACTGATGCAGATCATCATCCAGCGCCTGCCGCCAGTAGGGACCGCATCGTAGATGGCCGACATGCGGATATGGCGACCGTGACGTGCCGCATAGCCGATGCCGGCGAAGGTGATCATCACGATCAGGATGCGGTTGACCTCCTCGGAGAAATGCAGACTCTCGCCGAGGATGAAGCGGCTCAGCACGTTGGCGATGGTGTTGATGGCCATGAGGATCACCCCCATGGCCAGGATGACCGCCTCTGCCCGGCTGATCCAGGTGTCGATGGGTCCCAGCGGGCCGGGGAGTGTAGAGCGATAGCCCTTTTCCGCAATTTCGTCTTCGTTCATTTCCATGTCGACGGGCTCCTGTACCTTCCCCACGCATGAGTATTAGCTGTCTTCCATAAGAGTACGTTTTCGTGGCGCGACATGCTGCAAAGGCTTCAACGCTGAGTGGCCGGCGCGCGATACGAGGCGCGTTCCTGAAGACAGAGGGGGCAGCCTCGCGGCTACCCCCCCTTGCGTGCGATGTTGACGATGCTCCCTGGAGGATCAGTCGTTGGTGACGGCTTCCAGGTCAGCCTTGAACTGCTCCAGCAACTCGGCGCCACGCTCGCCGGTCAGCTCGATGAAGCGCTCCTCGACCTGCGGGGCGCGGGCACGGAAGGCCTCGATCTGCTCGTCGGTGAGTCGCGTCACGGTGACCTCGTCGGAGGCCTCCTGGATCTTGGCCAGGGACTCGTCTGCCAGGCCGGAGATGTGATCGATGATGACATCGTAGGCGTGATCGCTGGCGCTACGCACCAGCTGCTGCTCGTCCTCGGAGAGACCGTCGAAGAAGTTCTGGTTGGCCATCATGGCGGTGGTGAACCAGCCGTGGCCGGTGTAGACCAGGTGCGGAGAGACCTCGTAGAGGCCGCCGGACTCGATCCAGAAGATCGGATTCTCCTGACCCTGGAGGATGCCGGTCTGCAGGCCGCCGTAGACCTCGCCCCAGGGCAGCGGCGTGGGGCTGGCACCGAAGGCTCGGTAGGTCTCGGTGAGCAGCGGGTTGGTCATGGTGCGGATGTTCTTGCCGCGCAGCTCTTCCGGGGTGGTGAAGGGCTCGTCCAGAGTGACGATCATCTCGCCTTCCGGATACATCTTGAGCAGCTCCAGGCCCTGCTCGGCGTAGAGCTCCGGGAACATCTCATTGATGGCCACGCTGGTGTTGAAGAACTCGATGACGGTTTCTTCATCGGTGGGCAACAGATAGGGAACGAAGAAGATCTGCGCCTCGGGAATCAATGCGCCGGTGAAGCCGGGTGACTGGTTGACGAACTGCAGGATGCCGGCCTGGGTCTGCTCCATGATGTCATCGGACTCGCCCAGCTCGCCGAAGCGATAGACCTGAACGGTATTGTCGGAGTTCTCTTCGATGTACTCCTTGAACGCCATGGCGAAGACGTCCTGTACATCGCCCTCGAACTCCTCATGGGCGTAACGCCAGTTGGCAGAATGGGCCGCCGCGGACATCCCGAAAAGCAGGGCGCCGACGGTGGCCGTGGTCATGAGTTTGGTTGCCTTCATTCTTGTAGTCCCCTTACCGGTTGGGTAGTCATGTTCTTGCGAAAATGACAGGCACGACGCGGACCTGTAATCCGCACATGTGATTTTAGGCTAGCGTGGCCTCGAGGGAGGGTCAAGAGAGGCAACCAGCGTATGAAGCGTTGAAAGATGGGTTTTTTTCTGCAGACCCAGGGCGTTTGCCAGCACCTTGTCGGCGGCCCTGACGCCGGCTGATGGGGCCGGTGTCAGGGCCGTTGATGAGTCAGCGAGGGCCAGGCGCTCGAGTTGGTCGAGGGTCTCCCGTTCGGCCTGAAGCTCCGCATGTTTCAGCGTCTCGCGCAGTTCGGCGACCCCCGGTCGGACGTTCGCTTCGGGCTTGAGCCGGCGGCGCAGCCGGCGCAGAGGGGCGGTGACCTCGCGCTGCCAGCGAAGGACCTCCACCAGCCCCTCCTCTGCCGTCGGTCCGGGAACGACGCCGTGGCGCAGCAGCCAGCAGCGCCACAGCAGCTCGCAGACATCGACCCTGGCCTGATCCTGCAGGGCCAGGCAGGCCGATTCGACTCCCGGCTGGCCGTAGAGCGCCAGGGCAAACTCCCATAGGGGCTGCCCGGTCAGCCGGGCCCGCAGGATGGCCGTCATTTCGGTAGAATCATGGTTTGTTCCCTCGGCCGTCGCCGGCATGGCGGCGGCTCTCACGCACTGTCCGTGGAGCCCGCATGATCGCACTGCGCCAAGTTTCCCTGCAACGCGGCACCCAGGCCCTGCTGGAAGGGGCCGACCTGACCCTGCATGCCGGCCACAAGGCGGGGATCGTCGGCCCCAACGGTGCCGGCAAATCGAGCCTGTTCAAGCTGCTGCTCGGCGAGCTGGCCCCTGATCGCGGTGACGTCGAGATGAGCGGTGGCCAGCGCATCGCCCATATGGCCCAGGAAGTGGAGGCGCTGGATCGTGCCATCGTCGACTACGTGCTGGACGGTGACCGCGAGCTTCGTGAGACCGAAGCGGCCCTGGCGGCTGCCCGGGAGTCCGACCACGCCCACCGCGAGGCGGAGCTGCACGGCGCCATCGAGTCTCTGGACGGCTACAGCGCCCCGGCACGGGCGGCCCAGCTGCTGGTGGGCCTGGGCTTCACCCAGGCGGATCTGGTGCGCCCGCTGGCGGATTTCTCCGGCGGCTGGCGAATGCGGGTCAACCTGGCGCGTACCCTGTTCATGCCCTCCGATGTGCTTCTGCTCGACGAGCCCACCAACCACCTGGACCTCGACGCCCTGCTGTGGCTCGAGCAGTGGCTGATGCGCTACCCGGGCACCCTGCTGCTGATCTCCCACGATCGTGATTTCCTCGATGCGGTCTGTGATCACATCGTTCACTTCGACCGCCAGACGCTGGTGCTCTACCGGGGCAACTATTCGACCTTCGAGCGTACCCGGGCCGAGAAGCTGGCCCTGCAGCAGGCCGAGGCGGTCAAGCAGCAGGCGCGGCGCGAGGAGATCGAACGCTTCGTGGCGCGTTTCCGGGCCCAGGCCACCAAGGCGCGCCAGGCGCAGAGCCGGCTGAAGATGCTGGAGCGCATGGGCGATATCGCCATGGCCCACGCCGATTCTCCCTTCCACTTCACCATTCCCGCGGCGGACAAGACCTCCCACCCGCTGCTGGTGCTGGACGAGGCGCGGCTGGGCTATCGCGATGCGGCGGGAAACGAGACGGCACAGCTTGATAACGTGAAGCTGACCCTGCTGCCCGGTCAGCGCATCGGCCTGCTGGGCCCCAACGGGGCCGGCAAGTCGACCCTGATCAAGTCGCTGACCGGCGAGCTGGACCTGCTTTCCGGCAGGCGGGTGCCCGGCGAGCACCTGGCCATCGGCTACTTCGCCCAGCACCAGCTCGAGGGGCTGGATCTCGCCTCGACACCCTTCACGCACGTGCAGCGGCTCTCGCCCACGGCCGCGGATCTGGACATCCGCAAGTTCCTGGGCGGCTTCGGCTTCCAGGGCGACGACGCCTTCGGCCAGGTGGGTCGCTTCTCCGGCGGCGAGAAGGCGCGGCTGGCCCTGGCCCTGGTGGCCTGGCAGAAGCCCAACCTGCTGCTGCTCGACGAGCCCACCAACCACCTGGACCTTGAGATGCGCGAGGCGCTCACCGAAGCGCTGGCGGCCTTCGATGGCACGGTGATCATCGTCTCCCACGACCGCCATCTGCTGCGCGCCACGGTGGATGAGTTCTGGCGGGTGGCCGACCACCGGGTCGAGCCCTTCGATGGTGATCTCGAAGACTACCGTGCCTGGCTGAAGGCGCGGCTCGAGGGCGAGCGCCGCGAGGCCCGGGTCGAGAAGGGCGAGCGTCAGGGGGAGAGCGCCGCCCCCAAGGAGGATCGCAAGGCGAACCGGCGCGCCGCCGCTGAGCTTCGAGAGAAGCTGCGTCCGCTGAAGAAGATCCGCGACCGTGTCGAGCACGCCATGGAGAGGGTCCAGGCCGAACTGGCCGTGGTGGAGGAAGCCCTGGGTGACGCCGAGCTCTACACCGAGGCCGCCCGCAAGGAGGAGCTCACTGCCACCCTGGCCCGCCAGGGCGAGCTCAAGTCGCGCCTGGACGGTCTCGAGGCGGAGTGGCTGGCCGCCGAGGAGAAGCTGGAGGCCATGGAGGCGGAGCTCGGCGGTTAGCTCTCGAGCAGAAAGGTCACCGGCCCGTCGTTGACCAGCGAGACCTCCATGTTGGCGGCGAATTCGCCACTCTCCACCCTGGGCCAGGCTGCTTCGGCCCGCTCCAGCAGGTAGTGGAACAGCCGATGGCCCTCGTCCGGCGGGGCGGCGCTGGAGAAGCTGGGCCGCAGCCCCTTGCGGGTATCCGCCGCCAGGGTGAACTGGGAGACCAGCAGCAGGCCACCGTCGACCTGCTGCAGGTCGAGGTTCATCTTGTCGTCGGCGTCGCCGAATACTCGATAGCGCAGCAGCTTGTGCAGCAGACGGTCGGCGGCGGCCTCGTCGTCGCCCTTCTCCACGCCCACCAGCGCCAGCAGCCCGTGGCCGATGGCACCCACGGTGCGCCCCTCCACGGCCACGCTGGCTCGGGTGACCCGCTGAATCAATGCCTTCATCGTCGACCTCTCCTCTGCTCTCTTTACTGTGCTCTCCGGGGCTC
>PWEV01000250.1 GCA_003553625.1 Halomonas sp.
CAGGGCATCGGTGTCGACGCCGTGATCATCACCCTGAAGTGAACCCTCAATGAAGGCTTCCCAGGGCAGGTGCGCCAGGGAGGCCAGGTTGTTGGCGCGCAGGGCAAACTCGTCGGCATCGTAGTCGATGTTGCCCTGGGCCATGTCACCCAGTGGGCCGATCTGGAAGGCCATCACGCGCAGTGCGTCCTGGCGATACTCGATCGCCTTGTCTACCTCCAACGCCTGGGCGGAAGCTGAGGTGAGCAGGGCGGCTGAGACGCCCAGGCTAGCGAGAAGAGGGCGAAAGGTCATGGTCATCACGATCTCCTTTTCGTGTTGCTTGATGGTGTCTGGTTCAACTTGAATACGACGGCTTGAGATGATTCAAGTCTTTCAAGCGTAGCAAAAAAAGACGCCATGTCCTTCGTCGAAAGGGCTGAACGTCATCGGATGAGACTCCGCGACGGGATTGCTGTTGTGGCGAGGAGGGGCAGAGGCCATGATGCTCGTCAACATCGGAAACTATAAGGATGCTCCAGGGAATCGGGGCATATCCAACAAGGACGTGTGATGAAAAAAGATACGTTTCCTCTATTAGAGGCCCAACAGAGTATCCACGAGCTGATCGCGCGGCGCGCACCGCTGCTTCAAACGCTGGATGCCATCGCTCGGTGGATGGGGCTGCTGCTCCCCGAAGCCATCGTGGCGTTCATGCGCTACGACGCCAGAGACTGCACCCTGAGCCTGTATCCCAGCCAGCACTTTTCGGCGAGCTACATCGACAAGCTGCAGCGGGTTCCGGTCGATGCCGATGTCGCCTCCTTCGGCAGCGCTGCCCATGATCGTTGCCTCGTCACCACGCAGGACATTGCCCTGGACCCGCGCTGGTCGCACTTCCGCGACGCTGCCATGGCCGAAGGGTTTCGTGCCTGCTGGTCCAGCCCTGTCCTTGGCCCCGACGGCGAACTGCTGGGCACCTTCGGCACCTACTACCGTACGCCCAGAGTGCCCGATCCGAAGGAGCAGCAGAGCCTGCTCCAGGCCTCGGCCTTGATCTCGCTGGCCCTTGTGCGTGACAGCGACGATCGTAGCCACCGCGAGCTCTCCGAGTGGTATCGTTCGCTCTTCGTCAACCATCCCGAGGGGGTCTATGAATTCGATCGGGAAGGGCGTTTCCAGCGCGGCAACGCGTCGCTGGAACGGATCACCGGCCACCCTGAAGCTAGCCTGATCGGCCTGCACTTCAACGAGTTCATCGATCCTGATTACCACAAGCTGACCCGGCGGGGCTTCGATGCCGCTTGCCGCGGTGAGGCGATGACCTGTGAAACGCGGGGCACCCATGCGGACGGCCACGCGTATGATCTGGAGATTACCAACCTACCGGTGACGCTGGATGGCGAGGTCGTCGGCGTCTATGGCATCTGCCGCGATGTCACCGAGCGCAATAGACAGACGGATGCGCTCCGGCTGCTCAGCCGTGGGGTCGATGCCAGCCCCAGCGGTATGCTGATGGTGGATGCTCTCGATCCCGAGATGCCAATCGTGTTTGCCAACCCCGCCTTCACGACCATGACCGGCTATTCACGGGATGAGGTGATAGGCAGGAACTGCCGCTTTCTTCAAGGGCCGGATACCGACTCGTCGGCCGTTGACGAGATCCGCGCCGGCCTCCGCGAACAGCACGATGTCGCCGTCACACTGCTCAACTATTGCAGGGACGGCACCCCGTTCTGGAACCGTCTGGTGATTAGTCCGGTATTCGACGATGGCGGTGTCTGTACCCACTTTATCGGCATTCAGCAGGACATCACCCAGCAGAAGGCACAGGAAACCCACATCGCCTACCTGGCGACGCATGACCTGCTGACCGGGCTGCCCAACCGGACGGCCTTTGCGAGCCTGCTCGAGGAGGCCTTTCAGCGCAGCTACAAGAACGCAGAACGGCTAGCGGTGATGTACCTCGACCTGGATGGGTTCAAGGCCATCAACGACGGCTTCGGGCATCATGTCGGCAATCAGGTTCTGGTTAGCGTTGCCGGACGGCTGGAGACGCTTCTGAACGCGGATGTCGTGGTGGCTCGTCTGGTAGGGGATGAGTTCGGCATCCTGTTGGCTAACTCTGGCGACCGTGCTCAGGTGATCGAGTTGGCCGACCGTATTCTCGACAGCCTGGCTCAGCCCATCGACGTGAATGACCAGCTGATTCACCTCAGTGTCAGCATTGGTATCGCCTGCAACAGTCTGCCGCTGGAGCAGTCCCACGAGGTTGTCCAGCATGCCGACCTGGCCCTGGAACAGGCCAAGCGGCAGGGCCGCAACACCTGGCAGTGGTACTGCGGCAGCCGAGCCGAGAGCACCCGGCACAGCGTGATACTCCGCCACGAGTTGCACAAGGCCCTGTGCGAGGACCAGTTCGAGGTTCACTATCAGCCCGTGGTCGATGCCCTGAGCGGCCGCATGCGAAGCGTCGAGGCCCTGGTGCGCTGGCGTCATCCGACCCGCGGCATGATCTCCCCGGGTGAGTTCATCCCGCTGGCGGAACAGACGGGACAGATCGTTCCGCTGGGGCGCTGGGTGCTGCACCAGGCCTGCCGTGACATCACCGAGTTGCTTGCCAGCTCGGGCCGTGTGCTCGCGGTGGCGGTGAACATCTCGTCGCTGCAGTTCTGTCGCGACGGTTTTCTCGAGGAGGTGCAGCGTGCTCTGGATCTTTCCGGCCTGCCACCGGAGCTACTGGAACTTGAGGTCACCGAGAGCGTTTTGCTGGACGGTGCCGAGCCGGTAATCAAGCTGATGGAAACCCTCAAGGCGATGGGCGTGCGGGTCGCTCTCGATGACTTCGGCACGGGGTTCTCGAGCCTCAGCTATCTGCGCGACCTGCCCACCCACAAGCTCAAGCTCGACCGCAGCTTCGTACAGAAGGCTCTTCTCGACAGACACACCGCCGCCATCGTGCAGGGAGTGATCACCATGGCACACCATATGGACATGATTGTGGTTGGCGAAGGCGTCGAGACCAGGGAGGAGCACCAGGACATGGTGCGCCGCCACTGTGACCTGCTACAGGGCTACCTGTTCGCCAAGCCTATGCCACTGGAAGATCTGCGTGACCTGCCTGATTCTCTGCCTGCTGCGACCACGTGACGACGGGGAAAAGCTGCCGAATCAAATGGCTATCTGGGGAAACGGCCATTGTAGGGCGGCAGTCAAGGCGTGAATCTCACATGTGCTGTTCACCGCCGAGATGCCGATCATCACGCACTACCCGAACAGCGTGGAGGGTATCCCGTTGCCCTATCAGGAAGCCGCCGGAAGAGAGCCGGCGTGACAAGGGGACCGAGTCATTACCGACCCGGGCCCCGGCGTCGGCCTCATTATTCCTGGGCGTTGCGAAGCTGGCGGCTGCGAAAGCGAGAATATAAGGTACAGCCGCCGAACAGGGTCAGTGCCGCCAGGGCGATCAGCCAGCCCAGCCAGCCGAGGCCCGGCAGGATCGCGACGTTAACCCCGATCATGAAGTAGAGCAGACTGACGAAGGCGAGCCAGGCGTGCCCCCTCGGCCGACGTCCCAACAGCGAGGGGAGAAACAGCAGCAGCGGCAGCAGGAAGGCCAGAAGCGGGCGCAGATTGCCGTCGTTACGGGTCAGTAGCAGGCCCCAGATCACCAGGGCCAGTACCAGGATGCCGTAGCTGCCCAGCACCCAGCGTCGTGAGCGGGCGGTCAGGTGATCCACTCCCTTGTCGGCCTCGAGGGATTCGAGCCAGCGTCTCATTGGCGATCTCCCCTGGGCATCGCCGACAGCGCCAGCGCCAGTCGCGCCAGACGGTGACCCTGCGCCTGGGCCAGACGTCGTTCATGCTCGTCCAGGGGACGGTCGCTGCGCTTGCCGGCCACATGCGTGGCCCCATAGGGGGTGCCGCCGGTTGAGGTCTCCATCAGTTCGATTTCGCTGTAGGGCAGGCCCGCATAGACCATGCCGTGGTGCAGCAATGGCACCAGCATGGTCAGCAGGGTGCTCTCCTGGCCGCCGTGGAGGCTGGAGGTAGACGTGAAGGCAGTGGCAGGCTTGTCGATCAGCGCTCCGCCGAGCCACAGCTCGCTGGTGCCGTCGAGGAAGTGCTTGAGCGGTGCGGCCATGTTGCCGAAGCGCGTGGGGCTGCCGATGGCCAGTCCAGCGCAGTGGCGCAGGTCGTCCAGGCTGGCGTAGATGGCGCCCTCCGCGGGAATCTCCGGATCCACCGCCTCGCAGGTGGGTGATACCGGCGGCACGGTTCGCAGGCGCGCTTCGATGCCACGAATGGACTCGACGCCGGCGGCCAGCCGTTCGGCCATGGCGCGGGTGGCGCCCTGGCGTGAGTAGTAGAGGATCAACACATAGGGCAGGGAAGCGCTCATCGGGGCTCCTGGGGCAGGGAGGGGAAATGACTCATTCGAGCAGAACCAAGGCCAGGCGGGACTCGGAGCAGTGCGGACGGTGTCACAGGGTGATGGCCGTCATGAGCACGGGGACTCCCGGTCAACGGCGATTCGGCTCCGGGTCGGACTGTCGGCTTGTCGAAAGACCATTGTAGAAGGGCACATGGTCCGCTCACAACAGAGCTCCTTCGAAGGCTTCCTCGGGCAAGCGTCGATAGACCCACGCCGTGGTGCCATCGGCAAGCGTGAGACGCACCCGTTCGTAGCGGATGCCCAGGCGCTCATAGCGATCGAGCCGACCCAGTTCCTCGGCGCTGACGGTAATCACCTCGCCCTCCACGCGTTCGCCGGGAGCCTCCTCCAGATCGAGAGCGGTGCGCCGAAAGTTCTCCAGTATCGCAGGACGAGATTCGCCGGCGCGACCGGTGACCACCCAGCGCACCAGCCCCGAGCGAAGGGTGCCGTAGACAAAGACTTCGTGGGGACCGGCCCCGATGGGCGCCAGGTGGTCGGGGCGATCGTAGGTAAAGGGGCTGAGCATGGTGAGCCACAGCCATCCGGCCACGGCAAGCGGCAGGCCCAGCAGGGTGGCGAACAACAGGTGCAGGCGTCGCATGGGGCTCCTCACGGCAGGGGGTAGGCCCATCCTGCCATGCCATGAGACGCTTGTCCGGCCTCGGCGTTCGTTGACTTAAGCCGGGACGAACCCTCTGCTAGGATGGACGTTCACCCGACGATCGCGAGGTGCCCCATGACTCGACAGGCGTGTTACGACCTCGATTTCCAGGCCCTGATGGGGGACGTGCGTCCGCTTTCCCGGAATGGCAATCGCGCCGATCCCGGACGCGGTCGGCGCTCACCCAGCGAAGCGCAGCTGGCACGCCGCGAGAGTGCCGCTGCGGAGCTGGAAGGCCACGGCTTTCTCTCCGATGATTTCGTCGACCTGGTGCTGCCCTTCGACCCCCTGGCGTATCGCCGAGACGGCATCCAGCAGGGGGTGGTGGACCGCCTTCGCCACGGCGGCTACGCGGACCAGGCGCGTCTTCACCTGCTGCGCCGGCCGCTGGAGGAGTGTCGTCGGGCGCTGCCGCCCTTCATCCATGAGGCCTTCGCTCACGACCTCCGCTCGGTGCTGATCGTTCACGGTCGCGGCCAGGCCATCGATAGTCCGCCCAATGTGCTGCGCTCCTACCTGGCCAAGTGGTTGACCCAGTTTCCCGAGGTGCAGGCCTTCGTCTCGGCCCAACCCTCCGATGGCGGCCTCGGCGCCACCTGGGTGATGCTGCGCAAGAGCGACCGCGCGAAGTCCGCCAACCGGGAGCGGCAGCAGAAGCGGCGGGGATAGGGAGCCTGGAAAGGGGGCCTGGAGAAGAGAGCTCGGAGAGGGGAGACCTGGAAAGAACAGAGCGGAAATCGCTCAGTCATGGAGGCGCCGGCACGCTTCAGCGGCCCCGAAGACTGTCGGGACCGCCTTAACGATGCGCGGGTCGGCTTCAGGCCCGGTCGTTCTCGCGCAGGCGACGCTCGAAGAGTGCCTCCGACTGGTCCACCGCCGGTTGATAGCTGACGCTGAATGCGCCCAGCGCCCTCAGGGCATCCTCCAGGTGCTGGTCCTCGCGCAGCGCCAGGGCATCGAAGCCGCAGCGGGTCATGTAGTAGAGCTGGTCGACCAGAACGTCGCCGATCGCCCGAATCTCACCGCGGTAAGCGTGCCGTTCGCGGAGCAAGCGGGCCAGGGTATAGCCACGACCATCGGTGAAGGCCGGGAAGTCGATAGCCACCAGCGGCGCCCGTGACAGTTCAGCGGCCAGGGGGGCGTCAAGTTCGGTGTCGCTGGTCAGCCAGGGGGCGAGGCCGGACTCTTCGTCATGCTCGCGCCACAGCGCCAGGGGCACGATCACGGGGCGGCGACTCGGCAGTCCCTCTTCCACACGCGACAGCGCCCACTCGTCCTGCTCCGGCTGGCCCAGCTTGATCAGGGTGCGTGTCGGTTCCAGGTGGCGATCAGGCATAGACCCGCTCCTTGAAGGGCTTGTGGCCGATTCGTCGATAGGTGTCGAGGAAGTGTTCATCGTCATGACGCTGCTCGACATACACCTTGAGGATCTTGTCGATCACCTCGGGAACATCCTCGCGGAAGAAGGAGGGACCGAGGATCTTGCCCAGGGAGGCATCGTCGGTGGCGTTGCCGCCCAGCGAGATCTGGTAGTACTCCTCGCCCTTCTTGTCGACGCCGAGGATGCCGATATGGCCCACATGGTGGTGGCCGCAGGCGTTCATGCAGCCGGAAATGTTGAGATCCAGAGGCCCCAGGTCGTAGAGGAAGTCGAGATCCTCGAAACGCTCTTGAAGCGCCTGGGCAATGGGGATCGAGACGGCATTGGCCAGGCCGCAGAAGTCTCCCCCGGGACAACAGATGATGTCGTTGAGGGTACCTACGGTGGGGTTGGCCATGCCATGTTCATCGAGTGCCTTCCACAGGTCCTCCAGCTCATCTACCGCTACGTCGGAGAGCACCAGATTCTGCTCGTGGGTCACTCGGGTCTCGCCGAAGCTGTACCGTTCGGCCAGATCGGCGACGGCGTCAAGCTGATCGGCGGTGACGTCGCCCGGAGCGTGCTCGCGGCGCTTGAGCGACAGGGTCACGGCCTTGTAGCCCGGCACCTTGTGATCGGTGACATTGTTGGTGACAAAGCGTGCGAAGGCCCGATTATCGCCGCGCAGGCGCTCGAACTCGGCGATGGCGGCTTCGCTCACCGGTCGGCGCTGCGGCTCCTCGAAGTGGGCTCCGGCGGCCTCCACGGTGGCCCGGGTGAGGGTCTGGGGCCCATCCTTGAGGTGGACCCACTCTTCCTCGACGCGGCGGGCAAACTCCTCCACGCCCAGCGCCTTGACCAGGATCTTGATGCGCGCCTTGAACTTGTTGTCGCGGCGGCCGAACTGGTTATAGACCCGGACTATCGCTTCGAGGTAGGTGAGGAGGTGCTGCCAGGGCAGGTCCCCGCGGACGACTTCCCCAATCATCGGCGTGCGGCCCAGACCGCCGCCGGCCAGAACCTTGACCCGCACGTCGCCACTGGCGTCGTGCCACAGGCGCAGCCCGATGTCGTGGACCTGAATGGCGGCGCGGTCGGCGGCGGCTCCGGTCACGGCGATCTTGAACTTGCGCGGCAGGAAGGCAAATTCAGGATGCAGGGTCGACCACTGACGGATCAGTTCACACCAGGGACGCGGGTCTTCCACCTCGTCGGCGGCGATGCCCGCGAACTGGTCGCTGGTGGTGTTGCGGATGCAGTTGCCACTGGTCTGGATGGCATGCATCTGCACCTCGGCGAGTTCTCCGAGGATATCGGGAACGTCCTCCAGTGCCGGCCAGTTGAGCTGCAGGTTCTGGCGCGTGGTGAAGTGGCCGTAACCGCGGTCATAGCGGCGGGTGATCGACGCCAGGCGCCTGAGCTGAGTGCTCGATAGCATGCCGTAGGGGATGGCGATGCGCAGCATGGGCGCATATTTCTGGATATAGAGACCATTCTGCAGACGCAGCGGACGGAATTCTTCCTCTCCGAGTCGGCCGTCCTGATAGCGATCCATCTGATCGCGGAACTGGGCGACGCGCTCATCCACAAGCGTCTGGTCGTAGCTGTCGTAGCGGTACATTCAGCCGTTCCTGCTGCAGTGAAGGGTGGCAGTGCCTGTAGGGGCACCATACGCGCCGGGCTTTATTCTTGGAAAGAATAAATACTTATAGTTTTTATGCAAAAAGTAATTACCAATCTGATGGAGGCGACGCGTCAGACCTGGAGACGCAGCCAGCGGCGTCGCTGCCAGATGATGGCGAACCAGGCGGAGTTGAGGCAGCGATAGCCGAGCTGGGCCCACCAGATGCCGAGCAACCCCTGCTCGAGGCCTACGCCGATCCACCAGGCCAGCGGCAGGAAGACCAGCCACTGCAGGCTCAGTGTCGTGGTCATCACGGTACGATTGGCGCCGGCGCCCAGCAGCGCCTGGGCCAAGACCAGTGCGGCAGCGTCCAGCACGATCATCAGCGCCGTGAGCTGCAGCGGCACCCGGCCCAGGTCGACGAGGGCGGGGTCGTGAAGGAACAGTCCGAGCACCGTCTCGGGAAACAGCGCCATGGGCAGCGCCAGGGCCGCCAGGCAGAGCCAGGCCAGATGAACCACTTCCCAGCCCCAGCGGTGGGCATCGCCGTGGGCCTCCCGGCCCAGCGCCTGGCCCACCAGGCTCATGGCGGCCATGCCCAGCCCCACGCCCGGCAGAATCAGCAGCAGCGAGAGGTTGACCAGGACATGCCCCACGGCGACGCTCGAGGTGTCGATCTGGCCGAGGATCCAGAACAGCACGGCGTAGCCGGCAGCGAACCACAGCTGCTGGAAGGAGTGTGGAGTCGCCAGGCGCAGGGTGGTCACGAAGGTGAAGCGCCGCGGCAGCCCGGCCAGAAAGCCGCTGCCACGGGCGTGGCGGGCGCTGAGCACTGCCCAGATGGCGAGGCCGGCGAATAGCGACAGGCTGGTACCGGCACCGGCGCCGGCAGCTCCCATGGCGGGCAGTCCCAGGTAACCGAATATCAGCGCCAGGCTAGCCGCCACGTTGATGGCGTGCATCATCAGAATGATGCGCAGGTAGATGCCGGTCTGCTGGATGCCGTTCCAGTAGCCGCGAAAACAGAAGATCATCGCCACGGCAACGAGAGAGAGCACCCGCCAGCGGAAGTACTCCACTGCCACCGTGTTCACCGAGGGATCCTGATTGATCAGCCCCAGCAGGCGCGGTGCCTGCCACAGGCAGAGCACCGTGATGGGCAGAGACAAGAGGAGGGCGATCACCAGGCCGGCATTCAAGGGCACGGCGCGGCGATCCCAGGCTTCCTCGCCGTGGCGACGGGCGGTCTGGGCCTGGACACCGGAGGAGAGCCCGAACACCAGGGCGGTGATCAGGAACATCGCATAGCCGCCGATGCCGACACCGGCCAGCGCCACCTCGCCCAGGGACCCCACCATGGCCGCATCGATCAGGTTGATCAGGCTCTGGGAGAGCATGCCGGCGATGATCGGCAGGGCGAGACGCAGGATCGTCTGGCGTCGAGTGGGGTCGGGCAGCAGCATGAGCGTCCGTCGAGTCCGGGCCCGCACGGCGGGCCCTCTGGCATCTGGCGCGGCCGATCAGGCCGGGTCGTAGGAGAGCACGGGCGAGAGCCAGCGCTCTATCTCCTTCAGCGTCATGCCCTTGCGCTCTGCCAGCGCTTCGACCTGATCCCGGGTGATCTTGCCTATCGAGAAGTACTTCGACTGCGGATGCGAGAAGTACCATCCGGCCACCGCCGCCGCCGGCCACATGGCGAAGCTCTCGGTGAGGGTCAGGCCGGTGTTGGTCTCGGCGTCGAGCAGGCGGAACAGGGTGGCCTTCTCGGTATGATCCGGGCAGGCCGGGTAGCCGGGAGCAGGGCGGATGCCCTGATATTTCTCGGCGATCAGTGCGTCGTTGTCCAGAGACTCTCTGGGCACATAGCCCCAGGACTCCTTGCGTACCCGTTCATGCATCCGCTCTGCGAAGGCCTCGGCGAGGCGATCGGTCAGGGCCTGAACGAGGATAGCGTTATAGTCGTCTCCAGCGGCCTTGTAGTGCTCGGCCAGTTCCTCGACGCCATGGCCAGCGGTGACGGCAAAGCCGCCGATCCAGTCGGGCTTGCCGCTCTCCCTGGGCGCGATGAAATCGGCCAGGCTGTAGCAGACCCCGTCGCGATTCTTCGTCGACTGCTGGCGAATGTGGTGCAGCCGTTCGATCACTTCCTGTCGCGATTCGTCGGCATAGACCTCGATGACGTCGTCGTCGATGCTGTTGGCCGGCCACAGGCCGATCACCCCGCGGGCCTGGACGCGCTTCTCGTCGATCAGTTTGCGCAGCATCGCCTGAGCATCATCGAACAGGTGGCGTGCCGCTTCGCCGACCACCTTATCGTCGAGGATCTTCGGATACTTGCCCGCCAGCTGCCAGCTCATGAAGAAGGGGGTCCAGTCGATGCGCTCCACCAGTTCGGCGAGGTCATAGTCCTCGAACACCTGGAGGCCGGTGAAGGCCGGCCGGGGCGGGGTATAGCTTGTCCAGTCGATGACGAACTTGCGCGCACGGGCCTGGGCATAGCTGAGATCGGCGGCCTTGGGGCGACGCTTGGCATTACGCTCCCGGACCTGCTCGTACTCGCCGCGAATCTCCGCCACATAGGCCTCCTTGAGACCGGGAGAGAGCAGCTTGCCGGCCACGCCCACGGCGCGGGAGGCGTCGGTGACATAGATCACCGGATGCTCATAGCCGGGCTCGATCTTTACCGCGGTATGGGCCTTGGAGGTGGTGGCACCGCCGATCAGCAGCGGCAGATGGAAGCCCTGGCGCTGCATCTCCTTGGCCACGTGTACCATCTCGTCCAGTGACGGGGTGATCAGGCCGGAGAGGCCGATGATGTCGGCGTTGACCTCGCGGGCGGTCTGCAGGATCTTCTCGGCCGGCACCATCACGCCGAGGTCGATCACCTCGTAGTTATTGCACTGCAGGACCACGCCGACGATGTTCTTGCCGATATCGTGAACGTCGCCCTTCACCGTGGCCATGACGATCTTGCCCTTGGCCTGCTGATCTTCTGAGGCGAGCTCGCTCTTCTCTGCTTCGATATAGGGAATCAAGTAGGCCACTGCCTGCTTCATGACCCGGGCAGACTTGACCACCTGGGGCAGGAACATCTTGCCGGCGCCGAACAGATCGCCGACCACGTTCATGCCGTCCATCAGCGGTCCTTCGATCACCTCGATGGGGCGGGTCGCAGCGGCGCGGGCCTCCTCGGTGTCCTCCTCGATGTAGACCGTGACTCCCTTGACCAGGGCATGCTCGATGCGCTTGTTGACCGGCCAGGTGCGCCATTCCAGGTCCTCCTTCCTGGCCGGCCCCGAGCCATCGCCCTTGTACTTGCCGGCGAGGTCCACCAGTCGCTCGGTGCTGTCGCTGCGGCGATTGAGCACCACGTCCTCGACCGCTTCGCGCAGCTCCTCCGGCAGGTCGTCGTAGACCGCCAGCTGGCCGGCGTTGACGATGCCCATGCTCAGACCCGCGCGGATGGCGTGGTAGAGAAATACCGAATGGATCGCCTCGCGTACCGGGTTGTTGCCGCGGAAGGAGAAGGAGACGTTGGACACTCCCCCCGAGACCAGGGCATAGGGGAGATGCTCGCGAATCCAGCGAGTGGCATCGATGAAGTCCACCGCGTAGTTGTCGTGCTCCTCGATGCCGGTGGCAATGGCGAAGATGTTGGGATCGAAGATGATGTCTTCCGCCGGAAAGCCGATCTCGTCCACCAGCAGCCGGTAGGCTCTCTGGCAGATCTCGGTCTTGCGCGCGAAGGTGTCCGCCTGGCCAGCCTCATCGAAGGCCATGACCACCACGGCGGCGCCGTGGCGACGGCAGATGGTCGCCTGCTCACGGAAGGCCTCCTCGCCCTCCTTCATGGAGATCGAGTTGACCACCGCCTTGCCCTGTACGCACTTCAGCCCCGCCTCGATGATCTCCCACTTGGAGGAGTCGATCATGATCGGCACCCGGGCGATATCGGGCTCGCCGGCGATCAGGTTCAGGAAGCGCACCATCGCCTCCTGGGACTCCAGCATGCCTTCATCCATGTTGATGTCGATGACCTGAGCGCCGTTCTCCACCTGTTCGAGGGCCACCTCCAGCGCGGTGGTGTAATCCTCATCCACGATCAATCGCTTGAAGCGTGCAGAGCCGGTGACGTTGGTGCGCTCGCCGACGTTGACGAACAGCGAGTCGACTCCCATGTTGAAGGGCTCAAGGCCCGACAGGCGACAGGCTCTCGGGATCTCAGGGACCCGGCGCGGCGACAGGCCGCGAATCGCCCGATGGATGGCCGCGATGTGTTCCGGTGTGCTCCCGCAGCAGCCGCCGATGATATTGACCAGGCCGCTCTGGGCGAACTCGCCGACGATGGCCGCCATCTCCTCGGGGGTCTGATCGTACTCGCCGAACTCGTTGGGCAGGCCGGCATTGGGGTGGGCGGAGACGAAGGTATCCGCCTTGGTGGACAGCTCTACCACATAGGGTCGCAGCTCCTCGGCCCCCAGGGCACAGTTGAGGCCGACGCTGAGAGGACGAGCGTGACGGACCGAGTTCCAGAACGCCTCGGTGGTCTGGCCGGACAGGGTGCGGCCAGAGGCGTCGGTAATGGTGCCGGAGATCATCACCGGGAGCCGCTCGCCCCGGTCCTCGAACAGTTCCTCCAGGGCATAGATCGCCGCCTTGGCGTTGAGAGTATCGAAGATGGTCTCGATCAGGATCAGGTCGCTGCCACCCTCGATCAGCGCTTCGGCGGCCTCATAGTAGTTCTCGCGCAGCGCATCGAAGGTGACGTTGCGTTTTGACGGGTCGTTGACATCCGGTGAGAGCGAAGCGGTGCGCGAGGTGGGGCCCAGCACTCCGGCCACGTAGCGCGGCACGCCGGTTTCCGCGGCTACGGCATCACACGCCAGCCGGGCCAGGCGGGCGGCCTCGCGGTTGAGCTCGACCACCAGCGCTTCCATGCCGTAATCGGCCTGGGAAAGGCGGGTGCTGTTGAAGGTGTTGGTCTCGACGATGTCGGCGCCGGCCTCGAGGTACTCGCGATGAATGCGCGTTACCAGCTCGGGACAGGAAAGCACCAGCAGGTCGTTGTTTCCCTTGAGGTCGGAAGGCCAATCGATGAAGCGGTCACCACGAAAATCGGCTTCGGACAGACCGGCATTCTGAAGCATGGTGCCCATGCCTCCATCGAGCATGAGAATCCGCTCATTGAGGCTGTCGATCAGGGTGGCGGTCAGGGCGGTGGGAAGGGGGGCCATGGGCAGGTCTTGTCTCCAGCGAAATTCGCATCCAGGGGCAGGGGCGCCGGGACGTCTCGGGGCGTCTTCAGCCTGTTGCAGCGATTCCTGCAATCAGGGGCGGCCACAAATGGCAACATGTTACCAAAAGGCGCTGCTCAGGGGCAGGCTCCGACACAAAGACCGACTAATTCACTCGGGATTGTCAGTTCTGGTTCGCTGCCTTACCATAGTGGGTAGCCAATCCCTGATGCGCGGCCTGCCGAGAAGTGTCCACCGGCCGCAGCCCGACCAGCGAGAACCTAATGAGCACACCCATTCAGATCACCGACAGCGCCCAGGAATACCTCGCCGAGCTGCTCGAGAAGCAGAACGTCGAGGGCATCGCCGTGCGCATCTTCATCACCCAGCCCGGCACCCCCTATGCCGAGACCTGCCTGGCCTACTGCCGGCCCGGTGAGGAAGAGCCTACCGACGAGCGCCTCGAGCTGCCCAAGCTCTCGGTCCACCTGGACAAGAACAGCCTGCCGTTTCTCGAGGAGGCGGTGGTCGACTTCAACAAGGATCGTATGGGGGGGCAGCTGACCATCAAGGCGCCCAACGCCAAGATGCCCAAGGTCAACGCCGACAGCCCGATGGAGGATCGCATCAACTACATCCTCTACAGTGAGATCAATCCCGGCCTCGCCGCGCACGGTGGCGAGATCAAGCTGGTGCAGCTCACCGAGGAGCAGGTGGCGGTGCTGGCATTCGGCGGCGGCTGCCAGGGCTGCGCGGCGGTGGACCTGACGCTCAAGGATGGCGTCGAGAAGACGCTGATGGAGCGCATTCCGGAGCTGGCAGGCATCCGCGACGTGACTGACCATACGGATACCACCAACGCCTACTACAGATAAGTCGTATGGCCGGCTTTTTTCCGCCAGCCAAGCATCATCTTTCCTCTGAAGGCTCCGCGACAGCGGGGCCTTCGTCGTTCTCGGCCTCCTCGTCGACTTCAGGCACCGGCGGGGTCTGCCACAGGCAGCGATGCAGCTGCCGCTCCAGGTCGCGCAGACGGCGGGCCTGCTCCTCGAGCAGACGCTTCTGTTCATCGATGCGAGCCTGCAGCAGGGCCTGCTCATGCTGGCGGGTATCGGCCAGCGTCTCGGCCTGGCGACGCGCCCAATCGGCTTCCCGGTGGTGCTTCTCCTCTTCGGCGAGCTTTCCTCGGGCGTCCAGGAGTTGCCGCTCCAGGCGCTCCACGCGCACACCGAGCTGCTTCTCCCGCTCCGCGGCGGACTTCTCGCCGGCCTGACGCTCCTGTCGCGCCTCGTCCAGCAGCCCCATCAGCCGCGCCTCGGCGCTCTCGTGGCGCTGCTCTTCCCTGGTCAGGCGCTCCCGCTGCCGGGTCTCCAGGGCACTCACGGCCTGCTGATGTTCAAGGGCCTGCTGGGACATCTCGCCGCGGATGCGTGTCAGCAGCCCCTCCAGCTCGGCGTGTCGAGTCTCCAGACGCTGGATCTTCTCGTCGAGCTGCTCGCGCTGCGCCTCACCACGCGCCAGTGCCGTGTTGCGCTCCTCCAGGCGCTGCTCGGTCGAGGCCAGATGAGCAGCCAGGGCGGACTCCCTCTGCTGGGTATCCTCGGCCTGGCGTCGCGCCTCGGCGACTCGCACCTCGGCCTCTTCGACGCGGCGGTCCGCTTCCTCGCGGTAATGGCCCAGCGTCTCGTTGGCGCTCTCCTGAGCCTTGTGCCACAGCCCTTCGGCCAACTCCTGAAGCACGCCCGGCATGCCGCGGGGCGGGGGCACGTCGCGGTTCTCCTCGCGCCGGGTACGCCATTCCCGAAGGTGATCGCTGATGGTGGTGAAACTGCCGGTGCCCAGCACTTCACGCACCTTCTGCACGCTGGGCGTCTCACCCCGCGACAGCAGGTCATCGATCGCCCGCTGCACGTCCTCGAACTGCACACCGCTGCGCGCCATCACGCCTCTCCTTGCTCGATGCAGGACGGCGGGAGGTTGAGCGTCCCGACGCCGCCGTTGAGTGCGCAGCATAGCGCGTGGAAAGGCGAAAAGGAAGAATATTACATTTTACGTAATACGTAATTTACACTATGAAATGGTTAATAAAATCAAGATTACGCGGCTTATCTTGATTTTATTCGATGCGCCGCGCGATACTGACCGGCAGGCAAGCGGCAGAGGGAAAAACCAGGGAAATCATGGATAAGTTAAAGCGTCACAAGGCGGACCAATCGCTGGAGCGCCTCTCGGCAGAAACGCTGCCTGCCGACACCGCGCGGCAAGGCAGCCGTATCGCCGCCGGCAGCGACGTGGAAGCGGTAGGGCGGTGGCTCGCTGAGTACCGAGCGAGCCACCAGACCCAGCGCGCCTACCGGCGCGAGGCCGAGCGCCTGCTGCTCTGGCTGGCAGACCAGGGTCTGGGCCTGGGGGACGCGAGGCGCGACCACCTGGACGCCTTCGAGGCCTTCCTGGCCGACCCTCGGCCTCGGGAGCGCTGGATAGGGCCATCCAGGCCTCGCCACGCCGATGATTGGCGCCCCTTTCGGGGGCCACTGGCGCCCGCGAGTCGCCGCCAGAGCCTGGTGATCCTGCAGGGAATGTTTGCCTGGCTGGTCGAGGCAGGGTGGGTGGCCCACAACCCGTTCAGGCTGATGCGCGACAAGCGGCGGCGCCTTGACAACCGTCAGGGCGGCATCGAGCGCTACCTGGAGCGCCCACTCTGGGAGTGGTTCTGGTCCTGGCTGAACCGCGGGCTCGACCGGCCAGCGGAGGAGAGGCCGTCGCCGCGCGAGCGCTTCGAGCAGCAGCGCCGTCGGCTGGTGTTCGGCTTCGCCTACCTGCTGGCTCCGCGGATTGGCGAGATGACGGCTGCGCGGATGGGGGATTTCCATCGGCGCGAGGGGCGCTGGTGGTGGCGGGTGACCGGTAAGGGTGACAAGCTGGCGGTGATTCCGGTGCCGCCGGAGATGGTCGCACTGCTGACGGAGTGGCGCCTGGCCCTGGGACTTGCCGCGGAGCCGCAGCCGGACGATGCCACGTCTCTTGTGCGCGCCCTGGATGGTCGGCGCGGCCTGGGCGACAACCGTCTCTATCGGTTGATCCGCGACAGCTTTCGGGAGGCCGCCGAAGCGATTGACGCCGAGCTGGGGGAGGGCGGCCGTCTTTGGGCCATGCGCCTGCGCATCGCAACGCCCCATTGGCTACGGCATACGGCGCTGACCCATCAGGCCCAGGCCGGGGTGGAACTGCGCTATCTGGCCGCCACCGCACGCCATTCGCGTCTGGACACCACCTCCCGCTACCTGCACGCCGAGGATGAGGCCTGGCATCGCCAGCAATCGCTACATCGCCTGGCGACAGTAGCGGACGCGCACGGCAGCGAGCCGGTATAATCGCTGCATCGACCAGAAGGAGACCCCATGACGACCGAAGCCACCGCGGAGCAGGCGCAACAGGCGCTGCGCGAAGAGTTCGAGATATTCGACAACTGGATGGATCGCTATCAGTACATCATCGACATGGGCAAGGCGCTGCCGGACTTCCCCGACGAGCTGAAGAGCGACGATCTCAAGATCCAGGGCTGCCAATCCAATGTCTGGATGAACCATCGCCGCGACGGCGAGCGGATCCACTTCGACGCCGTTTCCGATGCTGCCATCGTCTCCGGGCTGATCGCCGTGCTGATGCGCATTTACAGCGACCGGACCGCCGCCGAGATTCGAAGCACCAGCCCGCACTTCCTCGCGGACCTCGGGCTCGACAAGCACCTGTCGCCGACGCGCAGCAACGGTTTGAACGCCATGCTCAAGCGCATCTACGAGGTGGCCGAGCAGGAAGCCGCCTGAGCCCTTAAGGCTTGTCGCGGGTGCCTTCCGGTTCCCGCGGTCGAAAGTGCTCGTCGAGTTCAGGGTCCTCTCGGCAAAGCTGCTCGCTGGGCCCACCAGGCACCGGGTCGATCCCGCCCTCGCAGCCGGGGTGACAGCGAGAGATTCGGCGTATCGCCATCCAGCCGCCCCTGAGCGGGCCATGCACATCGATCGCCTCCACCGTATAGCTCGAGCAGCTTGGCCAGTAGCGACAGCGGGGGCCGAGTAGCGGGCTCAACGTGACCTGATAGACCTTGACCAGGCCGATCATCAGCCAGCCGACGCCGCGACGCAGGGCGCGCAGCAACCTAGCCAGCCAGGCGGCGAGGCACGGCATCTCAGGCCTTGCCGTAGAGGGTATCGGGGTCAATCAGCGGGGCCGTGGTAATCCTCGCCTCGTCACCCTCCAGGGCCACATAGAAACAGCTGCGACGGCCGGAATGGCAGGCCGGTCCTGTCTGGTCCACCTGCAGCAGCAGGGTGTCGCCGTCGCAGTCCAGCGCGGCGGCAGCGAGGTGCTGCTGCTGGCCGGAACTCTCCCCCTTGCGCCACAGCTTGCCGCGCGAGCGCGACCAGTAGCAGACGCGGCCGGTGCGTAGGGTCTCCTCCAGCGCCTCACGATTCATCCAGGCCATCATCAGGACTTCCCCCGAGTCGTGCTGCTGGGCGATGGCAGGGATCAAGCCGTCGGCATTGAAGCAAGCGGCGTCGAGGATCATGGTCAGGGGGTGGCGGCTATCGCATTCGGCCCGTTCCAGGGTCTTGAAAGTATCTTGCATGGCAGGTCCGGTAATCTGGGGGCGGCTCAGGGGGCGGCGTGACACGCTTCGCAGTGGCCGAGCAGTTCAATGGTCTGACGCTCCACGCGAAAGCCGAGGTCACGGGCTCGCCGGGAGAGTTGGGCGTTGACGTCGTCCAGATGCAGCTCCTCGACCCGCCCACACAGCCGGCAGATCAGCAGCTGGAAACCGTGGGCGTGCTCCGGGCAGGGACAGGCCACGTAGGCGTTGAGCGATTCGATGCGGTGCACCAGGCCCTGGTCGATCAGGAATTCCAGAGCGCGGTAGACGGTGGGCGGGCGGGCGGCGGCATGCTCCGCGGCCAGGCGATCCAGCAGATCGTAGGCTTTCAGGCTGCCTGGCGTCTCGGCGATCATTTCCAGCACGCGCCGTCGGATCGGGGTGAAGCGCGCACCGCGCTGCTGGCACTGCTGCGATGCCTGATCAAGCAGGGCACGGGAGTCTGGCATGACGACCATCAACTGGTGAAATGAGCTGGCTATTCTACGCGCCGGACCCCGAACCGACCAGCGGGGTCACACGGCCTCCGCGATGCTGCCGGCGCTGGCCTCGAGTTCGCTGCGGCGGGCGAAGTGGTGCTGGGCGAAGGCCACCCGTTCCTCGGGGGAAACCCCTGACGGCTGACGCTCGATCAGGTCGAGTCGGCGGCGCAGCCCTTCGCCGTTGGCCATCTGGATCGCCAGGCCCGGCCGTGCATTGAGCTCCAGCAGCATGGGGCCATGGTCGCGGTCCAGCACCACATCGGTGCCCAGGTAGCCGAGCCCGGTCATTTCATAGCAGCCGGCGGCCAGCAGCAGCAGGGTGTGCCAGTCGGGGATATGCAGGCTGGCCAACTCGTGGCCGGTATCCGGGTGGTCAAGGCGGGTACGGTCGAACTGCACGCCGCGAATGGCGGTGCCGGTGGCGATATCCAGTCCTACCCCCACGGCGCCCTGATGCAGGTTGGCCTTGCCGTCCGACGCCGCGGTGGAGAGGCGCATCATCGCCATCACCGGGTAGCCAAGGAAGACGATGACACGGATATCGGGGACACCCTCGTAGGTGTACTCCGCGAGCCGCTCATCGAAGTTGATCAGCGCCTCGACCACCGCCACGTCGGGGGAGCCTCCCAGGGAGTAGAGGCCCGAGAGGATATTGGAGGCGTGACGTTCAACGTCCTGGAGAGTCAGCCGGGCGCCACTGGGCTTGACGAAGGCATCATTCTCGACGCGATCGATCACCAGTATTCCCTTGCCGCCACTACCCTTGGCCGGCTTGATCACGAACCCAGCATGACCACGCAGTATGTCATTCAGGTGCTTGACCCCAAACTGGGTGGCAACGGTGCCAATCAGTGCCGGCGAGGTGATGCCGTACTCCTGAGCCAGCAGCTTGGTCTTGAGCTTGTCGTCCACCAGCGGGTAGAGACGTCGGTTGTTGTATCGGCCGATGTAGCGGATGTTGCGCCGGTTCATGCCGATGATGCCCTTCAGGCGCAGCTTCGCCGGGGAGGTCCAGGTTCGCATCGTCCAGTTCCACATGGCGCTCAATCCTCGGTGACCGGCTTGAAACGGCGCAGCTCGAGCAGCCGGTAGCCGGTGTAGTTGCCGAGAAGCAGGATCAGCGCCATCAGGATCATCTGTACGCCCAGGAAATTGAAGGTGATGTGACGCACCCAGGGGTTGTTCATCGCCAGAAAAGCGATTACCGCGGTGAGCAGACTACCGCCGCCCTGGATGAGCACCTCCCTGGGACCTTCCTCCTCCCAGAGGATCGACATGCGTTCGATGGTCCAGGCAAGGATGATCATCGGGAAGAAGGTAATGGTGAGCCCCGCATTGAGGCCGAATCGGTAGGAGAGCACCGAGAACACCGAGATGATAGCGATCACCGTGATGATCACCGCCGACACCCTCGCCACGAGTAGCAGGTTGAGGTAGGAGAGGTAGTTGCGGATCACCAGACCCACCGCCACGATCAGCAGGAAGCCGACCAGGCCCGTAATCAGGGTCGTCTGAATGAAGGCCAGCGCGATCAGCACCGGCATGAAGGTGCCGGAGGTGCTGATGCCCACCAGGATTCGCAGTAGCACCACGACCAGAGCGCCGATGGGGATCAGCAGGATCGTCTGGAAGAGCGCCTGATCCTCGAGGGGCAGGCTATGGATGGAGAAGTTGAGCAGGGTGTCCTCGGCCATCTGGCTGCGCACCGCGGCGGCGGCCGGCTGGTTGCGGTTTAGCATCGAGAACGTGACCCGCGAGTTGGTCCCTCCCTGGACCTCGAGCACCGCCTGACCGGAAGCTTCCCATAGCAGCAAGTTATCAGGGCGCCCCTCTTCGCCGGAGATCGGGTCAAAGAGGGTCCAGCGATCACCGGCAAACACCTGCACCCACTGGCTAAGGGTCTGGCGGCGGCGCGCATCTTCAAGCAGCAGGCCGCTGACCTCCCTAGCCGGCACCCCGGCCTGGTTGAGCAGGCGCACCAGTAACGGGCCCCGCTCGAACTGGGTCAGCAACAGACGGGAATTCTCGCCCTGGCGTTCGTCGCCGAAGTCGCGGATCAGCTCCCGAGCGAAGGTGAATCCGTCGGCACTGCGGTTCCAGGCGCGTTCGATGACCTGGGCCGCGGCGGTATCGTAGGGGCGCTCCCAGATGATGTCGCGACGCAATTCCGGGGGCTCGACCTGGGGAGGCCGCGCATCCGGCGTCGCCAGCATCTGTGTTGAGTAGTAGAGCTGCTGGCTGCCCGATGCCTGGCGAATCGACCACTGCGCGCGGCGGCCACCGTTCTCTTCGAGGAAGGCCAGGCCGTATCCCGGTGAAGCGGTGTGCTCGGTAAGCATCCGGAAAGCCTGCTGATGGGACGGCAGCGCCATGTTGACCAGCACCGGGCCGTCCTGGGCGGTGAAGTTGACCAGCGCCTCGACCTCCCATACCTCTCGCTGTTCGCCGGGAGACCAGGGCACCTCAAGGGTGATGTGACGATGCACGCTGAGGCCGATGCCGCCCACCAGCAGCAGGCCGACAAGCAGATAGTAGGGCAGTCGTGACATTGAAGGTTCCTTGGGAAAAGCGGCAGACATAAGGCGAGGGAAGGGCGCCTCAGCCCTCTTCGTCTTCCCGTTCATTCTCATCGGCTACGGCCTCGTCGGCCGGGCGTCCGCCAGGAAATTCGGGCCGCTCGTGCAGGTAGGTCTCTGCAACATCGATCACCGTAATATCCATGAGGAAGCGCCGACCGAGCAGCACCGGATAGTTGAGGTGAGTACGATCGTTGAGGGTAAACTCCACGGTTTCGCGGATCGGCCCCAGGGTCATCATCAGGCTGACCACCGGTCGAGATCCCTCGCCGGAGGCCTGAACGATGCGGACTCGGCGTTCGACCGGCGCCTCGATCCACTCGTCGCGCACGCCATCCACTACCACGTCGTCATCGGTGAGGCCCAGCTTGAAGCGTACCCAGTTGGCGCCGTCACGTTCGAATCGGGTGATCTCGCGGGCCGACAGCGACGAGGTGTTGGCGCCGGAGTCGATGCGTGCCTTCAGGTAGGTGCCCACGTCCGGAAGGCCGATCCATTCGCTGCGGCCAACCGCTGTCTTGCTGCCAATGGCGCTCTCGACGGCAGCGCACTCGCGGACGGCCACCGCCGGCTCACTCCCGCTGCGCTCCAGGCGCTCGACATCGGCTCGCAGGTGGCGGACCAGGCTGCCGACCTCACGCACGTCAGCCACCAGCGTCTCCTGACGACGAGCGCTTTCAGAGAGACTAGCCTGCTGCAGGTCGCAACGGGCCATCAGGTCGGATTCCAGGCGATCGATGCGCAGGGCAAACACGTCGGGGGCCAGTACGGGCTCCGGCTCGCCTTGCTCGATGAAAGTGGCGCAGCCAGTGCTGAAGAGAACCATAAGCGCGAGGGCACCGGTGGAGAGCAGGCGTCGTGACATGAGGCGAGGTTATCTCTTGAGGCGGGCGCGTGTCGGGTGATCATAAGGAGTCCCCGGCAGGCTTGTCCAACCGGGGCGGTGGAAATCGCTGAAAATCATATCGGCAAGCGGTCTGGAAACGGCTGCCACCATGGCCATTTAACATAATATACATTATGCGAAGTATGGGGCGCCACCCTGATGTCGTGCCGATTCCGCTGGTTCTGGCTCTTGTCCAGGGCTAGGATGGTGAAAAGTTCCACACATCCTTGACGAGGATTAGCCAATGTATAGAAAGTCGCGGTTCTACCCGCTGTTGCTCTCCCTGTTTGCCCTGCTCCTGGCCGGTTGCAGCAGCGTCGACGTCGACCGCTATGCGGACACGACACCGGCGCTCGACATAGGCGAGTACTTCGACGGCCAGACACGAGCCTGGGGCATGGTCCAGGATTACAGTGGCGAGGTACAGCGACGCTTCGTGGTTGACATCGATGGCGAGTATGACGGCACCACCCTGGTGCTGGACGAGCATTTTCTCTACGACGACGGTGAAACAGATCGCCGCGTCTGGACCTTCGAGCGCCAGGATGATGGCCTCTGGATCGGCAGCGCCAATGACGTCGAAGGCCCCGTGGAAGCTCGTCAGGCCGGCCATGCCTTCAACATGACCTACCGACTTCCCGTTGAGGTCTCGGGACGCGAGATCACCTTTACCATGGACGACTGGATGTTCCTGCAGCCGGACGGCCGCCTGATCAATCGCACGGCAATGAAGAAGTTCGGATTGACTCTGGCCGAGATTACCATCGTCTTCGAGCGGACCCCTTGACGACGACGCCCCCGGCTCACGGAAGCCGGGGGCGTCGAACGTTTGGATGATCGATGACCGATCAGAGCGGCTTCTTGTCGTCGGCCTCTGCCGGCGCGTAGGAGCCGTCTTCGCGGTGAACTTCCTTGCCGCTCAGGCCCGGCGTGAATACACAGGCCAGGTGCATGGTCTTGCTGGCACGCAGCAGATGCTCATCGTGCTGGTCGAGGATGTAGATGTCGCCCGGCTTGATGGGCCAGATCTTGCCGTCGGCCAGGGTCTCCACTTCTCCTTCACCTTCGATGCAGAATACCGCCTCGAAGTGGTGCTTGTAGTGGATATGGGTCTCGGTGCCTTCGTAGATACGAGTAATATGAAAAGAGCAGTTGCCGCCGTCGTCGGCCAGGCTCAGTCGAGTGCTGTCCCAGTTGCCGTTCTCGGCCTTGACCAGGCGGTCGGTCTTGCGGCACTCATCGAGATTGCGAACGATCATGGATTAACTCCGATAGTTGTCGTCTTGAGGGGGGTCGCCAGACCCGCCCGTGGCACAGCCCGCGAGGGCAGTCGATCCAGATTATCACCTCATGGCCTGCCTGGCGCTCTCTTCGAGTGTGTCCAGGCCCGGCTGGAGATCGTTATCGGAACGGTACTTCAAGTTCGATGGACAGGCTCAGATGCGATCGGTCTGGAATGGCCCAATGCGCACCAGGTTCTCGGGATCGTGTTCTCCACCCAGCTGGTCGGTGGAGAAGTATTCGCGGCTGTTGAGGGGCGCCTGCCAGCGGCCGGCAAGGCGACGGAACAGCCCCCAGGAGGCCTGGTTGTCAGGCGTGATGGTGGTCTCGAGGTGATGCACCTCG
This sequence comes from Halomonas sp., assembly GCA_003553625.1. Lineage (GTDB taxonomy): Bacteria > Pseudomonadota > Gammaproteobacteria > Pseudomonadales > Halomonadaceae > Halomonas. The sequence goes on from PWEV01000250.1 coordinate 23,515, forward strand.
GCCAGTTCGGGTCGCGACATGACGGCCTCGACCAGTCGCCGGGCCAGGCCGGTGCCGCGGGCCTTCTCGCCCACCGCTACCTGCCACAGAAAATAGGTGTCCGGTGAGTTGCTCTTCACATAGCCGGAGACGAAGCCGACGACCTCCCCCTCTTCGTTGGTAGCCACTGCACAGCTGTCGCGGAACTGGGTCGCCAACAACAGATAGGCATAGGCGGAGTTGACATCCAGCGGGGGACAGGACTTGACCAGCTCATAGATACCCCAGCCGTCATCGGGGTTGGGCTTGCGAATGAACAGCGATGAACTTTCAGCGCCGACCACGGCGTCCGCCACTGTTGGGCGGGCAAGGTCGGAGGAGGGAGTGAAGGGTTCGGAAGTTGTCGTCATGGTCAGGTTCGCTGTGCGAATTTGTGAAATATGATACCAGCGATGGGTAATATTTCAAATTCTAGGTTATTTAACCAAGCCTCAACCATAATAAAAAATTATGGCATGGCCTCACTCACCAGAGAAACCGTCTGCTGCAGGCCGGAGGACCGTGCCTTTTTGACTGCACCGCCCTCCTCCCGCTCATTCTAGTCCATACCCTGCCGAATGGGCGGGTGCCGAAGCAGGGTCGGGCCACACCTGGGTGACCCGACAACTGGGGGCAGGATGGAGTGGGCCGCTCAACGACGCGTCGGCGTGCGCAGGGTAACGAACTCCTCGGCGCCGGTGGGATGGATGCCTATGGTGGCGTCGAAATCGGCCTTGGTTAAGCCGGCACGAACGGCAATGGCGATGCCCTGGATCACCTCACCGGCCTCCTCGCCCACCATGTGGGCGCCCACCACCACATCGCTGGCGTCGTCCACAACCAGCTTCATCAGGCAGCGCTCCTGGCTCCCCGACAGGGTGTGCTTCATGGGTCGGAAATCAGTGACATAGACACGGATATCGCCACATTGCTCACGAGCCTCCTCCTCGGAAAGCCCCACGGTGCCGATGTTGGGGTGGCAGAACACCGCGGTGGCAATGTTGCGGTAGTCCAGCGGCGCGGCCGGCGGGGTATCGCCGAAGTGGTGGGCCACCAGGTGCATCGCCTCGGCCAGGGCCACCGGGGTCAGCTCGGGGCCGCCGGACACGTCGCCCAGCGCCAGGATGGAGGGTAGCGATGTCTCGAAGCGGTCGTTGACCTTCACATGGCCGCTGTCGGTGAGCTCTACCCCCATGGCGTCAAGGCCGAGACCCTCGAGATGCGGGCGGCGTCCCGTGGCGGCCAGGACGGCATCCACCTCGAGCACTTCACCGTCGGTCAGCGTCACCGCCAACCCGCTCTCGCGCTGATCGATGCGCTCGATGTTGGTCTCGAAGTGCAGCTTGACACCCTTGGCGGCCATCTGGTCACGAGTGAATTCGCGCACCTGCTGGTCGAAACCGCGCAGGAAGAGATCGCCGCGATAGATCAGGTGGGTCTGGCTGCCCAGGCCGTTGAAGATGCTGGCGAACTCCACGGCGATGTAGCCACCGCCCAGCACCAGGAAGCGCTCGGGGAAGGTGTCCAGATCGAACACCTCGTTGGAGGTCAGGGTCAACTCGCTGCCCGGAAACTCCGGCACCCATGGCCATCCGCCCACCGCCACCAGAATTCGCTCGGCGCTGAAGGTCTCGCCGGCCACCTCGACGGTGTGCGGGTCGAGGATGCACGCTCGGCCTTGAACCAGGCGTACCCCGGCCCCCTCCAGCAGACGACCATAGATGCCGTTGAGGCGCTTGATCTCGCCAGTCTTGTTGTCGCGCAGGGTCGCCCAGTCGAATCGCGGGGCCTCGGACAGCTGCCAACCGAAGCCCCCGGCATCCTCGAAGGCGTCAGGGAAATGGGCGGCATAGGAGTAGAGCTTCTTGGGCACGCAACCCACGTTCACGCAGGTGCCGCCGAGATAGCGGTCCTCGGCCACGGCGACCCTGGCGCCCGTCGCCGCCGCGGTGCGAGCCGCACGCACGCCGCCGGAGCCGGCGCCGATCACGAAGAGGTCCCAGTCGTAACGGGATTCGGTATTCTCGGACACAAAGTTCTCCTGTTGCTGGGGGCAAGGCCCGGTTCGTCGTGCCGCCATGATAGCAGTCGCCCCCGTGCACCGGCAGGCGGCGATTTGACCCGGGGCGGGCTGACCGGGTAAAAACCATCGCCAATGATCCTGCGGCCTCCCGTCCCACCCTTGATACGAGCGTCACGTCATGAAGAATGAAATCGAAGGCCTGCTGGAGAACAACCGCGTCTGGGCCGAGAAGGTCTGCCGCGACGACCCGGCGTTCTTCGAGCGTCTCTCTCGGCAGCAGAACCCCGACTATCTATGGATCGGCTGTTCCGATAGCCGTGTGCCGGCCAACCAGATCATCTCGTTGCCGCCCGGCGAGGTCTTCGTGCACCGCAACGTGGCCAACCTGGTTCACCACAACGACCTCAACGCCCTCTCGGTGCTGCAATATGCCATCGAGGTGCTGGGTGTACGTCATGTCATGGTGGTGGGCCACTACGGCTGCGGAGGGGTTCGAGCGGCAGTCGTCGGCGGCGACAACGGCATGGTGGATATCTGGCTCCACTCGGTGCGGGAGCTCTACAGCCGTCATCGCGACGCTCTCGTCTCGCTCCCCACTAACGAGCAGGTGGATCGCATCTGCGAGCTCAACGTCGAGGCACAGGTGATGAACCTGGCTCGCACCAAGATCATCCAGCACGCCTGGCAGCGTGGCCAGGAGGTGTCGGTGCACGGCTGGATCTATGGACTGGCGGATGGTCGGGTCAAGGATCTGGAGTGCAGCATCTACGGTCTAGACCAGATCGAGGCCCTCTATCTTATCGAGGCCCTCTCCCCGGCCGGCTAGTAGCGATAGCGCCGGTGGCAGCTGCGGCAGGTCAGGCTGAGATCGGAAAGTTCCCGGGTCGCCAGGCGGTAATCCTCCGCCTCGGCGGCCTCGCGCAGGGCCGCGACCCTCTCCTCCAGGGCCAAGAAGCCCGCCTCGAACTCCTCCCACTCTTCCCATATTCTTGCACGTGCCTCCGAACCCCGCCCGTGGCTACCCTCGATGAAGGCAGGCAGCAGATGCGCGCCGCTGGCAAGTCTGGTCAATTCCTCGAGGCGGGGCTCGGCCCCTCGCGCGTCACGGTTGTTGACCAGATCGAAGCGCAGCTGGCGTACCAGGCGTTCGATTCCCTTGAGTTCTTCGCGTCGCCAGGTCACAGCGTGGCGAGGATCCTCGAATTGGGGACCCTCGGTATCTGGCGCCTCGGCTTGCAGCGGGCCGGCCAGCCCCAGAGTCAGCCCCATGGCCAACGCGCCAATCAGCGATGTTCGCAGCATCACATCTCTCCCCCGTGAATCGTCGCTGCGCATCATGCCAGCCGAGCCGGGTCCTGTCTGCCCTGCCCGGAAATCGGAAGGAAGGCTACAATGCGTCAGGTGAACTCTCGGCACACCCACCAAGCAAGGAGTTCGAGACCGCATGAGCGAATGTGAAGGCCAGCAGCACGCCCACCTGGATACCCTCATGCAGGGCTACAGCGAAGCGCTGGCGGCCCATGGGGTCGACGGCGTGCTGCTCTACAGCGGCCATCCGGCTCGGCACTTTGGCGATGACCAGCACGCCAGCTTCGCCGCCTACGGCCACTTCGTGCACTGGACCGGCCAGGCACAGCTGGCTCGCAGCTGGCTGCTGGTGCGCCCCGGCAAGTCGCCGACACTCTACTTCCATGCCCCGGCGGACTTCTGGCATCTGCCCGCCCGCCTGCCCGAAGAGCCCTGGGTCGACCGCTTTCGTGTCGAGGCGCGCGAAACATCCGCTCCCCCTGCCCTGCCGCCCGGGCGATTCGCCGTGCTGGGTGATGTCTCTGACGGTGTGGCCCAGGCCATGGGGGCCGAGGCCAACCCGCCCGGCCTGGTGGCCGCCCTGAACGAGCTGAGAGTCTCCAAGAGCGATTACGAGGTGAGCTGCCTGCGCAGGGCCAATCGCCGCGCCATGGCCGGTCACCGAGCGGCTCGGAGGGTGTTTGAAGGGGGCGGTGCCGAGCTCGACATCCAGCTGGCCTACCTGGGCGGTGCCCGACAACGGGAGAGCGAGTTGCCCTACCCGAACATCGTCGGGCTCAACGCCCACGGCGGCGTGCTTCACTATCAGCATTACGACACGGTGGCCCCCGAGAAACGCCGCAGCCTCCTGCTGGATGCCGGCGTCCGCCACCGCGGCTACTGCGCCGATATCACTCGCACCTGTTCGGGTCCCGATTCAGCGGGGGAGTTCACGCCGCTGATCGAGGGCGTCACATCGCTGCAGCAACGCCTGATCGCCGATCTCGCCCCCGGCGTCGACTTCGCGGCCCTGCACCGACGCATGCATGAAGGTCTCGCAGCGCTGCTGGTCGAGCAGCGGCTGGTCAACGCCTCCACCGAGGCGGTGCTGGAGAGCGGCCTCACCCGCGTCTTCTGTCCCCACGGGCTCGGCCACCTGCTCGGCGTGCAGGTGCACGACGTGGCCGGTCTCGTCGACGCCAACGGTCAACCGCTGCAGCCTCCCGTCGAGCACCCGGCGCTGCGCCTGACCCGGGAACTGATGGCCGGCATGGTGGTCACCATTGAGCCGGGGCTCTACGTCATTCCCATGCTGCTCGACCCCCATCGCCATCGCGCGGAGGTAAACTGGAAGCGAGTCGAGCGGTTGGCCGACCACGGCGGCATCCGCATCGAGGACAACGTGCTGGTGACCGCCGCAGGCCCCGACGTCCTCACTCCTAAGGAAACGTGAGCCCGCCATGACCGGTCAGCTGCATTGCGCCGATTTCGTTCCCCCCGCGGGGCTGGCCAACCGCCACGTCCAGACCCTGCTGCCTCGAGTGCTGCCCCGCCGCCGACTGCCCCATCGCTGGGAAACGCTGACGCTGCCGGACGGCGACTTCGTGGAGCTCACCTGGGTGACGCCCGGCCCCGAGGATCCTGCCGCTCCGCTGTTCATTCTCTTCCACGGCCTCGAGGGCTCCTTCGATTCCCCCTACTCCCGGGAATTGCTGGCCACTGCCGACACCCTGGGCTGGCGGGCGGTGCTGATGCACTTCCGCGGCTGCGGTCGCTCACCCAACCGACTGCCCCGTGCCTACCATAGCGGTGATACCGCCGACGCCTACTGGCTGATCGGCCAGCTGGCCCAGCGCTACCCGCGCGCCTTGAAGGTGGCCGCAGGGGTCTCGCTGGGCGCCAACATGCTGGTCAAGCTGGTGGCAGAACAGGGCGGCGACGGCCTGGATCTGGCCGGTGCCATCGCCATCAGCGCCCCGCTGGACCTGTCGGCCAGTGCGGACTGTCTACAGCAGGGCTTCGCACGAGTCTATCAGCGCCACCTGCTTGCCTCGCTCAAGGCCAAGACGGCCCGTCGGCTGTGCGACCTGCCGCTGGATCTCAGCGCCGAGCGGCTCGATGGGCTGGGCACACTGCGGGATTACGACGACATCGTCACCGCGCCGCTTCACGGCTTTCGCGATGCCGCGGACTACTATCGCCGTGCCTCCGCTGGGCGCTGGCTGGGCGACCTGGAGCTGCCCACCCTGATCCTCCACGCCGAGGACGATCCCTTCATGCCGCCAAGCCTGTTCGACAGACTGCCGCTCCCCGGCGAATCGGTGCGAGTGGAGCTCGCCCGTCACGGCGGCCATGTGGGGTTCATGGAGTGGCGCGACGGCCTGTGGCGCTCCTGGCTGTCGCGACGGGTCGCCCGCCAGCTCGAGGACTGGGCGCCGACCTTCTCCGGTCAGCCCCGTCGACTGCCCGCCGAGAGCGAACCGCCTGGCCGCTGACGGCGGCGAGAGAATCGCTTCACCCCTTCAGCCGGTCGGCGAAGCGCTGGATAAGCTTCTGGCGCTTGGGGGGAATCACGAACTGGCAGTAGGCGTTGCCGGGGTTCTTCGTGAAGTAGTCCTGGTGATACTCCTCGGCGGGATGAAACGCCTCCAGGGGCGCCACTTCGGTGACGATGGGTGCCGAATAGTCGTCTTCCAGCTCGGCAATCACCTCCCGAGCCTCCCTCGCCTGAGTCTCATTCAGGGTGAAGATGGCCGAGCGATACTGGGTGCCCACGTCGTTACCCTGCCGGTTGAGTGTGGTGGGATCGTGCAGGGCAAAGAAGATCGTCAGCAGGTCGCGAAAGCCGATCACCGCCGGGTCATAGGTCAGCTCGACGACCTCGGCATGGCCGGTGGCGCCGCGACAAACCGCTTCGTAGCGCGGCGCCGGATCATGTCCTCCGGCATAGCCGCACACCACCTGCTCCACCCCCTCTACCAGTCGAAAGCTGGTGTCCAGGCACCAGAAGCAGCCGCCGCCCAGTACACAGGTTTCCATCGCCATGTTGCATTCCCTCCGCGGGTTGTTGTCATTCATTCGGTAATCCTTGGCGGCTTGCCGGGGCGACTGAAGGCGTAGACCAGGTCAACCGCCTGGGCCGCCCCGGAGACCGCCTGCAGGTAGAGATTACGCCACAGGGTATAGCGCAGCGTCAGCTCGGCGATCGGCGAGAACACCCCGACGCCGTAGCTGATGCGCAGGTCCTCGGTGAGCTGACCGCTTACCACCACCTGGCTCTCATCGCCGATGCCGGCTGTTTCGAGGGCCACGTCGGACACCCCGAAGGCCTCGCCGATGGCGCCCACGGCGCCGCCGGTCTGCCCCAGGGTCAGGCCGATCAACGCCTGGGTCAGGGCCCCACCGGTATCGCTGTCGTCCGGGGCGCGGCCTCGCAGCAGGTAGGAGAGCGCTCGTGCCTCGTCCATGGCCGGCTCGGAGAAGACCCGCAGCTGTGGCTCGGCGGCGGTCCCGGTGACGCGCAGACCCGCGACCACCCCGTCCTGGGTGACATTGGGATTGCGCACCGCCTCGAAGTTGAGCAGGGGCTGGTCCGGCGGGCCGCTGAACAGCAGCTGCCCCTCGCGAATCAGCAGGTCCTGGCCGTAGGCGCGGAAGCGGCCGTCGATCAGGCTGACGTCGCCGAACAGCTGCACCGGCCCGCTTCGCTGGCGCACCTCCAGGGTGCCGGCCAGGCCAGACTCCAGGCCGTAGGCCGACAGCTGCATGTCCGGCCCAAGGCGCAGCTCCATCTGGACATCCACCACCATGCCGGCCTGGGCCAGGGCCTGGACGGCATCGGTACCGGGCGCGTCGTCGGCCACGTCGGCGGCACGTTCGGCCTGGCGTCGGGCGCGCTCCTCGTCGCGGCGGGTAATGATGATCTCGTCCGGGCTCGGCGCCATTGCGGACGGCGGCAATTCGCCCACCTCGAGGCGCGCCCAGGGCACTCGCACCTCACCACGCACCTGCAGCAGTGCCGGTGTGATCACCACGTTCATGTCCGGCGCCAAGCGCAGGCGACCGAAGGCCGGCAGCACCGCCAGCAGCGGCTGGTCGCGGCCATCCAAAGCGATGTTGATGCGCCAGTCGTCGGCGCTGGGCCAGGCGGCATCGCCGCGAATGGCCAGGCGCCCCTCCTCGGCGGCGACGAAGCCCTCGATGCGCCCCTGGTTGCCGGCGAGCTCTACGGTGATCTCTCCGTCGCGGACCTCCAGGGGGATATCCGCACCGCGCAGGCGCAAACCAGTCAAGCCGATGCGGCCATCCAGCGCGGGGGTCTGGGTGGTGCCGGTGATGGCCACCTGGCCGTCGAGACGACCCTCCAGGGTCTCCATGCCCGCCACCAGGGCGCGGTACCTGTCCAGGCGCAGGTCGTCCAGGCTCAGGCGGCCATCGAGTCGGCCGTCGCCCACCGGGTCGTCGATGGCCAGCACCAGGCCGATGCGTCCCGCCTCGGCCAGCGTCAGGTCGAGGTCGACCTCGGCACGGGACGGGGTGGCCGTGACCTGGGCCGAGAGACGAGAGGCCGGCAGCGACCATGGCTGTCCGTAGGCGTCGAGCCCTTGCAGGGCCAGGTCGCTGACCAGGCGCAGGTCGGCCTGCCAGGCGCTGCCGCCCTGCTGCCATTCGGCCACCAGGCCGAGCTCATTCTCGCCCTCCAGGGTCCACTCCTCCGGCACCCACTCTTCGAGAAGCGACATGGGCAGCTCGCGCAGGGTCAGGGCGGCTCGCCCGTTGTCCGCGGAGGCCTCGAGCGGTTCGCTCAGGCACAGTTCGCCGCCCTGCTCGCGGCGCAGGCAGAAGGGCTGCACGGCGGCGCTGCCGGCGGGCAGGTTGGCCTCGAAGGCCAGCGGCTGGGCCAGGCGGATGTCGCCGAACTCGGTATCGACCTCCAGCGGCAAGAGCTCACCGCGATAGCGCTCACGAGGGCCGTCCAGGCCGCCCTCGAGGGTCAGCGCCGCCCGGGAGAGGGGCATGCCTCGGCCGGCCTGGGCCGCCAGGGTCAGACGATGGGCGGACAATAACCCTTCGAGGCTCAGGGAGATCTCACTGAAGCGCTGACCGGCGGCGTTGAGACGCTCCAGTTCCAGGCTCACGTCCAGGGCCGGATCTTCGATACCCCTGATCCCGGCGTTCAGGCGCAGCGATGCCACGCGCTGGTCGGCAAAGGCCAGGTCGTCGCCGCTAAGTTCCAGATCGAGCTGGGGGGCCTCCAGGCTGCCGCCGGCGGTGAAGCGGCCGGCCAGCGTGCCACTGAGGTCGTCGTGAAGGCTCGTCAGGGCCGGCATGTCCAGCTCACCGGCAAGATCAATGACCGCCTCGCTGACCCGCCCCGCGGCGTTCAGACGGTTCTCTCCCTGGCGGAAATCGAGGGTCTCGATGTCCCAGCGCATATCGCTGTCGCCGGCGAGGCGAGCATCCAGGGCGAGGGGCAGATCCTGCAGGACCCCGGTGATGGCAAGGGTCGGAATGTCCAGGGTCCAGCCCTCGTCCGTCTGGGTGAAACGGGCCTCGACGTTGCCGTCCAGGCGGCCATCGAGACCTTCGACGAAGCGCCCGGGCTCGAACCGATCCAGGCGAGCCATCGCCTCAACCGACAGGGCCTCGGCCCAGTCAACGCGGCCGCGGCTCACCACGGAACCGCCGGCCAGGCTCACCGAGAGCGGGGTCCAGGCAAAGTGCTCGAGATCGCCGCTGCCGGCCAGCGCCACCCGAGTGAAGGGCACATCGGGCCCCTCCACCATCAGCGAAACGGCCAGCCGATAGTCGGTCAGGCTTCCCTCGGCGCGCAGGCTCAACTCCTCTATCAGCCAGGGCTCGGGCGGGGCTTCCTCGTCTGCGGGCATCGCACCGGGCAGCGGCCACTGCAGGAGTTCGCTGGTCAGCGAGGCGCTGAAGGGTAGCGTCGGATCGAGGGCATCCA
>PWEV01000121.1 GCA_003553625.1 Halomonas sp.
AGGGCAGCGCGCCGAGGATCTCGCGCTCGGCGGGGCTGGGATCCTCCAGCATGGCCAGGGCCTGATCGGCGTGGCAGGCCAGGACCACCTCGTCGAAGCGCTCGGTGCCGGCGTCGGTGCGGACTTCCACACCATCGGCCAGGCGTCGGATGCCCCGCACCGGCGTCGAGAGCCGGATGCCCCCCGCGTAGGGCGCGGTCAGCGCCGGAATATAGCTGCGCGAACCGCCCACCAGGGTGTACCACTGGGGACGATCGCTTACCGAGAGCAGGCCGTGGTGGCGAAAGAAACGCACGAAGAACTGCAGCGGGAAGTCGCGCAGGTCCTGCAGGCTCGCCGACCAGATGGCGGCGCCCATGGGCAGGAGGTAGTGACGCTGGAAGGTCGCGCCGTAGCCGCCGGCATCGAGCCACTCGCCGAGGGTCATGGCCGGGGCGAGGGTGCCGTTCTCCAAGGCCTGAATCGCCTCGCGGTTGAAGCGCAGGATGTCGCGCAGCAGCCGATAGAAGCTGGGACGCAGCAGGTTGCGACGCTGGGCAAACAGGCTCGTCAGGGTATGGCCGTTGTACTCGAAGTCGCGGGCGGTCTCGTGGACCGAGAAGCTCATCTCGGTGGGCTGGGTGAGCACCCCCAGCCGGGCCATGAGGTGACGGAAATGAGGGTAGGTCCAGTCGTTGAAGACGATAAAGCCGGTATCGATCGCATAGTGCCTTCCTTCCACTTCGACATCCATGGTGGCGGTGTGGCCCCCCAGCCTGGCGTCGGCCTCGAACAGGGTCACCCGGTGGCGGCTCGAGAGGTACCAGGCGGCGGCCATGCCGCCGATACCACTGCCGATCACGGCGATGCGGCGTTCCGGGGCCGCAGGATGGCGATGGAAGGCGGTCATGGAGTGTTCTCCGAAGTGGTGGGCGGTCGAACCAGGCGCAGTCCAAGGCGGTGGCGCAGCGCCGGAGGCAGGATGCCCATCAGCTTCAGTAGCAGGGTGAAGCGGCGCGGAAAGTGGACATCCAGGCGGCGGCGCGAGAGGCCCTCGAGGATCGCCTCGGCGGCCTGATCGACCCCGACACGCATCGGCATCGGGAAATCGTTGCGATCGGTGAGGGGGGTCTTCACGAAGCCGGGGTGGATCACGCTGACGCCAATTCCCTCGGCGTGAAGGTCCAGGCGCAGGGACTCGAGAAAGTGGCTGAGCGCCGCCTTGGAGGCACCGTAGGCTTCGGCGCGAGGCAGCGGCAGATAGGCCGCGGCGCTGGAGGTGGCGGCCAGCAGGGGGGTGCCGCCCTCGGCTCGTGCCCGGCGCAGCAGCGGCAGGGCCGCCTCGATGCAGTAGACGGCGCCGAAGAAATTGGGGGCGAAGACCCGCTCCACCAGGTCGACGTCGAAGCGTTGAACATCCAGGTATTCGCAGGTGCCGGCATTGAGCAGTGCCAGGTCGAGGCCGCCAAACGCTTCGGCAATCCGCTTGCCGGCACTCGCCACGGCGTCGCGGTCGCTCACGTCCAGGGGCAGCAGCAGAGCGTTGTCGCGACCGGCGGCCAGCCGGTGCAGGTCGCTTTCACTCCGGGCGCTCAGCGCCACCCGATGGCCATCCGCCAGCAGGCGCTCGGCGAGCGCGTGTCCGATGCCGGAGGTGGCGCCGGTGAGCCAGATGCGTTGCTTGCCGTTGAGGGGCATGAGGCCTCCAGAAGTCCGGCGCCCTTGGCCGGGGTGGTCGACCGCCGTGAGCCACCGGTCAGTCGTCGATTCGTTTTTTCACCAGGCGTATGACGCCGCCCAGCAGTGGCAGGCGCTCGTAGATCATGGCGCCGGCGTCGAAGTAATCTCGGTGCCGCTCGACTCTGCCATCCGCTGCGAAGGTCAGGTGCGAGCAGCCGTCTACCTGGATCTCGCGGCCATTATCGAGCCGAGGATGTGTCAGGGACATGGTCCAGGTAGCGAAGGCCTGGTCGCCCGAGACCTGTCGTTCGTGGAAGCGGAATTGGCACGCTGTCACGTTCTCGTACAGGGCTGCGAAGTACTGCTCCAGGGCCCTGGAGCCCTCTATCCGGTGGAGCGGGTCGATAAATGTTACATCGGGAGTATAGAACTTGTAGAGCTCTCTTGTACAGCTCTTGTCTAGTTTATTGAAGAAGGCACAGAAGGCCTCCAGCCGGTCATCCGGGGTCGCTGCCATGGGGGGCTCCTGAATCGGTCGGTGCCGCGGCATCAGTCGGCCTTGAGCGCCTTGAAAGCCTCCAGGGCCCGGGCCCGGGCCGCCTTGTGGTCGACGATGGGCGGCGGATAGTCGACGCCGCCGAGGAGGTCCCGGGGCGGAGCGTGTCGCGCCTTGGCAGGCAGATCGGCCAGCGCCGGCAGCCACTCGGCCAGGAAGATCCCGTCCGGGTCGAAGCGGCTCGACTGGGTGGTGGGATTGAAGATGCGGAAGTAGGGCGCGGCGTCGGTGCCGGTGGAGGCCGCCCACTGCCAGCCGCCGTTGTTGGCGCAGAATTCGCCGTCCACCAGGTGGCGCATGAAGAAGGCCTCGCCGCGACGCCAGTCGATCAGCAGATGCTTGCTGAGAAACATGGCGGTGATCATGCGCAGACGGTTGTGCATCCAGCCGGTGGCGAGCAGTTGGCGCATGGCGGCATCGACGATGGGATAGCCGGTGCGACCCTCACACCAGGCGGCGAAGCCCTCGTCGTCATTTCGCCAGGCGAGCCCCTCGGTGTGGGCCTGGAAGGGGCGGTGTCGGCAGACCTGGGGGAAGCCCACCGCCACGTGGCGGTAGAACTCCCGCCACACCAGCTCGTTGACCCAGGCGACGAGACCGGCATCGCCCTCGGCCAGGCTGCCGTCGTTCTCGGCCAGTACCGCCTGCAGGCACTGGCGGTGCGAGATCATGCCCAGCGCCAGGTAGGGCGAGAGTTCACTGGTGCCGCGAATCGCCGGAAAGTCGCGCTGGCGACCATAGTGGCGGCCACGAAAACGCAGGAAGCGCTCCAGGCGGTCGGCGGCCGGTCCCTCCCCGGCGGGCCACTGGCGGCCATCGATGGGGCTGTCCTCCAGGGCGGGCAGTTCGGGCAGCGCCTCGGCGGCGATGCCCATGGTGGCCTGGGGAGCGGGGGTGTCGCTCAGTGCCAGCTGTTCGCTGCCGAGCTGGCGATGCCACGATCTGGCGAAAGGGGTAAAGACGCCGTAGTAGTCGCCCTTGCCGGTGAGCAGCTCGCCCGGGGGGAAGGCCACGGCATCGTGGAAGCCGCGGGCCTCGAGCCCGGCCTCCCGGAAGGCGGCGACCACGGCGGCATCCCGACGCTGCTCATCCAGCGGGTACTCGTGATTGAAGTGCAGGGCGTCGGCGTCGAGCTCCCGGGCGACGGCCAGCAGCGCGGCGGGAGCCTCGCGGAAATCGTCGATGTCGCGGTGCAACAGCGGGATGTTGAGGCCCGCCAGGGACTCCTTGAGAGCCGCCACGCCGCGGGCGCGGAAGTCGAGCGGGTTGGCACCGTGGCCGTGGCGCTGCCAGTGGGGCAGGGCGCGCAGGTAAACGGCCACCACCGGCCCGCGGCGGGCGGCCGCGGCCAGGGCGCGGTTGTCTGTAATGCGCAGGTCGCTGCGAAACCACATCAGCGTGAGGGTCATGGTGGGCTCACTTCGTCAGGGCCAAGCGGGTCAGGGGCAGCAGGATGGACAGCTCCATCATCGCCTGGTCCAGGTCGTCGCCCAGCACCGCCACGCGGCTCTCTTCCAGGTCGGTTTCGCGGATGCGGGCCACCGGGCCACACAGCGCAAGAGGCACCTCCAGCTGCTCCGCGAGTCGCGGCAGCTGGCGCCGTACCAGGTCGCTGCGACCGGCATGGCTGCCGGCCATCAGCACGCCACCGGCGCCGAGCGCCTCCACCGCCAGAGGCATCTCGCCGAAGGGCAGCGCCGTGTCCAGCAGCTCCACCCGGTAGCCGTAATCGCTGGCGGCCAGGGCGGCCAGCAGCCGCCACAGGGTTCCCGGGTCGTCGGGCATCGGTACCATCAGCAGCACGGGTCCCCGGGCCCGGGCGTTGGCGTGGAGCAGGCGGGTGCCGATGCGGGTGCGCAGGAAGGCCTCCAGGCTGAGTCGCTGCAGGGTATCGCCGAGCTTCTCCCCCCAGCGCTCTTCCAGCTCCCGCACCGCCGGCGCCCACAGCTCGGCAATGCACACCGGGACGGGATAGAGCGACAGCGACTGGGCATAGAGGGTCTCCAGACGCGCCAGGTCCATGGCTTCCACCGCGGTGACCAGCTGGGCATGCTGTCCCGGCCAGTCGCTGGCGTCGGCCATTGGTGCCTCGCTGACCTCGGGGCGATCGAGCAGTTCGCGCACCTGGCTGACCGGCACCCCGCGATTGAGCCACTGCAGGATCTGCTCAACGCGCTCGATGTCTTCTCGGGCGTAGAGCCGGTGCCCCTTGGGGGTGCGCTGGGGCTTGATCAGCCCGTATCGCCGCTCCCAGGCGCGCAGCGTCACCGAGTTCACACCGGTGAGACGCGAGACCTCCCGGATCGGGTAGAGCGGCGTATCGCCGGCATGCTGCGAGGGGTCGCTCATGGCTGGCAGGACCTCCCGGCCCCGGCGGCGATGAGTGTCTGGACATAGGACATGACGGACTCCTGTCACGGTCGATTCAGGGGGACTTGGCGACCAATGTCTCGCCGAGATGATGGCCCGAGAGCCAGGCGTCCTCGATCCGCGGTCCGCGCCAGCCGTCGCCGCACAGGGCCAGGCCGCTGGCCGAGAGGCGATAATCGAGGTTGACGGCCTCGCCGCCGGCAAAGACGTCGGGCTGGGCATAGCGCCAGCGATGGGCACCCAGAGCGCTGGGCTCCGGCAGGCGCAACCCGGCGGGCAGGGCCTGCTGGAAGGCATCGAGCAGCGCTTCCACCACGGTCTCCTCGCTATCCTCCAGGCGCGTCTCGCTCCACGCCAGATTGGCCAGCAGGCTCAGGCTCTCGCCCTGGCCCTGACGGCCGGGCTTGAGCTGGTTGCGGACCACGAAGCGCAGCCGCGGATCGTTGAGGCGAACCGCCTGCCAGTCATCATCGACGCCGGGTAGCGCAGGCAGGGGCTCGTCGAACAGCGCCCAGGCGGCCCAGCAGGGTCGCTGGATCACCGTCTTGCAGGCCTCCGCCAGGGTCGCATCGTGGGGTGCCACCAGGGCGTGTGCCTGGGGGGACGGGGTGGCGATCACCACCCGGTCGAAGGGACCATGGTGGGTGCCCCGCTCATCCACCAGTTGCCAATGGCCGGCGCTGCCTTCCAGGCGCTCGATGCGGGTCTCGGCCTCGATCGTCAGCCCTTCCGCCAGGTGGCGTGTCACGGCGCTCATGCTCGGGGTGCCGCACAGTCGCTCGAGGTCATCCTCGTGGCGCTGCCAGCTGCCAGCCTCCGCCGACCATAGCGAATCGGGCCAGGGGGCGATGCAGCCGGCCTTGCGCCAGTTCTCCACGGCGTGGCGGAAGGTGGCGTCACGGACGCTGAAGAACTGGGCGCCCAGGTCGAGCACGGCATCGGGCAGGCGGCGACTGGACATCCTGCCGCCGGCGCCGCGGGCCTTGTCGAACAGCGTGACCGGCCGGTCGGCGGCCTCGAGTGCCCGGCCGCAGGCCAGCCCGGCAATGCCGGCGCCGATGATGGCGGTGCGGCGGGTGGAATCTGAGCACATGGCAGCGTCATCCTCGGTCGTTTTCGGCTAGACTAGCAGAAGTGTACAACAGCTGTATAACTCATGGCAGATGCCAGTCATCTCGGACATGTTTTACAACGGAAATCAGGAGGTATCGATGCGAGTGCTGATCACCGGCGGCAGCGGATTCGTGGGGCAGCGGCTGTGCCAGCGCCTGGTCGAGGCGGGGCATCGGCTACTGGTGGTCTCCCGCGACCCCGAGGCGGTGAGGTCGCGGCTGCCCGAGGGGGCGGATATCCGACGCTCGGTGCTGGACTTCGTGGATACGCCGCCGGAGGCCATCGTCAACCTGGCCGGCGAGTCCATCGCCGCCAAGCGCTGGAGCGACGACCAGAAGAAGCGGCTGATCGACTCCCGGGTCAACATCACCCGCGACCTTGTCATCCTCTGCGAGCAGCTCAAGGCCAGCGGCAACCGGCCCCCCCAGGTCATGGTGTCGGCCTCGGCGATGGGCTTCTACGGCGACCAGGGGGATCACGAGGTCAGCGAGGAGACCCCGCCCCACGACGAATTCGCCCACCGACTCTGCAAGCGCTGGGAGGACACCGCCCGGGAGGCGAAGGACTTCGGCACCCGGGTGGTGCTGCTGCGCATCGGCCTGGTGCTCGATGCCGGCGGCGGCAGCCTGCAGAAAATGCTGCCGCCCTTCAAGCTGGGCCTGGGCGGACGCTTCGGCGACGGCAAGCAGTTCATGCCCTGGATTCACCGCGAGGACCTGGTGCGGGCCATCCTCTTCCTGCTCGACAACCCCGAGCTCGAGGGGCCCTTCAACGGCAGCGCCCCGCACCCGGTCACCAACGCCGAGTTCACCCGCACCCTGGCCAAGGCGCTCAAGCGTCCGTCCATCTTCCCGGTGCCGGCTTTCGTGCTGGAGACCGCCTTCGGCGAGATGTCGCGTCTGCTGCTCACCGGCGCCGACATGCGTCCGAAGCGCCTCCAGGAGGCGGGCTTCCAGTTCCAGTTCGAGACCCTGGACGCCGCCCTGGCGGATATCCTGGGCTGACGGCCAAGCAGCCAAGGGGCGCCGGGGACAGGCCGAAGAGGAGGTCCTATGCCAGGGATGGCATCGGTAGCGCCCAGGGATGGGTTCACAGCGCCTCCTCGCAGGCCTGTCGACGGATCAGCCCCGTCTACCCCGCTTTATCTTCCTGCTATCTTGCCTCTTCCCCCACCGTCACGATCACCCTCACCGAATCCAGGCGCAGGCGCGTGCCCTCAATGGCCTCGTCCAGCGCCTGACGCTCGGCGCGCAGCGCTTCGATCTCGTCGTCGCGAACCGCCGGGTTGTGGCGCGCCAGGGCGATGAGGCGTGCCAGCTCGCCGTCCAGTTCCTCGCGCATGCGAACCTGGGCCGCTTCGGTGACCGAGGGCAGCTCCCTCTCCGCCTCGACCTCGCCGCGGTCGAGCAGCTCGCGCAGTACTTCCAGGCGGCTGCGGATCAGATCACGGGCCATGGCCTTCTTGACCTTCCGCAGGTTCCTGGAAAGCCCGGTAAAGGAGATCCTGTCGGTCAGGTTGGCGCCGGATTCGTCGAGCAGCACGCGCACCGCGGTGGGCGGCAGGAAACGGTTGAGATGCAGCTTCCTGGGCGCCGGGCAGTGGGTGCGAAATACCAGTTCCACCAGGATCCGCCCGGCGGGCAGCGTGGGGTGCTTGAGCAGCGCCAGGGCGGTGTTGCCCATGGTGCCGTCCAGTATCCGCCCCATCATCTCCCGCAGCAGCGGGTGCTCCCAGGAGAGCCGCTGGACGTCGTCACGTGACAGGGCGCGCAGCCGCGAGAAGGTGGCCGAGAAGCCCTCTTCGCCCTTGGCGAGGCCCGGCAGGTCGTCGAGCATCTGGGGGCTGGGGTGCAGGTGCTGGATACCGCCGCCCAGCTCCTGGCTGTCGACCCCGAAGATGTCCAGCGCCAGTTCCAGGTAGCGGGGCAGGGCGCGGTCCTCGTCCAGCTCGCGGATCGCCGCGGCCACCGCCTCGGCGCGATCACCGCGACAGGCGTTGAGCTCCAGCAGGCGATTGCGTCCGGCATCGCGCTCGGCCAGGCGGCTCTCGAACAGCGCCCGGGTCTCCTCGATCACCTCCGCCATGGCGTCGTTGTCGAGGAGCGCTTCGGCCAGGGTGTCGCCCAGGGCGGCGAAGATCTCGCTGCCGATGCCGTGGGGAGCGCTGAAGGCATCCATGCCGTCGCGGTACCAGCGCAGCAGCTTCTCGCCGGGGCTGCCCTCGAGCACCGGCACGTGGAGCTCGATGGCGTGCCGCTGGCCGATGCGGTCGAGGCGACCGATGCGCTGCTCCAGCTGGTCCGGGTGAAGGGGCAGGTCGAACATCACCAGGTGGCGGCAGAACTGGAAGTTGCGGCCCTCGGAGCCGATCTCCGAGCAGACCAGCACCTGGCAGCCCTCCTCCTCCTCGTCGGCGAAGGCCGCCGCGGCACGGTCGCGCTCCACCAGCGACAGCCCCTCGTGGAACACCGGGGCGTGATAGCCGCCCAGCACGCGCAGCGCCTGGGCCAGGTCCTGAGCGGTCTCGCGGTCGTGGGCGATCACCAGCACCTTGTCGCCGGCCAGGCCATCCTCGCCGTCATCGGCCAGGCGCTCCAGTAGCCAGTGGACGCGGGTGTCGATCTGCCACCAGGGCTCCTCGTTGAGCGGGTCGTCGATCAGCGCCCGGTACATGGCGTCCGGGTAGACCAGCACCTCGGGGTGATCGAGGCCGGTCTCGATCAGCAATTCGTCCAGATAATCCTCGTCGCGCTCCAGCCTGCGCAGCACTCGGCGGTAGGCCGAAGGCAGGGCCAGTTCGCTGACGTGCAGGCGGCGCTCGGGGAAGCCGCCCACGTGGCGGCGGCTGTTGCGGAACATCACCCGGCCGGTACCGTGGCGATCCAGCAGCTGGTCGCGCAGCTGGTCGCGGGCCGCCTCATGCTGCGCCTCGCTGGCCTCGGGGTTGGCCAGGGTGCCGAGCAGCGCCAGGCTGTCGGCCTCATCCATCACCGCAGCGACTCGCGCCCGGTCTGCGGCCTCACCGGGCAGGCGTTCCAGGGCATCGATCGCCTCGGCCACCTCCACATAGTGGGACTCCTCCTCGCGGAAGCGCGCCAGGCTGTGGTAGCGATCCGGGTCGAGCAGGCGCAGGCGGGCGAAGTGGCTGGCGAGGCCCATCTGCTCCGGGGTGGCGGTCAGCAGCAGCACCCCCTCGCTCTCGCCGGCCAGGCGCGCCACACAGGCGTAGCCGGGGCCGACCTGCTCCTCGCTCCAGTCCAGGTGATGGGCCTCATCGACGATCAGCAGGTCCCAGGTGCAGGCCAGCGCCTCTGCCTGGCGCTGGGGGTTGGCGAACAGCCAGTCCTGGCTGGCCAGGATGATCTGGCCCGCCTCGAAGGGGTTGGCGTCGCCGTGGGCCAGGCTCTGCTGCTCGTCGAGCAGGGTCACCTCCAGGGCGAAGCGGCGCAGCAGTTCCACCAGCCACTGGTGGCAGAGGCTCGCCGGCACCAGGATCAGCGCCCGCTCGGCGCGGCCGGTGAGCAGCAGGCGGTGCAGGATCAGCCCCGCCTCGATGGTCTTGCCCAGCCCTACCTCATCGGCCAGCAGC
>PWEV01000151.1 GCA_003553625.1 Halomonas sp.
CGCCGGAAGTTCTCGGCCAGGGCCACGGTAAAGTTGCCGTTGCCGCAGTAGAGCTCCACCAGATCGCCGTCCCGGCTGTCCCGGGTGACCTCCCGGGCCCAGGTCAGCATCGAGCGGCAGATCTCGGCGTTGGGCTGGGTGAAGCTGTTCTCCACCTGCTGGTAGACGAACTCACGCCCCTCCACCTCGAGCCGCTCCCAGACGTGGTCACGCTCGAGCACCAGGCGCTGCTTGCGGGAGCGCCCGATGATCATCACGCCCAGGGTCTCCTGCAGGCGGCGCGCCTCGGCCTCCCAGGCCTCGTCCAGGGGGCGGTGGTAGATCAGGGTCACCAGGGCCTCGCCGGCGAGGGTGGTGAGGAACTCCACCTGGAAGAGCCGGCGACGCAGCAGCGGCACGTCGCGGATGGCGTCGAGCAGCGCCGGCATCAGCGCATTGATGCGCCGGCTGGCCACCGGGTAGTCATCGAGGCGTACCACCGACTTCTTCTTGGGGTTTTCGGGGTCTACCTCGAACATCGCATAGAAGAGGTCATCGCCCTCATGCCAGAGGCGGAACTCGCAGCGCTCGCGATAGTGGCTCGGCGGCGAGGGATAGACCTCGAGCGGTGGCGGCGAGAAGCGCGCGAAGTCGCGGGTGATACGCTCGCGTTTCGCCTCGAGCTGCTGGTCATAGCGGGCGGGATCGACGACGGGAATGGCCAAGAAGCCTCCTTCAGAAAAAGACGGGAAAGGAGTGATAGGGAAGAGTTCAGCCCAGCGCCAGCAGGCGCGGCGGGGCAAATCCAAAGCGGGCCAGGCCAGCGATCAGCCGGGGGTCGAGAGCCGTCACCAGGCTCTCGCCCGGGGCCTCGCGCGTCGCTACGCCCGAGGCCACCTGGGCCGTGCGCCGGGCGATGGCGTCGCTCGAGTCGATCCACTGGATCTCGCGGGGAGCGGCGGCGGCCAGAAAATCGCGCAGCAGCGGAAAATGGGTGCAGCCCAGCACCACCGTATCCAGCGCCGGATCCTCCCAGAGCGGCGCCAGGGCCCGGCCGATCACCTCAAGATCCGGTGTCTCACCGGCCAGCCAACGTTCCGCCTCGCGAACCAGGGCATCGGCCGCCACGCGGGTGACACGACAGTCGACGGCGAAGGCTTCGATCAGGCCAAGGGTATAGGGCCGCGACACCGTAGCGCTGGTTGCCAGCAGTCCGAAGTGACCGCTGTGCGATAGCGCCGCGGCCGGTTTGATGGCCGGCACGGTGCCGACCACGGGGATCGACAGCCGTTCGCGCAGGCACTCCAGCGCCAGGGTGCTGGCGGTGTTACAGGCCACGACCAGGGTCACGCAGCGGCTGGCCTTAACGGCGGCCTCGCAAACCCGCAGGATGCGTCCCACCAGCCAGTCATCTTCACGCAGCCCGTAGGGCAACATGGCGTTGTCACAGGCGTAGGTCAGCGCCTTGCCGGGCAGACGGCCTCGAATGGCCTCCACCACGGAGAGTCCGCCCACCCCGGAGTCGAAGACCAGAATCGGCCCGCCGCTCATGAGCAGTGTTCCCCAACCCAGAACAAGGAGCAGCGATCAGGGCGGCACGAGGACATCAAGGAAGGGTTGGGACGTGACATTGCAGAGCACCGGCTGGGGTTGGCGGCATTCTACCCCAGCTGGAGTGCCCTGGCAGCCCGGGTCAGGCGGGCAATGGTGCCTCGCGCAGCTCGGCATAGAGCTCCGGATAGGCCTCCTGGAGACGCTCCAGCTCGGCCGTGGCACCCTCGGGCAGCGCCTTGGCGAGGCGATCCATATCCTCGTCGTTGAAATGCCCACGAATCAGCGGGAAGAGCAGCTCACGCTCATCTCGCAGATAGGCACGGTGGGCGTCGAGATACGCCTTGAGGTCTTCGGCGAAACGATCCATGGGTACCACCGCATCCATGAGGATCATGTCGATATCGTTCGACAGCCGCATCAGGCGGGCCTTGACCGCCTTGTAATCGGAAGAAAGGCGCTCGGTCACCTCAACGCTCTCGGGCGCGACTTCCTTGAGGCGTTCGCTGAACAATCGCTCCAGGGGCAGGGTGAAGCCTTCCATGTAGTCCAGAATGTAGTCAACTACCTCACGCACCAGTTGAAAGTTGGGGCGGTCTCCCCTGGCCAGGGTCTTCTGCTTCAGCTGCAGAACGTGCAACATGCGCGCCATGTTGGCATGATCCAGACGCAGTTGGGTCATCATGGGCATGTCGGGCCCTCCTGTGTAGTGACATCGGTACAGTGACATGGGGAACTGGCACACACCTTGTTGGATGCGCCATCGGGTACGAGGTTCATCGGCTGACTGGTTGCGATGATTCTCCCCCACTCTAGCAGCCGGCACCCCGCCCTGCCTCTGCGGAAGATCAACACAAGGAGCTGCCATGGACCTCTTCACCGACGAGAGCGATCACAGCGCGCCCCTGGCCTGGCGCATGCGGCCCCGCACCCTGACCGACTATGTGGGCCAGCAGGCGCTGGTGGGTCCCGGCAAGCCGCTGGCCCGCATGGTCGAAACCGGCGCGGTGCGCTCGATGATCCTGTGGGGCCCCCCGGGCACCGGCAAGACCACCCTGGCGGAGATCCTGGCAGCCGAGTCCGGCGCCGAGCTCGAGCACCTCTCGGCGGTGATGGCGGGCGTCAAGGAGATCCGCGCCGCGGTGGAGCGGGCCCGCGCCCGCAGCCAGGCCACGCTGCTGTTCCTCGACGAGATCCACCGCCTCAACAAGAGCCAGCAGGATGCCCTGCTGCCCCACGTGGAATCGGGGCTGCTGACGCTGATCGGCGCCACCACCGAGAACCCCTCCTTCGAGGTCAATTCGGCGCTGCTCTCGCGAGCCCGAGTTCATGTGCTGACGTCCCTCAGCGAGGCGGAGCTGGTGGAGGTACTGAAACGCGCCCTGTCGGACGAGACACGCGGCCTGGGTGCGCGACGCCTGAGAGTGGACGACGACATTCTCGACCTGCTGGCCCGGGCCGCCGCCGGCGATGCCCGTCGAGCACTGGGCCTGCTGGAGACCGCCTGCGACTTCGCCGAGCCCGACGGCAGGGGCAATGAACTGCTTCGCCGCGAAGCCCTGGCGGACGTGCTGGGCCATCAGGCCAGCGCCTTCGACAAGCAGGGCGACCACTACTACGATCTGCTCTCGGCGATCCACAAGTCGGTCCGCTCCTCGCGCCCCGATGCCGCCCTGCTCTACATCGCCCGCTTCGTGCAGGGCGGCGGTGACCCGCTCGACGTGGTCCGTCGCCTGGCGGCCATTGCCTCGGAGGATGTCGGCAACGCCGACCCGCGCGCCCTGCCACTGGTGATGGCTGCCTGGGACGCCTACCTGCGCCTCGGTGATTACGAGGGTCAGCGCGCCATCGCCCACGCCGCACTCCATCTGGCAGTGGCGCCCAAGAGCAACGCCATCGACCAGGCCTGGAAGAGGGCCAAGGAGTTCGCGGCGGGTCAGCCACGGCTCGAGGTGCCCGGCTACCTGCGAAACGCCCCGACCCGGCTGATGGAGTCCCTGGGCCATGGCCGGGGCTACCGCTATGCCCACCACGAGCCTCATGCCTACCCCGCCGGCAGCGCCCACGACTGCTGGCCGGAGGAGACCCCCCGGGAACACTTCTACCGGCCGACCGAGCAGGGCCAGGAGAAGCGCTATGCCCAGATCATGGCCTGGCGGTCGCAGCTCGACGCCGAGGCCGACGAGGGGGGCACCCAGGAGCCTGATTGATTGGCCGCCTATCTCGCCAAAGCGGGATTTCAAGGCGGTTTTCCGATCCGATGAGGTGGGTAGACCGCGATATGATGCATCAGGCCGGAGGGAGTAGACCGAAAGATCGAATATCGTAGCCGAGCAAAGTAGGGTCCAACCGGCGCCTACTACCGGAGCCGCGCCAGCCGTTCTTTCAGTCCGTTGACGTCATCGCTCAGGTACTCGCCGTCGAACTCCGCTTCTGCGATCAGTTGCGGTGGGTTATAGACCTCGATGTGATTGCGATGCTTCTTCATCACGCGATCCAGCTCCAACGCCTTGAAAATACGATTGATGTGCACAGGCGACAGACCCAGGATGTTTCCCAGCAGACGCTGGGAAACGGGAAACTCGAATGCCGCCAGCTCGACATGCTGCACTTTCTTGAGGCGATAGAAGGTCTCGAGCAGGAAATGCAGCACTTGGGCGCGCGCACTGTGATGGCAAGTGATCAGCATCCGTTCGGTGAGCAGTGCTTCCTGACGGCTGATATTGGCAAACAGCGCGATCGCCAAAGGCGTGGAGGCCTCGATGATATCGACGATATTCTCATGCGGGAAAGGCTGGACCCGACCCATGGTAATCATGCTCGCTTCGGTAACGTGCCTCGAAAATGTGAACTCTCTGAGCCCGATGACATCACCAGGCAGCAATAACTCGATCACCTGTTGCTCACCGTCAAGGGAGTCGCGGATGGTGCAGGCCCAGCCTTTCTGCAGAATGAACAGTTCGCCGACCTTTGTGCGGCCCCGCCAGAGCAGTTCATGTTTCTTCACGGCGGTCGGGGTCTGCTCGAAGCTGGCCAACAGCTGTATCTCCGACTCGCTCAAGTCGACATAGCGTTCCATTCTGCTCTGGAAGAGACCCATCCTCTACTTACCTCGACAAGTTGACTGTGGTATGCCGATGCAAAGCTGCCACAAGCAGATATCACGGAGCCAGGACGGCCATGCGGGCCTCATCAGTCTAGTTGCCGCAGCTGAATGTTCCATATCTCCGTGTGATGGGATTCACCACCCATGTGGGGCAGACCGCCTAGTGTCGGTAGTGACCAGCGAGTGACCTGACGGGATCCTGAGACTGCGACTCGTCCTATCCATCATGCCTGGCAAGAGGCCTTACCGTATGATGTCACAAGGCGAGTAAAGGCGAGTCCGCAGCTGGTTCTCGGCTTCTTGAAGAATCTGCAGCTGAGCCTGGGCCTGGCCCATACAGGCATCCAACAGGGCATGCAAGCCGGGGATACCATTGCACGCTTGCAGACGCTCGTAGAAGCGACGTGACCGCCACTCTCCGAGAACTGCCCGACTTAGCTCCCATTTCGCCTCTTTCTCATTGAGGATAAAGAAATGCGGTGATTGCGGCGAGGGTGGCCGCCAGGCTTTGTTGCCCACTTCTTGAAGCCTGTGCTCTTGCACCGGCAGCGTCTCCGACGCCACGATAAGGGCCTGGATTCTTTGCTGGCTCTCGGCAGCCAGGACCTCCATTAGCCTGCTGATGCTGATGTGATAAGCGAGGAAGCGCAGGGACAGCAAGTGATACCGATGGTACTCATGGTGTTCATGATCCTTTACCAGCGCCAGGACATCGTCGACCGAGGTGATAACGTCCGGCTGCGGGTCAATCTCCATGAGCGGATAATCGATGCGACTGGTGACACTTGGAGAGTTCATGATTCACCTTACCGTCCAGACCTGAGTTGAGGGCCAGGACGCTCCTGCACCGTGTGTCATGGCCCAGGCTCAGGCTAGCCAGCAAAGCCGGCCGGTGCTGCTAACTTAGGTTAATAATCCACGATTATTTTGTTTCTTCAGACTCGAGCGGGGCTATAACTGCTGGAGACCGGGTGTGAGTGAAGTTCGTAACTTCGACAATTGACGCGGACGGCACCCCAGGCAGGAGGCGATCATGTGCAGTGCGGATCTGCCCTGACGGAACAGCGGCACAGGATGACGTCTAGGTGATAGGTATCGACAGGCCCTCGCCGGACTGCAACCGGCGGGGGCAATGGCCAACTCAACACCGGCTACGAATCATCGAGCGGCCGGCACTAGGGACTGTCAATGCGTATCGCGAATCACGTCGGTGCCTTCGGGGATCTCGAAGGCGAAGCGGCTGTCGTCGATGGCGTGGTTCCTGCGCGCATCGCGAAACTCGATATCGGTATGCTGACCGGTGCTGTCGATCATCTGCAGGGTGGTCAACAGCTCACCGCGAAAGGTCATCTTCAGCTCCTCGAACAGGGTATCGGCCAATTTCGGCACCAGAGTGAAGGTCTCGGCGCTGCCCTGCTGCTGACGAGTCACGTCGTAGCTGTCGATCAGATCGCTGGCGCTGCCGGAGAGCAGCAGAGCCGGGGTGTGGGTCACACGATGATCCAGGGCCTGGATGGTAGCCTGCTCCAGATCCGGATCGTGCAGCATCACCTCCTCGCCGTCGGAGATCACCTCCTGCTGGTAGGGCGCCTCCACCTCCCAGCGGAACTTGCCGGGGCGGGCGAGCCACATCTGACCGTGGGCCTCCTGCAGACGCTCGCCGCTGGCATCGAGGATGTGCTGCTCGAAGCGGGCTTCAAAGGTCTTCAGCGGCTCCAGCATGCGGGTCAGGCGGTCAGCCCCTTCACTGGCCAGGGCCGCGAGGGGCATGGAAAGTGGCGCGACGACACACAATGCGACGGCGGCAAGGGTCTTCTTCACTGTCATGATGATCTCTCCCTGGACGGTTCCGACTGGAATCCTGTCACTCGGACTGCGGGGACGCCGGCGGGTTGCGGACCCGCCGGCGCTTTCATGCTGGTTGCATGGTTGAAACGCCGTCGTCTCCCGATGGAGACATCGATGAGGGGGCTAGTCGCCTGACGCCCGCGGCGCGAGCACCTCGCGGGAGCCGTTGGTCCCCATGCTGGTGACCACCCCGGCCATCTCCATGGCCTCCACCAGACGGGCGGCGCGGTTGTAGCCGATCTTGAAGCGACGTTGCACGGCCGAGATTGACGCCCGTCGCGAGTCGATCACGAACTGCACCGCCTCGTCGTAGAGGGCGTCCTGCTCGGCATCGTCGCCGTCACCGCTGCCCTCGGCCTCCAGGCCGGTGAGCGCATCGGCGGACACACCGCCGGAGAGGATCTCGTCGATATACTCCGGCTCACCGCGGCGCTTCCAGTCCTCCACCACCCGGTGCACCTCGTCGTCATCGACGAAGGCCCCGTGGACACGGGTCGGCAGGCCGGAACCCGCCGGCAGATAGAGCATGTCGCCGTGTCCCAGCAGATTCTCGGCGCCGCCCTGGTCGAGGATGGTGCGCGAGTCGATCCGCGAGGAGACCTGGAAGGCCATCCGCGTGGGAATGTTGGCCTTGATCAGGCCGGTGACCACGTCCACCGAGGGTCGCTGGGTGGCCAGTATCAGGTGGATACCCGCGGCCCGGGCCTTCTGGGCCAGGCGGGCGATCAGCTCCTCGACCTTCTTGCCGACGATCATGAACATGTCGGCAAATTCGTCGATCACCACCACGATGTAGGGCAATTTCTCCAGTACCGGGGGGCTCTGGTGCATCTCCCAGGGCTGGGGCTCCCAGAGCGGGTCCGCCACCTGGGCGCCGGCCTGCTTCGCCTCGTCGAGCTTGGCGTTGAAGCCGGCAATGTTGCGCACCCCCATGGTCGCCATCAGCTTGTAGCGTCGCTCCATCTCGGCCACGCACCAACGCAGGGCATTGGCGGCTTCCTTCATGTCGGTGACTACCGGTGCCAGCAGATGCGGAATGCCGTCGTAGACGGATAGTTCCAGCATCTTCGGATCGACCATGATCAGCCGCAGCTGCTCGGGGGTGGCCTTGAGCAGCATCGAAATCAGCATGGCATTGACGCCTACCGACTTGCCCGAGCCGGTGGTGCCGGCCACCAGCAGATGGGGCATCTTGCCGAGATTGGCCACCACCGGTCCGCCGCCGATGTCCTGACCCAGGGCCAGGGTCAGGGCGGAGTCGGCCTGCTGATAGCGATCGGAGTCGATCACCTCGCGCAGCCGGATCATGGCACGATGGGGGTTGGGGATCTCGATACCCACCGTGGGCCGCCCCGGGATCACCTCCACCACGCGCACGCTCTTGACCATCAGCGAGCGCGCCAGATCCTTGGCCAGATTGCTGATCTTGGAGACCTTGACTCCGGCGGCCGGCCTGATCTCGAAGCGGGTAATCACCGGCCCTGGCCAGGTATCCACCACTTCGGCCTTGACGCCATACTCGCGCAGCCGCACCTCGAGGAGCTCGGCCATCTCGGCGAGCTGCTCCAGGGTGTAGTTCTGCTGCTGGGGCTCCGGCGGCGTCAGCAGCCGCAGGCTGGGCAGTTCACCCTCCGGCTCGGGCATGTCGTCCAGCACGGGACGCTGGCTCTGCAGGTGCTCCACGGTCCACAGCCGCATGCCATCCTCGTCCGCGGCCTCCCGGCCCTGGGCGGCGGTGGCCAGGCGTGGCGCAACGCCCGGCGTCTTCTCGACGTCAGCGGGCGCATCCGCCTCTTCCCCGGCCGCCTCCTCGGGCTCCGGCGGCTGCAGGGCCGCCGTGCGGGCCGGGGCCTCGGGCGGTAACGCCGGGGACGAGCCCACGGCCTCCTCGGCCACCGTCGGGTCGCCCCAGGTCAGGCGCGGCTCGCCGTCGTCGGCACCCTCCCAGTCTGCCTCCCGGCTTGCCATCAGCCCCGGCTCGCGGCGTTCGGGGGCAATATCACCCCCAGCAGCCGGCCTGGGCCCCGCCGACGCAGGGCCATCGGAAGGCTCGGGAACCTCGGGCTTGGCGTCGGCTGCCCGGGACGTGAGCCCAGCGCTGCCGGTCGGCATCGTTCTTGCCGCGCCGGACTCCTCCTGGCGGCTGGCCCGCAGGGAGGGGCCACTCCAGGCGGTTGCCGGTTCGTCATCATCCGGGAGCATCGGTTCGGGCACCGTCTCCGCCGCCCGAGGCCTGGGCGCCTGGGAGGTAGCCGCTGCAAAGGCCCCATCACCGGGTCCGGCGACCGACTCGCCGTGTGCCGGTGCCCTCGTGGCGGCCCTGTCGGCGCCCTCTGCAGCCTGGGCGGAGGCGGCGTTCGTAGCCGCCTTGGCAGCGGTCCCTGCCGCCGCTGTGGCATCGGCCGGCTGACGCTCGCTGTAGGCCGCCCCCGGCTGCTTGGCAGAGGGTGTCTTCTCGGGCACCTCCCAGGGAATCTCGGTAGCGCCATCGTTTCCGAAACCGGGCTCCAGGCGGGCGCTGGGCTCGGCCTCGCCGTCCGCGCGGCGAGGGCCAACGCCGGGGAGCAGCCGCCGCCACCAGCGAGGCCGATGAGCCGACGGCTCTTGCTCGGGATCCGTCGTTTCGGCCTCGGGCTCAGCCTCGCTGCGCTCAAGGGCCGGGCCGTGCGAGAAGGCGAAGCGCTCGGACAGCCAGCCCCAGAAACGCAAGGCGCGATAACCCAGTTCATCCATTACCGAGAGCCAGGAGAG
>PWEV01000035.1 GCA_003553625.1 Halomonas sp.
AACACTCGATTCATCCCGTTCATGGCGGCCACCCGGTAGGCCTCGGCCATGGTGGGGTAGTTGAAGGTGGTGCTGACGAAGTATTTCAGTGAGTTAGCTTCACCCTTCTGCTGCATGATCGCCTGGCCGATATGAACGATCTCGGAGGCCTGATCGCCGAAGCAGTGGATGCCATAGATCTCCAGGGTGTCCTGGTCGAAGAGGATCTTGAGCATGCCCACGGTGTCGCCGGTGATCTGGGCCCGGGCGGTATCCTTGAAGAAGGCCTGGGCCACCTCATAGGGCACCTTGGCCTCGGTGAGCTCCCGCTCGTTGCGCCCGAAGGAGCTGATCTCGGGAATGGTATAGATACCGGTGGGCACCTCGGTGACGTAGCGGAAGTCGTCCCCGAGGATCTCGCTTGAGACGTTGAGCCCCTGGTCGTAGGCGGCGCTGGCCAGGCTGGGCCAGCCGATCACATCGCCGGCGGCATGGATGTGTGGCAGCCTCGTGCGGTAATGCTCATCAACCGTCAGTTGGCCGCGATCATTGGCCTCCAGGCCGATGTTCTCGAGACCCAGCTGATCGGTGTTGCCGGTGCGACCGTTGGCCCAGAGGAAGGCATCGGCGCGCAGTCGCTTGCCGGACTTCAGGTGCACGGTGACCCCCGACTCGTCGCCTTCGACGCGATCGTACTCTTCGTTGTGACGGATCAGCACCCCGTGCTTGCGCAGGTGGTAGGAGAGCGCATCGCTGATCTCGTCATCCAGAAAGCTGAGCAGGCTGTCACGGTTGTTGATCAGATCCACCTTGACGCCGAGCCCGGAGAAGATCGAGGCGTATTCGCAGCCGATGACCCCCGCCCCGAAGATGATCAGGGTTCGCGGCGTATGATTGAGGCTGAGAATGGTGTCCGAACAGTAGATGCGCGGGTGGCGGAAGTTGATGTCAGCCGGGCGATAGGGGCGCGAACCGGTGGCAATGACGATCTTCTGAGCGACCAGCTCATCCATGCCCTCGTCGCTGTCACGCACCAGCAGGCTGTGTTCATCCTTGAAGCGGGCCACGCCGCTGAACAGGTCGATACGGTTGCGGGCATAGAAGTTGGTGCGCATCGCCACCTGCTGGTCGATGGTGGCTCGGGAGCGCTCCATCACCTTGGGGAAGGAGAACCAGCGCGGCTCGCCGATATCGCGAAACATGCGGTTGGTATTGAACTGCATGATCTGCTTGACCTGATGACGCAGGGCCTTGGAGGGAATCGTCCCCCAGTGGGTGCAGTTGCCACCCACCAGCGGCTGCTTCTCGACGACCGCCACGCGCTTGCCGTGCTTGGCGGCGTTGATGGCGGCACTCTCCCCCGCCGGCCCGGTACCGATCACCACCACGTCGTAGTTATGGACTGCCATTGGCCGTTGGATCTCCTTGTCTGTCAGCGTTAAACAGTTATCGCCGTGTCGCGTCATAGCCCAGGTCGGCGCCGCGACTCTCGTCGCTGCGGCGACGCACGCTGCCGCGCTTGCGGTTCTCCTCCTCGCACACCTCGTCCTTGCCGCCACACACCTCGCAGCCTTCCTTGAGGCCGAGTTGGTTGAGGCCACCGCAGGAGCCGGCGATAGGTTTGCGGCCGAAGATTACCCCGACCGCCATGGCGGCCATGATCAACATCATGAAGGCCAAGGCAATAATCCAGATGGTCATGTCGTTCTCCTCGCTTAGCGCTCGAGCAGCGGCTCGAGGGCAGATCCGATATGTGATTCAAGTCCGTGTAGTGTGAGGACCACAAGGCGTACCGAGTGTTCCAGAGTACCATCCGGAGCGGCATCAAGCAGACTCCGGGCCAGACGGTCAGCCGCCTCGGCGCTTGAGGCCACCGCGCTCACCGCCAGGATACGGGGCGCGGTCGCTGCCTCGATCCCTGCGGGTCGAGGCGCCGCGCGGGTCACGAGAGCAGCGTCCTGCAGGCGAAGAACCGGCTCCGATCCATCGCCAAGGCCACTCCGCGGCAGGCGCACGCGCCAGGGATGACGTCCATATGTCCCTCTGGCACGCTGTACTCCCCCGAGCTCGACCATGGCATTGGCGATACCGAAATCGTCAAGCACCCGGAACAGTCGATCCACCGACAGGGCCTGTAGATGCTCGCGCAGAATCTCGCCGGTGACACCCGCCGGCAGTTCAGCGAAAAAAGGCAGCCAGGTGGCCTCCGACAGGACCTCGAAGGCCTGGATCTGACTATCGAGGCTGGCCAGTTCACCCTGAATGGCGGCCTCGATCAGGGCGTGTTCGCCCGCGGCCAGGTCGCCATTCAGCGTGATGTGGTAGCCGGTACCGAGGGCCACGCCCTCTAGCTGGTGCCATTCCTCCTGCTGACGACAGCCCACCAGCAGTGCCAGCGGCAGCAGCAGGGCGAACACAAAGAGGGCTGGCCGCATGGCCAGCCCCGAGTGTTGCCTCGTCGCGAGGGAGATCACCCGCCGAAGTCGTCCAGCATGATGTTCTCGGGTTCAACACCCATATCCATCAACAGCTTGATCACCGAGGCGTTCATCATGGGCGGTCCGCACATGTAGTACTCGCAGTCCTCGGGCGCCGGATGGTCCTTGAGGAATTTCTCGTAAAGGACATTATGAATAAAGCCGGTGGGGCCTTCCCAGTTGTCCTCAGGCTGCGGGTCGGAGAGCGCCAGGTGCCATTCGAAGTTCGGGAACTCCTCGGCCAGCTGGTCGTACTCGTCGTTGTAGAAGGTCTCGCGCCAGGAGCGCGCGCCGTACCAGAACGAGATCTTGCGCTCGGACTTGAGGCGCTTGAGCTGGTCGAAGATGTGGCTGCGCATCGGCGCCATGCCCGCACCGCCGCCGACGAAGACCATCTCGGCATCGGTATCCTTGGCGAAGAACTCGCCAAAGGGACCCATCACGGTGATCTTGTCACCCTCCTTCAGGCTGAAGACGTAGGTGGACATCAGTCCCGGCGGATAGTCGGTGTTGGGCGGCGGCGTGGCGATGCGAATATTGAACTTGAGCATGCCCACTTCTTCGGGGTAGTTCGCCATGGAATAGGCGCGGATGACTTCCTCGTCGTTCTTGTGGGAGATGTCGAAGAGACCAAACTTCTCCCAGTCACCCCGATACTCCTCCTCGATGTCGAAATCCTTGAAGGAGATGTTGTAGGGCGGTGCCACCAACTGCACATAGCCGCCGGCGCGAAAGTCGACGTTCTCGCCTTCGGGCAGCTTGAGGTTGAGTTCCTTGATGAAGGTGGCGACGTTGGGATTGGCGATGACCTCGCACTCCCACTGCTTGACGCCGAAGACCTCCTCGGGCACCTCGACCTTCATGTCCTGCTTCACCGGCACCTGACAGGAGAGGCGCCAGCCCTCCTTCTTCTCACGCATGGTGAAGTGGGACTCCTCGGTGGGCAGGATCGCCCCACCGCCCTCTTCCACGCGACACTTGCACTGGGCGCAGGAGCCGCCGCCGCCGCAGGCGGAGGAGAGGAAGATGCCATTGGCCGCCAGGGTATTGAGCAGCTTGCCGCCGGCCTGGGTAGTCATGGTGTGTTCGGGGTCGCCGTTGACCTCGATGGTCACGTCCCCGGTGCTGACGAGCTTGCTGCGGGCAGCCAGGATCACCACGGTCAGACCGATGACGATCACGGTGAACATGACCACACCGAGCAAGATGACGGATGTTTCAACCATGTCGGTTTCCTATTGCTTCAGGTTGTCGGGTACCCGGTGACAGTCCACCGGGTAAACACGATCTGCCTCAGAGCTGGATGCCGGAGAAGGACATGAAGCCCAGCGACATCAGACCCACGGTGATGAAGGTAATGCCCAGGCCCTGCAGGGAGCCGGGAACGTCACTGTACTTCAGCTTCTCGCGGATGCCTGCCAGGGCGGTGATGGCCAGCGCCCAGCCAACCCCGGAGCCGAGACCATAGACCACGGACTCGCCGAAGTTGTAGTTACGCTCGACCATGAACAGCACGCCACCGAGGATGGCGCAGTTCACGGTGATCAGCGGCAGGAACACGCCCAGCGCGTTGTAGAGCACGGGCACATACTTGTCGAGGAACATCTCGAGGATCTGCACCAGCGCGGCGATAACGCCGATGTAGCTGAGCAGGCCCAGGAAGGAGAGATCGATGTTCTCGGCACCGCTGATGCCGGTCCAGGAGAGCGCACCTTCGGCCAGCAGGACGTTGAAGATGACGTTGTTCACCGGCACCGAGATGGTCAACACCACGATGACCGCGATGCCCAGGCCGAAGGCCGCGGAGACCTTCTTGGACACGGCCAGGAAGGTACACATGCCGAGGAAAAACGCCAGGGCCAGGTTCTCTACAAAGACCGAGGCAACGAACAGGCTAAGATAGTGTTCCATGTTACACCGCCTCCTTCGGTTCGGTGTTGTGCTTCATCTTGAACTCGTTCTCCTCGATCTGCTCCGGGTTCATGCTGCGCAGCACCCAAATTATCAGGCCGATGATGAAGAACGCGGACGGCGGCAGCAGTAAAAGTCCATTGGGCACGTACCAGCCACCATCCTGGACCGGCTGCAGCACGGTGAAGCCAAAGACGCTGCCGGAGCCGAACAGCTCGCGGAAGAAGCCGACGATCATCAGAATCAAGCCGTAGCCGATGCCGTTGCCGATGCCGTCGATGAAGGACATCTTGGGGCTGTTCTGCATCGCGAAGCCTTCCGCACGGCCCATGATGATGCAGTTGGTGATGATCAGACCCACGAACACCGAGAGCTGCTTGGACATCTCATAGGCGTAGGCCTTGAGAATCTGATCCACCACGATCACCAGCGAGGCAATGATGGTCATCTGCACGATGATGCGGATAGACGACGGAATATGATTCCGGATCAGCGACACGAACAGGTTCGAGAAGGCACAGACGAAGATAACCGCCAGGGTCATGACCAGCGACACGCTCATGCTGGTCGTTACCGCCAGGGCGGAGCAGATGCCGAGCACCTGCAGCGCGATGGGGTTGTTCTTGAAGACCGGCGACGTAAGAACGCTTTTCGTAGTTGCATCCGCCATGATCAGGCTCCTTCCACTTCGAGTTCGACGTCGGCGTCACGGGCGTCATCCTGATCGACGCCGCTGCGGAACCTGGCCAGATACTCGCCGAAACCTTCCGGGCTCAGCCAGAACTGCAGCATGTTGGTAACGCCATTGGCGGTCAGCGTAGCACCGGAGAGGCCATCGACCTCGTGCTCATTACTACCGCTGCCCTTGACCACGCGGATGGCCGGATTCAGATCGCCCTCTTCGTCGAAGATCTGCTTACCTTCCCACAGTGCCTGCCAGCGCGGGTTGTTGACCTCGGCACCCAGGCCAGGAGTCTCGCTGTGCTCGTAGTAGGTAATGCCGACGATGGTGTTCCCGTCACCTTCGACAGCGAGGTAGCCGCGCATCAGGCCCCACAGACCCTGACCACGGATGGGCAGGATGATCTGATCGGGGTCGTCGGGGTCACCTACCAGATAGACGGTGACATAGTTCTCGACTCGAGAGAGGCCGGCGATATCGCGATCACCGGAGAGCGTCCGCCCGGTGGCCGGATCACGACGTGCCTCGAAGTGATCGAAGGTGTCCGGGTCGAACTGATCGGTGTACTCACCGGTACGCGCATCGACCACCCGCGCCGTGATCTCGCGGAAGGCCGCTTCCACATCCATGCCGCGCTCGTAGAGGTTAGCGACGCGCAGGACGTTGGTCTTGCGGTCCAGCTCCTGATTGAGCTGCTGCATGGGACGCAGGGCCACCGCGGCGGTGGAGACGATGACCGAACACACGATGCAAAGTGCGAACGCCACCGTCAGGATCTTCTTGATGGAGTTGTTACTCTGTGCCATCAGGCAGTCTCCTCGGCCGGCACACCGGTGCGCTGCATGCGGCGCTTGATGTTGGCCTGTACGAACATGTGGTCGATCAGCGGGGCGAACAGGTTGGCAAACAGGATCGCCAGCATGATGCCCTCGGGGAACGCGGGGTTAACGACACGAATCAGCACGGTCATGAGGCCGATCAGCACGCCGAACAGCAGACGCCCCTGGTTGGTCATGGCGGCCGACACCGGATCGGTGGCCATGAACACCATACCGAAGGCGAAGCCACCGACAACCAGATGCCAGTACCAGGGCATGGCAAACATCGGGTTGCTGTCGGAGCCGATCAGGTTGAACAGCGCGCTGGTGGCCACCATGCCGAGGAATACCCCGAGCATGATTCGCCACGAGGCGATCCGGGTCCAGAGCAGCACCACCGCACCGATCAGGATCGCCAGGGTCGAGGTCTCACCCACGGAGCCCGGGACGAAGCCGAGGAAGGCGTCCCACCAGCTGAAGGTGCTGGCCAGCGAGGCCATGCCGTCCTGGAAGGCGATGGAGAGCGCGGTCGCGCCGGAGTAGCCGTCGGCCGCCACCCAAACCGCGTCGCCGGAAATCTGCGCCGGATAGGCGAAGTAGAGGAAGGCACGACCGGTCAGCGCCGGGTTGAGGAAGTTCTTGCCGGTGCCGCCGAAGATTTCCTTGCCGATCACGATGCCGAAGGTGATGCCGAGCGCCACCTGCCACAGCGGAATGGTCGCCGGCAGGATCAGGGCGTAGAGCACGGAAGTGACGAAGAAGCCTTCGTTGACCTCATGGCCGCGCTTGACCGCGAACAGCACTTCCCAGAAGCCACCAACGGCGAAGGTCACCAGGTAGATCGGCAGGAAGTAGGTCGCGCCGAGCACGAAGTTGGCCCACAGGCTGCCAGGATCATGCCCTGACGCCAGGATCATCATGATCGCCTCTCGCCAGCCGGCCATGGAGGCATAGCCGGCGTCGATGGCGGTGTTGGCCTGCCAGCCGGCATTCCACATACCGAAGAACATCGCCGGGAAGGTACACATCCAGACGGTGATCATGATGCGCTTGAGATCGACCCCGTCACGCACGTGGGCGGTGGTCTTGGCCACGTTGGGCGGCGCGTAGAAGATAGTGTCCACCGCCTCATAGAGGGGATAGAACTTCTCGTACTTGCCACCCTTGTGGAAGTGGGGCTCGAGATTATCGAGTGTCTGTCGGATTGGCATGATCAGGCCTCTTTCTCGATCAGGGTGAGATTATCACGCAGGATGGGGCCATATTCGTACTTGCCCGGGCACGCGTAGGTACACAGGGCCAGGTCCTCTTCATCCAGTTCCAGACACCCGAGCTGCATGGCAGTCTCGATGTCACCCACGATCAGCGAACGCAGCAGCTGGGTGGGGAGAATATCCAGCGGCATCACTGTCTCGTAGGCGCCTACCGGGACCATGGCGCGCTCGGAGCCATTGGTG
Source organism: Halomonas sp. (assembly GCA_003553625.1). GTDB lineage: Bacteria > Pseudomonadota > Gammaproteobacteria > Pseudomonadales > Halomonadaceae > Halomonas. Next base: position 7,325 of record PWEV01000035.1, read on the forward strand.
GAGGTCGTCGGCGCGTAGTCCTTGAGGCCGGTCAACCTGGAGATGTAGATGCCCATCACCGAGTGACGATCCTTGCCCGGTGACAGCCAGCCCATGAAGAGGCGCTTGTTGCCCTCCTCGAGGAGGCTGAACTGCTGGTGGAAGCGGCCCAGGTAGCGCAGGCTGCCTTCACAGGCTGAACCGGAAAAGACCGAACCGGAGATCACGCGGGTGCCTTCTGGGTCGACAACTTCGCCCTTCAGCAGTTCCTCGGTGCTGGCACCGATGCGGGTGCGCAGCAACCTCGGATTTTCGGCACGCGGACCGCCCACGGCCACCACCCGGCCCACCTCCAGCTTGCCCTCGGTAAACAGCTTGCCGAAGGCGATGACATCCTGGTAGCCGATGTGCCAGACGCGCTTGTGCAGACTCACCGGCGAGAGGAAGTGGATGTGGGTGCCGACGAGGCCGGCCGGATGCGGGCCGCCGAACTCCTCGACCTGCACACCTTTCACGTCACCGCCAGGAATCCCGGCGTTGGCGCCGGTACACAGGTAGACGTTGCCTTCGGTCAGGCGCGCCAGCACCTTGAGACCGTCTTCGAACGCCTCGGCCTGTTCATTGATGATCATGGCGGGATCGGGGCACAGGGGGTGGGTATCCACGGCGGTAACGAAGATATCCGTCGGAGTGCCATCGATGGCCGGCGTACGCGAGTAGGGGCGGGTGCGCAGGGCGGTCCAGAGGCCCGACTCGACCAGCTGGTCGACCACCGCCTGACGCTCCAGTCCCTCTAGCGCGTCGCGGCCGTGGGCCTTGAACTCGATGGCTTCCTCGGTCTCGTCGACCTTGATCACCACCGAGAGCAGGCGACGCTTCTCGCCACGGTTGATGGCAACCACCTCGCCGGCGGCCGGCGCGGTGAAACGCACGCCATCGATCTTCTTGTCAGTAAAGATCAGCTGGCCCAGCTTTACCTTGTCTCCCTCCTTGACCTCCATGGTCGGCTTCATGCCGACATAGTCGGTTCCCAGGACCGCCACGTGGCGCACCGGCCGCGCATCCTCGATGCGCTGCTCGGGCGCCCCCGTGATGGGGAGATCCAGGCCTTTCTTGACTTCGATCATAGTCTCGCCCAGTTGATGGATCGGATAGATGGAGGAACCGGCCCGAGCCTGGCTCGAACCACCCCGAAAAATCTCGTACATTATAAAGACAAGGCCGGTAAATGACCACATGAGCGAAGGTCGCAACTCATGGCGGGGGGCAAGGGAAAAAATGCCGCAGGCCCGGACCACGGGTCGCCTGGCCGAGATGAAGCGGCGATTAACGCGTAATCCCCGCAGGCTCAGCCTGCGGGGTTTCTCGTCGCTGGAGGCCCTCCGCCAGGCCTCAGACGCTGGCGCGCGGCAGCTTGAGGAAGTGCACGTTGGACATGTGCTGAAGGATGCGCACGACTTGGCAGCTGTAACCAAACTCGTTGTCGTACCAGACGTAGAGCACCGCGTTCTTGCCATTGGCGATAGTCGCCTTGGCATCAACGATACCGGCGTGGCGGTTGCCGACGAAGTCGGTGGAGACCACTTCGGGGGAGTCGACGTAGTCGATCTGCTTCTGGAACGGGGAATCCAGGGACATGCGGCGCAGGAAGTCGTTGAGGGCCTCGGCGTCGGTCTCCTTCTCCAGGCGCAGGTTGAGGATAGCCATGGAGACATTGGGGGTCGGTACGCGGATGGCGTTGCCGGTGAGCTTGCCGGCAAATTCCGGCAGGGCCTTGGCGACCGCCTTGGCGGCGCCGGTCTCGGTGAGCACCATGTTCAGCGGCGCGCTGCGGCCGCGGC
>PWEV01000023.1 GCA_003553625.1 Halomonas sp.
GCCGAAATTGAGCCATTGGTCGCATTCTGCTAGTCTGTCGTCCCATCCCGGCGCGGCTTTCTGCCGAGCCTCATGATCACGTTTCGACAGGTTCTCCATGACACGATATATCTTCGTGACCGGCGGCGTTGTGTCCTCTCTTGGCAAGGGCATCGCGTCAGCCTCGCTGGCGGCGATTCTCGAGGCGCGCGGCCTCAAGGTCACCATGCTCAAGCTTGACCCGTACATCAACGTGGATCCGGGCACCATGAGCCCCTTCCAGCACGGCGAAGTGTTCGTCACCGAGGATGGTGCCGAGACGGACCTCGACCTGGGTCACTACGAGCGCTTCATCCGCACCAAGATGACCCAGCGCAACAATTTCACCACGGGTCGCGTGTACGAGAACGTGCTGCGCAAGGAGCGTCGCGGCGACTACCTGGGCGGCACCGTGCAGGTGATCCCCCACATCACCGACGAGATCAAGCGCCGGGTCTATGAGGGTGGCGAGGGCTTCGACGTGGCGCTGGTGGAGATCGGCGGCACCGTGGGCGACATCGAGTCGCTGCCTTTCCTGGAGTCGATCCGCCAGATCAGGAGTGAACTGGGGGCCAGCCGTGCGCTCTTCATGCACCTCACGTTGGTGCCCTACATAAAGACGGCGGGGGAAACCAAGACCAAGCCGACCCAGCACAGCGTCAAGGAACTGCGCTCCATCGGTATCCAGCCGGATATCCTGATCTGCCGCAGCGAGGTGGAGCTCGAGGAGAGCGAGCGCCGCAAGATCGCGCTGTTCACCAACGTGGAAGAGCGCGCGGTCATTCCGCTACAGGATGCCGACACCATCTATCGCATCCCGCTGATGCTCCACGAGTACGGCCTGGACGAGATCGTCTGCGACAAGCTGCGCCTGACCGCCGATGAGGCGGATCTCAACGAGTGGATCAAGGTGCTCGACGCCAAGCTCAATCCGCTCAAGTCGATCAACATCGCCATGGTCGGCAAGTACATGGAGCTGCTAGACGCCTACAAGTCCCTCAACGAGGCCTTGATTCACGCCGGCATCCAGACTCGGGTCAAGGTCAACGTCGACTACATCGACTCCGAGGACATCGAGCGCCACGGCACCGAGCGCCTGGCCGGCAAGGATGCCATCCTGGTGCCCGGCGGCTTCGGCGAGCGCGGCGTTGAGGGCAAGATCGCTACGGCGAGATTTGCCCGGGAGAACAAGGTTCCCTATCTCGGTATCTGCCTCGGCATGCAGGTGGCGGTGATCGAGTTTGCCCGCAGCCTGCCCGGCTGGGAAGATGCCGATTCCACCGAGTTTACCCACGACACCCAGCATCCGGTGGTGGGCCTGATCACCGAGTGGATCACTCCAGAGGGCAAGATCGAGCTGCGCGATGCGGCCTCCGATATGGGCGGCACCATGCGCCTGGGTGGCCAGGTATGCCGCCTGAAGGCCGGCAGCAAGGCACGCCAGGCCTACGGCAGCGACGAGATCGTCGAGCGTCATCGGCACCGCTACGAAGTCAACAATCAGTTCGTCGAGGAACTCGAGCAGGCGGGCCTGGTGGTCTCCGGCAAGAGCGTCGACAACTCCCTGGTGGAGATGGTCGAGCTGCCCGACCATCCCTGGTTCGTGGCCTGCCAGTTCCACCCGGAGTTTACCTCCACCCCCCGCGACGGCCATCCGCTGTTCACCGGCTTCGTCAATGCGGCGCTGGAGCAGAAGGCGGCGCGCACCCGTGCCCAGGCCTCCCACCAGGAGTGAGTCGGATGAGCGCACCCGAACGCCATGTTTCCATTGCCGGCCTTCAGGCCGGCAATTCATTGCCGCTGATGCTGTTCGGCGGCATCAACGTGCTGGAGTCCCGCGAGTTGGCTATCGAGGTCGCCGAGGCCTACGTCGAGGCGACCGGGCGACTTGGCATGCCCTACGTCTTCAAGGCGAGCTTCGACAAGGCCAACCGCAGCTCCATTCACTCCTACCGTGGCCCGGGCCTGGAGAAGGGACTCGAGATCCTCGCCGAGGTGAAGTCGCGCTTCAAGGTGCCGATCATCACCGATGTTCACGAGCCCTGGCAGGCCGCCCCGGTGGCGGAGGTGGCCGATGTGATCCAGCTGCCGGCCTTCCTGGCTCGCCAGACCGATCTCGTCGTGTCCATGGCTCGGACGGGGGCGGTGATCAACATCAAGAAGCCCCAGTTTCTCGCTCCCCACGAGATGCGCCACATCATTCGCAAGTGCGAGGAGGCCGGCAATGATCGAGTGATCCTCTGCGAGCGCGGCTCCAGCTTCGGCTACAACAACCTGGTGGTGGACATGCTCGGCTTCGGCGAGATGAAGCAGACCGGCCGCCCGGTGTTCTTCGACGTCACCCATTCGCTGCAGCGCCCCGGCGGGCGCACCGACAGCGCGGATGGCCGCCGCCAGCAGGTGGCCGAGCTGGCTCGGGCCGGCGTAGCCGTGGGGTTGGCCGGCCTCTTTCTGGAGGCCCATCCGAACCCGGATGCGGCGCTGTGCGACGGCCCCTGTGCGCTTCCGCTCGACAGGCTCCAGCCCTTCCTGGCCCAGCTCAAGGCCATCGACGACGTGGTGAAGGGCTTCGCGCCCCTCGACATCCAATAACATTCCATCGCTGACACAACTGAGGAAGACTCGCATGACCAAGATCGTCGACATTCGTGCCCTCGAGGTGCTCGATTCCCGCGGCAACCCGACCGTCCAGGCCGAGGTGCGTCTGGAGAGTGGCGCCGTGGGCGAGGCCTGTGCCCCCAGTGGCGCCTCTACCGGCTCCCGCGAGGCCCTCGAGCTGCGCGACGGCGACAGCAGCCGCTATCTCGGCAAGGGCGTGCTGAAGGCGGTCGAGTCGGTCAACGGCGCTATACGGGAGTGCCTGATCGGCATGGACGCCCGCGACCAGCGTGGTCTGGACGATGCCATGCTGGCGCTGGATGGTACCGACAACAAGGGCAATCTGGGCGCCAACGCGATCCTGGCCGTCTCCCTGGCCGCCGCCAAGGCAGCTGCCAACGCCAAGGGCATGCCGCTCTATGCCCATATCGCCGAGCTCTTCGGTCAGCCGGGCCAGTACAGCATGCCGGTGCCGATGATGAACATCCTCAACGGCGGCGAGCATGCCGACAACAACGTCGATATCCAGGAGTTCATGGTCCAGCCGGTAGGCGCCCCCAACTTTCGCGAGGGTCTGCGCATGGGCGCCGAGATCTTCCATGCGCTGAAGAAGGTGCTCAGCGCGCGGGGGCTCTCCACGTCAGTGGGCGACGAGGGCGGCTTTGCCCCCAACCTGGCCTCCAACGCCGAAGCGCTCGCCGTGATCAAGCAGGCGGTGTCGGATGCAGGCTACCAGCTTGGCCGCGACGTGACCCTGGCCCTGGACTGCGCCTCCTCCGAGTTCTTCAAGGATGGCCAGTACAATCTCGCCGGCGAGGGCAAGCAGTATGACGCCCAGGGCTTCACCGACTACCTGGCCGGTCTGTGCGACGACTATCCCATCGTCTCCATCGAAGACGGCATGGACGAGTCCGACTGGGACGGCTGGAAGGCGTTGACCGACAAGCTGGGCGATCGCGTGCAGCTGGTGGGTGACGATCTCTTCGTCACCAATACGAAGATCCTCAAGCGCGGCATCGACGAGCGGATCGGCAACTCCATCCTGATCAAGTTCAACCAGATCGGCTCGCTCTCCGAGACCCTGGACGCCATTCGCATGGCCCAGGATGCCGGCTTTACCGCGGTGATCTCGCATCGCTCCGGCGAAACCGAGGACACCACCATCGCCGATCTCGCCGTAGCCACCTGTGCGGGTCAGATCAAGACCGGTTCGCTGTGCCGCAGCGACCGAGTGGCCAAGTACAACCGCCTGCTGGTGATCGAGCGTGAGCTCGGCGATCGCGCCAGCTATCCGGGGCTCTCGGCCATCAAGGGTCAGTAAGCGAACAGCGTTGCCTTTCGCGGGAACCCGTGTAGGAAATCGCTGACATTTGAGCGACGACATTGGCTCATTATCAGCGAGAAGACCGACGCCTCTGGCGTCGGTCTTTTTTTATATTACTGATTTTAATGGGTTTGGCGGGCGATTGTCCTTGCTCGTCGCGATGGCGCCAACGGGGCATGCGCCACCGACCGACCTTGTGTTGCACTGCAGCTCTGCCACACTGGATTCGGGACATGGGTGGCCAGCAATGGCCCTCCAGCAGGATGCAACGGGATGCTTGAAGTGATGCGTTCGGTGCGGCAGGAGGCCGCTTCCGGGCAGGGAAGACATCACGGGAGTCGAGCGGAAGGAGCCGCTCAAGGAACGGCTTGGAGCTGGCGGCCTGCGGGCCGCCTTTTTTGCTCAGGTGTTCTCCTGGCAGGTATGAGCAGAAGCGACGACGCCGAATGTCGAGAGACATTCGGCGTCGTTGCGTCTGGGCAATGGCGTGCTCAGCGCTCCAGCTTCTCCAGCTTGCCGGGCTTGCCATCCCACTCTTCGGCGTCGGGCAGCGGGTCCTTCTTCTCGCTGATGTTGGGCCACACCTCGGCCAGTTCCGCGTTGATCTCGATGAAGGTTTGCTGGCCCTCGGGAAGCTCATCCTCCGCGAAGATCGCCTCGGCGGGGCACTCCGGCTCGCAAAGGGCGCAGTCGATGCACTCGTCGGGGTGGATCACCAGGAAGTTGGGACCCTCGTAAAAGCAGTCCACCGGGCAGACTTCGACACAGTCGGTGTACTTGCACTTGATGCAGTTCTCGGTGACGACGAACGTCATGCCACTCTCCCTTCCTCGGGCCGGCGTCGCTCGGCCACTATGGATAGTTGATTAAACGGTTATAAAGGCCGAGTTTCTTATACTAAGGCGGCGGTGAATCTGACCATTCTAGTCGCGCCCCCCTTGGCGTCGCAAGCGAAGGGGGGGGCCGTCACAGAGACTCCCGCCAGCGGTAGAGCAGCTCCAGCGCCTGGCGCGGGGTCAGCTCGTCCAGGGCGAGGCCGCCGAGCTCCTCCACCAGTGGGTGGGGCGTGCTGGCGAAGAGGTCGCTCTGCTGTGGCTGGGCAACGCCACCAGGGCGTTCGATGCTCCTGCTGCCCTGGTCGATCTCCTGCTGTTCCAGCTGGGCGAGCTTCTCCCGGGCCCGAGCGATCACTCCCTGGGGTACGCCGGCCAGCTGAGCCACCTGCAGGCCGTAGCTCTGGCTGGCCGGGCCATCCTTCACTCTGTGCATGAAGACGATGCCGTCCTTGTGCTCGGCCGCCGTCAGGTGCACGTTGGCCACGCCCTCGGCCTGATCGGGCAGGGCGGTCATCTCGAAGTAGTGGGTGGCGAACAGCGTGAAGGCGCGTGTGCGGGTCAATTGCTCGGCGCTGGCCCAGGCCAGTGACAGGCCGTCGAAGGTGCTGGTGCCCCGGCCGATCTCGTCCATCAGCACCAGGCTGTGGTCGGTGGCGTTGTGCAGGATGTTGGCGGTCTCGGTCATCTCCACCATGAAGGTGGAGCGGCCACCGGCCAGGTCATCGGAGGAGCCGATGCGGGTGAAGATGCGGTCCACCGGGCCGATCTCGGCGGCGTCGGCCGGCACGAATGAACCGGTATGGGCAAGCAGCACGATCAGCGCAGCCTGGCGCATGTAGGTGGACTTGCCGCCCATGTTGGGCCCGGTGATCACCAGCATGCGTCGATCATCGCCCATGAACAGGTCGTTGGGCACGAAGGGGGCGTCGCTGACCTGTTCCACCACCGGATGGCGACCGCCGCGGATGGCGATACCCGGTGCCTCCGCCAGCCGGGGCCGCACGAAATCCAGCGCCTGGGCCCGCTCGGCGAAAGCGCACAGTACATCCAGCGAGGCCAGCGCCCGCCCGCTGGCCTGCAGGGCGTCGAGCTCGGCGTTGAGGGTGTCGAGCAGGCCGTCGTAGAGCAGCTTCTCCCGGGCCAGGGCGCGGGACTTCGCCGACAGGGCCTTGTCCTCGAACTCCTTGAGTTCGGGGATGATGAAGCGCTCGGCGTTCTTCAGGGTCTGGCGTCGCACATAGTCCGCCGGGGCGGCCCTGGCCTGAGCGCGGGGAATCTCGATGAAGTAGCCGTGCACCCGGTTGTAGCCCACCTTGAGGTTGGGCAGGCCGGTGCGCTCGCGCTCGCGGGTCTCCAGCCTCACCAGGTAGTCACCGGCGTGCTCGGCCAGCCCGCGGTGCTCGTCGAGTTCGGCGTCGAAGCCCTCGGCGATGACCCCGCCCTCGCGGATCACCACCGGCGGGTTCTCCATCAGGGCGCGGGTCAGGGTGTCGGCGAGTTCGGGATAGGGGCGGATATGGCGCCTGAGCTCGTCCAGGGATGTGCCTTCGGCATAGCCGCCAAGCGCAGCCTCGAGCTCCGGCAGGGCATTGAAGGCGTCACGCAGCCGGGCCAGGTCCCTCGGTCGAGCACTGTAGAGGGCGACCCGGGCCAGGATGCGCTCCACGTCACCGATTGCCTTGAGCGACTCGCGAAGCACCACGAAGCCTTCGGTCTCCAGCAGCAGGGCCACCGCGGATTGGCGCGCCTGCACCCGCTCGCGATCGCGCAGCGGTCGATTGAGCCAGCGCTTGAGCAGCCGGGAACCCATGGCAGTGGCGGTGGTGTCGAGCACGCTGGCCAGGGTGTTGTCGACGGTGCCGCCCAGGCTGACGTCGATCTCCAGGTTGCGGCGGCTGGCAGCGTCGATGACCACGGCGTCGTCGCGGCTCTCCACGCCGATGGCGGTGACGTGGGGCAGCCCGGAGCGCTGGGTGTCCCGGGCGTATTCGATCAGCACGCCGGCGGCGGTGAGGGCGGCGCTGAGGTGGGCGCAGCCGAAGCCGCGCAGGTCCTGGACCTGGAACTGGTCGCACAGGAGCCGGGTGGCGCTCTCCAGGTCGAACAGCCAGTCGCCCTGGCGGCGCAGGCCCCGCCTGCCGACCAGTGCCGGCGGCAGGCTCAGGCTCTCGGCGACCAGCAGTTCGGCGGGGTCGAGGCGCTGCAGCTCGGCGAGCATCTCGCCCTCGCCTTCCACCTCCAGCACGCTGAAGCGCCCGCTGGAGAGCTCCAGCCAGGCCAGGCCGACGCGTTCGCCGGCGGCGTGAACGGCCACCAGCAGGTTGTCCCGGCGGGCGTCGAGCAGGGCCTCGTCGTAGAGGGTGCCGGGAGTGACGATGCGCACCACGCGTCGATCCACCGGCCCCTTGCTGGTGGCGGGGTCCCCGACCTGCTCGCAGATCGCCACCGACTCGCCGGCGGCCACCAGGCGCGCCAGGTAGCCCTCGGCGCTGTGGTAGGGCACGCCGGCCATGGGAATCGGCTTGCCGCCGGACTGGCCGCGCTGGGTCAGGGTGATGTCGAGCAGCGTCGCGGCGCGCCGGGCGTCATCGAAGAAGAGCTCGTAGAAGTCGCCCATGCGGTAGAAGAGCAGCGCGTCGGGGTGCTCGCGCTTGATCTTCAGATACTGGGCCATCATCGGCGTATGCTGGGGGCTGGCCTGTGACATCGGGGATCCTGTTAGGGCTCTGCACTTGCGATCAAAAGCCAGTATTCTACCGTCCAGGCATCGGCTCCGTCAGGAGCGATTGCAGATGACTCAGGAGGCCGCACCATGACCCCTTCCACCGCCAGCCTGGCCGACCTCGACCTCATTACCCTTGCCGAGCGCCTGGGTCGGCTCTGTCGTGAGCATGACGTGACCATCACCTGTGCCGAGTCCTGCACCGGCGGCGGGGTGGCCAGCGCCATCACCGCGGTGGCCGGCAGCTCCGACTGGTTCGAGACCGGCTACGTGACCTACGCCAACGCCGCCAAGAACCGCCTGCTGGGGGTGCCCGAGGCGCTGCTCGAGCGCGCGGGTGCGGTGAGTCGCGAAGTCGTCGAAGCCATGGTGGCCGGCGCCTGTCGTGACAGTGGGGCCGGGCTCGGCGTGGCAGTCAGCGGCGTGGCCGGCCCCGGTGGCGGCAGCGCCGAGAAGCCGGTGGGCACCGTGTGGCTTGCCTGGGGAGATGCCGACGGTCAGCAGGCAGAGCGCCATCGCTACTCGGGTGACCGTCTCGCGGTGCGCGACCAGGCCGTGCGCGAGGCGCTGGTGGGCTTGATCCGCTGCCTCGAGGCACGTTGAGTCCTGCCCCTGACCGGGCGGAATTTACACTGGTCCTGCCCGCCCTTTTTCGCCATAATACTGTGCAGTCATACAGTATATCGACACCCACGATCAGGAGATCCGACATGGCTCAGGATGACAACCGCTCCAAGGCGCTGAGCGCCGCGCTTTCCCAGATCGAGCGCCAGTTCGGCAAGGGCACCGTGATGCGCCTCGGCGACGCCCCCCGTGTGGTCATGCCCTCGATCTCCACCGGCTCGCTGGGTCTCGACATCGCCCTGGGCATCGGCGGCGTGCCGCTGGGTCGGGTGGTCGAGATTTTCGGCCCGGAGTCCTCGGGCAAGACCACGCTGTCCCTGTCGGTAATCGCCCAGGCCCAGAAGCAGGGCAAGACCTGTGCCTTCATCGACGCCGAGCATGCCCTGGATCCGAGCTACGCCGAGAAGCTCGGCGTCAATCTGGATGACCTGCTGGTCTCCCAGCCGGACAACGGCGAGCAGGCCCTGGAGATCTGCGACATGCTGGTGCGCTCCGGCGGCGTCGACGTGATCGTCATCGACTCTGTCGCGGCGCTGACCCCGCGCGCCGAGATCGAGGGCGAAATGGGCGACTCCCACGTCGGCCTGCAGGCCCGCCTGATGTCCCAGGCGCTGCGCAAGATCACCGGCAACATCAAGAATGCCAACTGCATGGTGGTGTTCATCAACCAGATCCGCATGAAGATCGGTGTGATGTTCGGTAGTCCCGAGACCACCACCGGCGGCAATGCCCTGAAGTTCTATGCCAGCGTGCGCCTGGATATTCGTCGCACCGGCTCGGTGAAGCAGGGTGACGAGGTCACCGGCAACGAGACCCGCGTCAAGGTGGTCAAGAACAAGGTGGCTCCGCCGTTCCGCCAGGCCGAGTTCCAGATCCTCTACGGCAAGGGGATCTACCATGCCGGCGAGGTGGTCGACCTCGGCGTGCAGTGCAAGCTCGTCGACAAGGCCGGTGCCTGGTACAGCTACCAGGGCAACAAGATCGGCCAGGGCAAGGCCAATGCCGCTCAGTTCCTCGAGGACAATCCGGCCATCATGGAAGAGATCGAGAGCCAGATCCGCGCTCAGTTGCTCGCTCCAGTGGAGCCCAAGAAGGAAGGCGTCAAGGAGGCGGTGCCCGCCGAGAGCGACGGTAACGACGAGCCGCTTTAACCCATGAACGGTAAGGCGCCAGGCGACTCCACGCCCCGAGAGGATGCCCTGCGCCTGCTGGCTCGGCGCGAGTATTCCCGCGCCGAGCTGGTCAGCAGGCTCTCGGCGAAGGCTCATGGCGTGGACGCCATCGCCGAGTGCCTCGACGCCCTTGCCGAGCAGGGCCTGCAGTCCGACGCCCGCTTCGCCGAGAGCTTCCTGCGCTCGCGGATCATGCGCGGCCAGGGGCCGATGAAGATCCGTCAGGAGCTTTCCCAGCGAGGCATCGAGCGCGAACTGATTCACACCGCCTTCGCGGAGGCACAGGGGGATGAGCAGGGTGGAGCCGACTGGTTCACCCTGGCCTGCGAGACCCTCGTCCGGCGCTTCTCCGGTCCAGGCGATACCCCCCGTGAGCGTGCCCGGCGCGAGCGCTTTCTGGCCGGCCGCGGTTTCGACTTCGACCAGGTGCGCCACGCCCTGGCGCACGCCTGGGATGACCCCGCGACAGAGGATTGATCCGGGGCGCCTCTACAGTCCCTTGACAGCTGCGTTATAATGGGTCCCTTTGCGGAAGCCCCGGGCGGCCTCGTTGCGGACGGCCACCCCGCCCATCGCCACGGATACCCCATGAAAAGCGCAGATATCAGACAGGCCTTTCTGAGTTACTTCGAGACGCACGGCCATACCGTCGTGCCCTCCAGCTCCCTGGTGCCGGGCAACGACCCGACGCTGCTGTTCACCAACGCCGGCATGGTGCCGTTCAAGGATGTCTTCCTGGGCCGCGATCCGCGCCCCTACGTGCGAGCCACCTCGTCCCAGCGCTGCGTGCGCGCCGGCGGCAAGCACAACGACCTGGACAACGTCGGCTACACGGCCCGCCATCACACCTTCTTCGAGATGCTCGGCAACTTCAGCTTCGGCGACTACTTCAAGCGCGACGCCATTCGCTTCGCCTGGACCTTCCTCACCGAGACCCTGGGGCTGCCCAGGGAAAGACTGTGGGTGACGGTGCACGTCAGCGACGACGAGGCCGAGGCGATCTGGAAGGAGGAGATGGGCATCGACCCCGAGCGCTTCTCCAGGCTCGACGAGGACAATTTCTGGCAGATGGGCGACACCGGCCCCTGCGGCCCCAGTTCCGAGATCTTCTATGATCACGGCCCCGAGGTGTGGGGCGGACCGCCCGGCAGCCCCGAGGAGGATGGCGACCGCTACATCGAGATCTGGAACCTGGTGTTCATGCAGTTCGATCGCGACGCCGCGGGCACCCTGAATCCGCTGCCCAAGCCCTCCATCGACACCGGCATGGGCCTGGAGCGCATCGCCGCGGTGATGCAGGGCGTGCACTCCAACTACGAGATCGACCTGTTCCAGAACCTGCTGGCCTCGGCGGCGCGCCATACCGGCCACGCCGACACCCGCAACCCCTCGCTGCGGGTGATCGCCGACCATATCCGCTCCTGCGCCTTCCTGATCGCCGATGGCGTGCTGCCCTCCAACGAGGGGCGCGGCTACGTGCTGCGCCGGATCATCCGCCGAGCCATTCGCCACGGCCACAAGCTGGGGGCCAAGGGCGACTTCTTCCACAAGCTGGTGGGGGCGCTGGATGCCGAGATGGGTGATGCCTTCCCGGAGCTGCGCGAGGCTCGCCATCAGATCGAGCGCGTGCTGCTCAAGGAGGAGGAGCAGTTCGCCCGTACCCTGGAGCACGGCATGGGCCTGCTCGAGGAGGCCCTGGCCAACCTCGATGGCGAGGTGCTGCCCGGCGAGACGGTGTTCAAGCTCTATGATACCTACGGCTTCCCCTACGACCTCACCGCCGACGTCTGCCGCGAGCGCGGCGTGACCCTCGATGAAATCGGCTTCGAGCGTGCGCTGGAGGCCCAGCGAGAGCGGGCCCGGGCGGCCAGCCAGTTCGGGGCCGACTACGGTGCCGCGCTGGATCTCGAGGGCGAGACCGCATTCACCGGCTACGACCGCCTGGAAGACAGCGCCACGGTCACCGCCATCGTCGACCGGGAGGGTAACGTCCTCCCGGGCCTTGCGCCCGAGCAGCGCGGTCTCGTGGTGCTCGACCGTACCCCCTTCTACGCCGAGTCAGGCGGCCAGGTGGGCGACACCGGCTACCTGCACCTGAGCGGGGGGGCTCGCTTCCTGGTCATGGACACCCAGAAGCAGTCCGGCCACCACCTGCACCATGGCGTATTGCTGGAGGGTGCGCTGGCGGTGGGTGACGAGGTGCGCCCTGAAGTCAGCGCCGAGCTGCGGGGCGCCACCATTCGCAACCACTCCGCTACCCACCTGATGCACAAGGCCCTGCGCCTGGTACTGGGCGACCACGTGGCTCAGAAGGGCTCGCTGGTCACTCCCGAGCGGCTGCGTTTCGACTTCAGCCACTTCGAGGCGATGACCCCGGAGCAACTGGCCGAGGTGGAGCGCCTGGTCAACGAGCAGATCCTGGCCAACGCGGCCACCCGCATCGAACAGATGACCCTCGACCAGGCCAAGGCCAGGGGCGCGGCGGCCCTGTTCGAGGCCAAATACGCCGACAATGTTCGGGTGCTGACCATCGGCGCCGATGACTTCTCCATCGAGCTGTGTGGCGGCACTCATGTGGCGCGCAGCGGTGACATCGGCTGCTTCCACATCGTCAGCGAGCAGGGCATCGCCAGCGGTGTACGCCGCATCGAAGCAATCACCGGTGAGGGGGCCATGGCGTACTTCCGCGAGCAGGAGGCCCGCCTGAGCCGCATCGGTGAACGCATCAAGGCCAAGCCGGAGCAGGTCGAGGAGCGCGTCGAGTCGCTGGTCGAGCGCAACCGCACCCTGGAGAAGGAGCTCGAAAGGCTCAAGGCCAAGCTGGCCAGCGCCGCCGGCAGCGACATGCTCAGTCAGGCCATCGAGGTCGACGGCATCAAGGTGTTGGCCACGCGCCTGGAGGGGGTCTCCGGCAAGGAGCTGCGCAATGTTCTGGACCAGCTCAAGAACAAGATGGGCTCGGGTATCATCGTGCTGGGCGTGGCCGACAAGGAGGCCGGCAAGGTCAGCCTCATCGCCGGGGTCACCGACGACCTCACCGGCCGGGTCAAGGCCGGCGAGCTGGTCAACCATGTGGCGTCCCAGGTAGGCGGCAAGGGCGGCGGTCGTGCCGACATGGCACAGGCCGGCGGCAGCGACGTCGGGGCCCTGCGGGGGGCTCTCGAGAGCGTGCCGGCCTGGATCGAGGCACGCCTCCAGTAACAATCGTCGGGGCCGGTGACCGCAGCGTCCCGGCCCTTTCACCATGCGTTCATCTTTCACGCATCCGAGCGCCTCTGGCTCTCGACTCACGAGGGAACAACGGCATATGGCACTATACGTACAGAAATTTGGCGGCACCTCGGTGGGCTCCGTGGAGCGCATCAAGGCCGTGGCCGAGAAGGTCAAGGGCTTTCGCGACAACGGTCACCAGATCGTGGTCGTGGTCTCGGCCATGAGCGGAGAGACCAACCGCCTGATCGGCATGGCCAACGAGATCAACGACGAGCCGACACCTCGCGAAATGGACATGCTGGTCTCCACCGGAGAGCAGGTCACCATCTCGCTGCTGGCCATGGCGCTGCACAAGCTGGGTGTGCCGGCCACCTCCTACACGGGTTCCCAGGTGGGCATTCTCACCGACAGCTCCCATACCAAGGCGCGTATCCAGCGCATCGAGACCGACGAGATCCAGGAAGACCTGGACGATGGCAAGGTGGTGGTGGTGGCCGGCTTCCAGGGCGTGGACGAGGAGGGCAACATCACCACCCTCGGCCGCGGCGGCTCCGACACCACCGGCGTGGCCCTGGCGGCGGCTTTGAAGGCCGATGAATGCCAGATCTACACCGATGTCGACGGCGTCTACACCACCGACCCCCGTGTGGTCTCTCGGGCCAGGCGCCTGGATACCATCACCGTCGAGGAAATGCTGGAACTGGCGAGCCTGGGCTCCAAGGTCCTGCAGATCCGCGCCGTCGAATTCGCCGGCAAGTACAATGTTGCGCTGCGTGTGCTGTCCAGCTTCGAGGATGGCCCCGGCACTCTGATCGTTGCTGACTCCGACCAAGACGAGGACTCCATGGAAGAACCGCTGATCTCCGGTATTGCCTTCACCGCCAACGAAGCCAAGTTGACCCTGCTCAATACGCCCGACGTACCTGGCGTGGCCTCGCGCATCCTCGGCCCGATCGCCGATGCCAACATCGAAGTGGACATGATCGTCCAGAACGTGGCGCCGGCCGGTGACTACACCGACTTCACCTTCACCGTCGCCAAGGGTGACTACAAGCAGACCATGCGCATTATCCAGGATCAGGTGATCCCCGACCTGGGTGGCGGTGAGCTGCGCGGCGATGACAACATCGCCAAGGTCTCCCTGGTAGGCGTAGGCATGCGCTCCCACGCCGGCGTAGCCTCCAAGATGTTCCGCGTGCTGGCCGACGAGAACATCAACATTCGCATGGTCTCCACCTCCGAGATCAAGATCTCCGTGGTGATCGACGAGAAACAGATGGAACTGGCCGTGCGCGCGCTGCACAAGGCCTTCGGCCTGGACAAGAGCGACATCGAGAGCGAATAAGGCTGCCTTGAGCGGCTGACACCTTCTACGCTGACAGGGAAGTCCGTGACGGGGCTTCCCTTCAACGGGGAGGTCGGGTGTCATCGGCTGCCAAATTGGTCACGGACGATGCCGTGCCACATAATGGCTCGGTGCACTTTCTGCGGCGAACATCCCGTTGCTGCCGAGTTCCAGAACAAGCCTGAGAAGGAGATCAGCCATGCTCATCCTGACCCGCCGAGTCGGCGAGACCCTGATGATCGGAGACGACATCACCGTGACGGTGTTGGGCGTCAAGGGAAATCAGGTTCGGATTGGTGTCAATGCCCCCAAGGACGTCGCCGTGCACCGCGAGGAGATCTATCAGCGGATCCAGCGCGAAAAGGGTGAGGAAGCCGCCACTGGCCACGACGATTGACGTCGCCGGCGCACGAAAAAAGAGGCGAGGCCCCGCTGGACAAAGCGCTTCAGAATCGGTACGATATGCGCCGTGTCGATAGGGAGAGGTGGCCGAGTGGCTGAAGGCGCTCCCCTGCTAAGGGAGTATGGGGTTTATAGCCTCATCGAGGGTTCGAATCCCTCCCTCTCCGCCATGACGGCAAGACGCATGTCTCGCAGTGATGGACGATACGATTGAAGACCGGGCGCCCGTAGCTCAGCTGGATAGAGTACCTGACTACGAATCAGGGGGTCGGAGGTTCGAATCCTCCCGGGCGCGCCACTTCAAGCCAGTTTCAGATCAGTGTTACGTGATGGCGTTCACGCTAATCATCGCACCACGCGCCCGTAGCTCAGCTGGATAGAGTACCTGACTACGAATCAGGGGGTCGGAGGTTCGAATCCTCCCGGGCGCGCCAGATCCAGACCCGCTCTCTCAGGAGGGCGGGTCTTCTGCTTTTCCCCCGTGTTGTTTCTGTCGTTGTGCCTGTTGGTTCGGTTCTGTTTCTGCTAGCCGGAGTCACCTGAGCATGCGGGTGATTCCGCGATCGTTTGAGGCGCCGTCGCTGTTGCGACGAGCGCCTCTTTTTTATGCCGCAAGTGTTTATGCCGCAAGCCCGGTGAGCAGCTCGCTCAGATTGTTGATGCGCTTGAGCCGCTCGAATCTTCGTGCAGCCTCAGGATCCCGGGCGCGCATGTGGTTCAGCCACTGCTTGAGCAGGGAGGCCACGACGCGATCGGTCAGAGTGCTACGCTGCAGGTGGGCGAAGCGAATCAGGATCTCGGCTCGAGCCCCCCACGGCGTTTCCGGGAGGCGTTTCCCGGTAAGCTGCCAGTGGCGGATGCGCGGAGCCAGCCAGGGGTCGGCCAGGGCGCCGCGACCGATCATCACGTCGCGACAGCCCGACAGGGTGCGAGCCCGCCAGTAGTCCTCGAGGCTCCAGATATCGCCGTTGGCAACCACCGGAATCGACAGACGACTCCGGATGCGCCCGATCCACTCCCAGTGGGCGGGGGGGCGGTAGCCTTCGTTACGAGTGCGGCCGTGCACCACCAGCTGGCGAGCGCCACCAGCCTCGGCGGCCAGGGCACAGCTCAGGGCCAGGCGGCGGTCGGCAAAACCGAGGCGGATCTTGGCGGTAACCGGGATGGCGTGGCCCACGGCCCCGTGGACAGCCGCCACCGCGGCGCGCACCCGCGCCGGGTCCCGCAACAAGGAGGCGCCGCCATCGTGGCGGTTGACCAGCTTGGCGGGGCAGCCGAAATTGAGATCCAGGCTGGTGGCCCCTAGGTTCAACGCCTGGCGGGCGTTGGCGGCCAGCGCCTCCGGGTCGGCGCCGAGCAGCTGCAGGTGCACTGGTATGCCCACTGGGGTCGAGACGACGGGGCAAAGCAACTCTGGGCAGTGCTTGTGGAAGACCCGTGGGGGTAGGCGAGCGTCGACGACTCTCACGAATTCGGTGACCGTCCAGTCGAAGCCCGGCTGGCGAGTCAGCAGGTCCCGGGTGTGGGCGTCGATGACGCCTTCCATCGGCGCCAGACCGATCCGTCCCGGCGGCTCTTGTAGTAAATTAACAACGCTGACTTCCACCATGACACCATTGCAATTTGTCGACAATCTGGCAGGTTATAGCATCAGAAAAATTGCGCAAGACGCCATGTCGTTGAGTCATCACCGCATGGTGGCTGAAGATCACACGGAGGCACCCTATGCGGGATTTCGAGCTGCTGGAGGAAGGTCTGGCCCTGATGGGTCTGGGCATGGGCTTCGTTTTTGTTTTTCTTACCGTTCTGGTGATTACCGTCACCTTGATGTCGCTGCTCCTCCGGCGCTTCGCTCCCGCACCGGTCGAGTCTGCCGCTTCCGGTGTCGCCCGTCCGGCGCCCCCTGCGCAGCAGGATGAAGAGGTGATGGCGGTGATCGGTGTCGCCCTGCATCGCTATCGTCAGCGCCATCGTCGCTGACGCGCTCCCCTTTTGCCTTATCCCTCTCCCCCGAAAATACAAGGTCACTTCCATGACTGACAACGCTCGCCCGCTCGGCATCACCGACGTCGTCCTGCGTGATGCCCACCAATCGCTGTTTGCCACGCGCATGCGCCTGGACGATATGCTGCCCATTGCTGAAAAGCTGGATCGTGTCGGCTTCTGGTCGCTGGAATCCTGGGGGGGGGCCACCTTCGACGCCTGCATTCGCTACCTGGGTGAGGATCCCTGGGAACGCATCCGCGCGCTCAAGGCGGCCATGCCCAATACTCCACAGCAGATGCTGCTGCGCGGGCAGAATCTGCTGGGCTATCGCCACTACGGCGACGACGTGGTGGACCGGTTCGTCGAGCGGGCCAAGACCAACGGCGTCGACGTGTTCCGCGTGTTCGACGCCATGAACGACCCGCGCAACCTGGAGCGCGCCATTCGGGCGGTACGCAACGTGGAGGGTCACGCCCAGGGCACGCTCTCCTATACCGTGAGCCCGGTGCACACCCTGGACGGCTGGGTCGAACTCGGGAAGACCATCGCCGCCATGGGCGCCGATTCCCTCTGCATCAAGGACATGGCCGGTCTGCTCAAGCCCTACGACGCCTATGAACTGGTCACCAAGCTCAAGGCCGCGGTGGACATCCCGATCCATATGCAGTGCCACGCTACCACCGGACTCTCCACCTCCACCATCCTCAAGGCCGCCGAAGCGGGCATCGACAACGTCGATACTGCCATCTCCTCGATGTCGATGACCTACGGCCACAGCCCCACCGAGTCGGTGGTGGCCATTCTCCAGGGTACCGAGCGCGACACCGGGCTGGACCTCGAACTGCTCGAGGAGATCGCCGCCTACTTCCGCGAGGTGCGCAAGAAGTACGCCGCCTTCGAGGGCTCGCTGAAGGGTATCGACTCGCGGATCCTGATCGCCCAGGTGCCGGGCGGCATGCTCACCAACATGGAGGGGCAGCTCAAGGAGCAGGGCGCCGGTGACAAGCTCGATGACGTCCTGCTGGAGATTCCCAGGGTGCGCGAGGATCTGGGATTCATCCCTCTGGTTACCCCCACGTCCCAGATCGTCGGCACCCAGGCGGTGATGAACGTGATGATGGGCGAGCGCTACAAGTCGATCTCCAAGGAGGTCCAGGCGCTGCTCAAGGGCGAGTACGGCGCTGCCCCGGCCGAGGTCAACAGGGAGCTGCAGGCCCGCGTACTGGAAGGCAAGGAGCCGATCACCTGCCGCCCCGCGGATATGCTCGAGGCCGAGATGGACAATCTGGCCAAGGAGCTCAAGACGAAGGCCAAGGCGGACGGTATCCGCCTGGCCGAGGGCGAGCGCGAGATCGATGACGTGTTGACCTACGCGCTCTTCCCCCAGATCGGCCTGAAGTTTCTCAAGAACCGCGATAATCCCGACGCCTTCGAGCCGGCGCCCCAAGCCCCCGGTAAAGAGACCCCGGATGCCAGCGCCAATTTGCCGGCCGCTTCGCAGAAGGGTGGAGCCCAGGCCCAGGTGCCGGCCACCCAGGGCGCTGCGCCGGCTGGCCCCGAGACCTACACCGTCAAGGTCAACGGCAAGGCCTATGTGGTCGAGGTCGCCGAGGGTGGCGAGATCGCCGATGTTCAGGAGAAGAATGGCGGTGCCCAGCCGGCGGCTGCCGAAGCGGCGCCGGCCGCCACCGGCGAGCTGATCAGTGCCCCGCTGGCCGGCAACATCTTCAAGGTCAACGTGCGACCGGGCGATGCGGTCAAGGAGGGGGACGTGGTGATCATTCTCGAGGCGATGAAGATGGAGACCGAGGTGCGCGCGGCAAGCGCCGGTACCGTCTCTGCCGTCAAGGTTGGCGAGGGCGACAGCGTCTCCGTCGGCGACGTGCTCATCGAACTCTAAGGGCCTCCCCATGGAAAACCTGGTAACTCTCTGGTACGGCTCGGGGGCCTACAACCTGACCCTCGGCCAGGCCGTGATGATCTTGGTGGGCCTGGTGCTGTTGTACCTGGCCATCGCCAAGAAGTTCGAGCCGCTGCTGCTGGTGCCGATCGGCTTCGGTGGCATCCTGGCCAACATCCCCGAGGCGGGTCTGGCCATTTCGGCCCTGGATCAGGCCATCGAGGTGGCGCGCCCAGCGGTGCTCCATCAGATGGCCTCGGCGCTGGGGGCGACCCTGGACCCGCTGGCCGGCCAGGAGGCGTGGCGTGCCACCCTCAAGGCGCTGGTCGACAACGGCGCCTCGCCGGATCAGCTGCGCGCCGCCAAGGACGTGGCGACGAATGTGGGATTCGGTGACGGCTTGCTCTACACCTTCTACCAGGTCGCGGTTGCCTCTGGCATCGCGCCGCTGATCATCTTCATGGGCGTAGGGGCAATGACCGATTTCGGTCCGCTGCTGGCCAACCCGCGTACCCTGTTCCTGGGCGCCGCCGCTCAGTTCGGCATCTTCGCTACCCTGTTCGGCGCGGTAGGCATGTCGGCCATGGGCTGGATGGACTTCTCCCTCGAGCAGTCTGCGGCCATCGGCATCATCGGCGGTGCCGATGGCCCCACCTCGATCTATGTGTCGAGCGTGCTGGCGCCGGAGCTGCTGGGGGCCATCGCCGTGGCCGCCTACGCCTACATGGCGCTGGTGCCGATGATTCAGCCACCGATCATGAAGCTGCTCACCACCAAGCGTGAGCGCGAGATCACCATGACCCAGCTGCGCCCGGTGTCGAAGCTCGAGAAGATCGTCTTCCCGCTGGCCTTGCTGATGCTGGTGGCGCTGTTCCTACCGGATGCCTCGCCGCTGCTGGGGATGTTCTGCTTCGGCAACCTGATGCGCGAATGCGGCGTGGTGGAGCGCCTGACCGACACCGCCCAGAACGCCCTGATCAACATCGTGACCATCGTGCTGGGTCTGGCCGTGGGGTCCCGCCTGATGGCCGAGAGTTTCCTGGCGCTGGAGACCCTGGGGATCATGGCGCTGGGCATGGTGGCCTTCGCCATCGGCACCGCCGCCGGCATTCTCATGGCCAAGCTCATGAATGTGATGAGCAAGATGCCGATCAACCCGCTGATCGGCGCCGCCGGCGTCTCCGCGGTGCCCATGGCGGCACGGGTCGCCAACAAGGTGGGGCTGGAGTCCAACCCCCACAACTTCCTGCTGATGCACGCCATGGGGCCCAACGTGGCCGGCGTGATCGGCTCGGCGGTGGCTGCAGGGGTGATGATCAAGTACCTGGGCTGAGATCCACCGGCAGGGCCATGCCAACGGCGCCCTGCGGGGCGCCGTTGGCGGCAGAAGGCGTCACTTGTCGAGCAATGTCAGCCGCCCGCGCAGCCGCGACTCGAGCTCGCCGAGGTCGACGGGGGTGTCGCTGGGCCAGCCCACGGTCAGCACGACGCCCTCGGCGGCGTAGTCGGCGGCCTCCACGGGTACGTGGTGTTCGACCAGCCAGGCGCGAGCCTCGGCCTCGCCGGCGAAGTCGACCTTCAACAACAGCGCGTTCCGCTCCACCACCTGACGACGCGGCAGGCACTCTAGGGCCTGGGCGACCGCCTGGGCGTAGGCCCGGGCCAGACCGCCGGTGCCCAGCTTCTTGCCGCCGAAGTAGCGTGTCACCACGCAGCCGACCTGGCCCAACCCGGACCCCTCGAGCACGCGATACATGGGCCTCCCGGCGGTGCCGCCGGGTTCGCCGTCGTCCGAAAAGCCGATGGCGGCCTGTTCGCCGGGCGGGCCGGCGATGAAGGCGGTGCAGTGGTGGCTGGCTCCGGGGTGTCGTCGCCGCGCCTCTGCCAGCAGTGACTCGAAGGCGGTCACATCGGGGGCGTGGCAGAGCCAGGTAATGAAGCGGCTCTTGTCCACCTCCAGCTCGCTTTCCCGCCACGCGCCGGGGAGAAGGTTGGGGACGGGGTAGCGCATCAGGCGGCCAGTTCCTCCTGGCGCACCACGCCCATCACCAGACCCAGCACCTGGATGTCGCTGTTCCTCAGGAAGATCGGCGCCATGCGTTCGTTGGCGGGCTGCAGGCGGACGCCTGACTTCTCGATGTAGAGCTTCTTCAGGGTGACCTCCTGGTTGTTGATCATCACCACGGCAGTCTCACCGTTCTCGGCGCTCTCCTGACGCTCGATGATGATCACATCTCCATCGAATATGTTGCAATCGATCATGGAATTGCCGCGGACCCGCAGGGCGTAGGTGTTGCGGCGCACCATGCGTCCGGGTACCCGGATGGTGGCGCTGTCCAGACAGGCCTCGATGGGCAGCCCCGCAGAGACGCTGCCGAGCAGCGGTATCTCGACCAGGCGGTCGTCAGCCGCGTCGGGTCCCTCCAGGGAAGCCCAGGCCTCGGCCAGGGGAAGGTTGGGTCGGCGAAGAAGGTACCGGGCGTTGACCTCGGGCATGACGTGAGTCTCCTGTCGTCGGCTTCGCTGGCTGGATACTGTCAAGATATACAGTATCCGGGAAGCATAGCAGGGGCGGCCAATCTCGCAAGGGGAGACCATCGTCGCAAGGTTTGACCCGGATCAACCGCGACCGGCTGACGCAGCCGGGAATCTGGCAGGAAAACCGCTTTCCGTGTAGAGTCTCGAGCCAAATTACTCATCCCGGAGTGCGCCTTGAGCCTGAGCCTGCAAGCCCGACAGTTGGCCTGCGAACGGGATGATCGCTGGCTCTTCGAGGACCTCGATCTGGACATCCGCGCTGGCGAGATCGTGCGGATCGAAGGGCCCAACGGTAGCGGCAAGACTACCCTGCTGAAGATCCTCTCCGGCCAGCTGGCCGATTACCAGGGCGAGCTGTTCTGGAACGGCATGCCGATGCGTGAATCCCGGCGGGCCTTCCTCGAGAGCCTGCTTTACCTGGGCCATGCGCCGGGCGTGAAGGCCGCCCTGACGCCGTTGGAGAACCTGACCTGGTATCAGGCTCTGGCTGGCGAAAGCGACAATGAGGCGGCACGCCTGGCGGCGCTGGAGTCGGTGGGACTGGTGGGCTACGAGGATGTGGCGGTCGGGCAGCTGTCGGCCGGGCAGCAGCGCCGGGTGGCGTTGGCCCGCCTGGCGCTGACGCCGCGGCCCCTCTGGGTGCTCGACGAGCCCTTCACCGCCATCGACCGCGACGGCGTGGCGGCGCTGGAGGAGCGGCTGATCGTGCATGCTCGCGCAGGCGGCTGCGTGCTGGTCACCACCCACCATGAGCTGAGGAAGACCGACGAGCTGCGCCGCGTGCAACTGGGTAGAGGAGGGCAGTCTCATGGCGGTCTCTGAGACTCGCCTGTCCGAGAAGGAGGGTCGCGGTGTGTCGCGGGGGGAACCCGGCGGCGGTCTGGCGGTCGCACTCTGGGCGACCCTTAGACGGGACCTGACGCTGCTGATGCGTCGGCGCGGTGAGGTGTTGAATCCGCTGGTGTTTTTTGCGCTCGTGATCACCCTGTTTCCGATCGGTATCTCGCCGGACCCGCAGCTGCTCGCCACCATTGCGCCGGGTCTGCTGTGGGTGGCAGCTCTGCTGGCGGCGCTGCTTTCCCTGGACAGCCTGTTTCGCGGGGATTATGACGACGGTTCCCTGGAGCAGCTCATGCTGACTCCGCAGCCGCTGCCCATGCTGGCGATGGCCAAGGTGGCGGTTCACTGGCTGATGACCGGCCTGCCCCTGGCGCTGATGGCACCGATCCTGGGTATCATGCTGTCGCTGCCCGCCGGCAGCTATCTGGTGCTGGCGCTGTCGCTGGCGCTGGGCACGGCCAGCCTGAGCCTGATCGGTGCCATCGGCGCGGCGCTGACCGTGGGGCTCTCCCGGGGGGGCGTACTGCTGTCTCTGCTGGTGCTGCCGCTCTACATTCCGGTGCTGATCTTCGGTGCCGGTTCGGTACAGGCGGCCATCGTCGGCGACGGGGTGGCGGCTCACCTGGCGATCCTCGGGGCCCTGCTGGCGCTGTCG
This sequence comes from Halomonas sp., assembly GCA_003553625.1. GTDB lineage: Bacteria > Pseudomonadota > Gammaproteobacteria > Pseudomonadales > Halomonadaceae > Halomonas. The sequence goes on from PWEV01000023.1 coordinate 22,174, forward strand.
CTGATGTTGGCGCCCTGGGCCATTGCGGCATCGCTGCGTATCAGTATTAACGGTTGAGAGGTAGAGAGGCATGTGGGCCTTTATTAACAAGCTGCGTTCCCCCAAGTGGTTCTACGCCATCAGCGCCAAACTGCAGCCGTTCTTCTGGGTCGCTGCAGCCGGGTTGATCCTGACCGGCACCGTCTGGGGCCTGGCCTTTGCGCCGGCCGACTATCAGCAGGGCAACAGCTTTCGCATTATCTATGTCCACGTGCCAGCGGCCTTCCTGGCCCAGTCCATCTTCGTTTCCATGGCGGTGGCCGGGCTGGTCTACATGGTCTGGAAGATCAAGATCGCCGATATGGCCGCGGCGATGATGGCCCCGCTGGGGGCGGCCATGACCTTCGTGTCGCTGTTCTCCGGTGCGGTGTGGGGCGTGCCCACCTGGGGCACCTGGTGGATGTGGGATGCGCGACTCACCTCGATGCTGATCCTGCTGTTTCTCTACCTGGGGGTGATTGCCCTGCGAGGCGCCTTCACGAGCCGCGACAGCGCCTCCCGGGCCGCCTCGGTGCTGGCCATGGTGGGGGTCATCAACATTCCGATCATCAAGTACTCGGTGGACTGGTGGTACACCCTGCATCAGCCGGCCACCTTCACCATTACCGGGCGCGCTGCCATGCCCATGGAGATGTGGGCGCCGCTGCTGATCATGGTGCTTGGCTTCTACAGCTTTTTCATTGCCCTGACCCTGATGCGCACCCGCAGCGAGATCCTGCGCCGAGAGTCCAACAAGCGCTGGGTCCGCGATCTGGCCGGGGAGATGCGCTGATGGCTTTTGCATCTTTCAACGAATTTATCGCCATGGGGGGGCATGCCCCCTACGTCTGGGCCGCCTGGGGGGTGACTGCCGCGCTGTTGGTGGCGGTTGTCCTGCACGCTCGGGCCGAGCGTCGCCTGCTGCTGCGTAACCTGCAGCGTCGGGCACGACGCGAGGATCGTCAGGGCGTCAATCCGGGCGGCATGGCTGGAGTTTCACATCAAACGGGTGGTGATCGTCATGACACTTAGTCTGACACCGAAGCGCAAGCAGAAACTGTACGTGCTCCTGGGGCTGGTCGCCCTGGCAGCCATTGCCGTGGGACTGACCCTTTATGCCCTGCGTGCCAACATCAACCTTTTCTTCAGTCCGGTGCAGATCGCCGCGGGCGAAGCGCCGTTCGAACGCCAGATTCGAGCCGGCGGCATGGTCAGAGAGGGCACGGTGGTGCGCAACCCCGACAGCCTGGACGTGGAGTTCACCGTGACGGACTACGTCGACGACGTGCGGGTTCACTACAGCGGCATCCTGCCCGATCTGTTCCGCGAAGGGCAGGGCGTGGTGGTGGTCGGCCAGTTGCATCAGGGCGGCCATATCATGGCCGACCAGGTGCTGGCCCGCCACGACGAGAACTACATGCCACCGGAGGTGGCCCAGGCCCTGGAAGAGGCCGGCTACAAGCCCGAGGACTTCCAGCAGAAGGCCGCCGATGTCGCCAAGCGGCTGGAAGCCGAGAAAGCTGCCGGTAATAGAAACGGCGACGGCGCCACCAGCAGTTCGTACTGACCAGGAGTGCCCATGCTGACCAAGATGATTCCCGAGATCGGCCACTATGCCCTGGTCATCGCCCTGCTGCTGGCGGCGGTCCAGTCGGTGATGCCCCTGGCCGGTGCGGCGACCCGTCGCCCGCTATGGATGGCCTACGCCCGGCCCATGGCGACCGGGCAGTTCCTGTTCGTGGCCATTGCCTATGCCTGCCTGACCGCCAGCTACATGCTGGACGACTTCAGCGTGGCCAACGTCGCCAATAACTCCAACTCCATGCTGCCCTGGTACTACAAGTTCAGCGCGGTATGGGGCAACCATGAAGGCTCTGTCCTGCTATGGAGTCTGATGCTGGCCGGCTGGGGCTACTTCGCGGCGAGTTTCTCCCGAGAGCTGCCCCGTGACATGGTCGCCCGAGTGCTGGGCGTGATGGGCCTGGTCTGCGTGGGCTTCCTGCTGTTCATTCTGGTGACCTCCAATCCCTTCGAGCGCCTGCTGCCACACATGCCGGCGGATGGTGCGGATCTCAACCCGCTGCTTCAGGACATCGGTCTGATCCTGCATCCGCCGATGCTCTACATGGGCTACGTGGGCTTCTCGGTGGTCTTCGCCTTCGCCATCGCCGCCCTGCTGGGCGGTCGCCTGGATGCGGCCTGGGCGCGCTGGGCGCGGCCCTGGACCAACCTTGCCTGGGCCTGCCTCACCGTGGGCATCGCCCTGGGCAGCTGGTGGGCCTACTACGAGCTGGGCTGGGGCGGCTGGTGGTTCTGGGATCCGGTGGAAAATGCCTCCCTGTTGCCCTGGCTGACCGGTACGGCGCTGATGCACTCCCTGGCCGTCACCGAGAAGCGCGGCGCCTTCAAGAGCTGGACCCTGCTGCTGGCGATCACCACCTTCTCGCTGTCGCTGCTGGGCACCTTCCTGGTGCGCTCCGGTGTGCTCACTTCGGTACACGCCTTCGCCAACGATCCGTCCCGCGGCTTCTTCATCCTGATGCTGTTGGGCATCACCGTGGGCCTGTCGCTGCTGATCTTCGCCCTGCGGGCGCCGCGGGTCAGCCACACCGTGGGCTTCAGCTGGCTCTCCCGTGACGCTCTGCTGCTGATCAACAACCTCATGCTGGTGATCATGACGGTCACCGTGCTGCTGGGCACCGTCTACCCGCTGCTGCTGGATGCCCTGGACCTCGGCAAGATCAGCGTGGGGCCTCCCTACTTCAACGCGCTGTTCGTGCCGCTGACGCTGATCATGTCCGTGTTCATGGGCCTCGGCCCGATCTCCCGCTGGAAAGAGACCGCCCCTAGCCTGCTGGTCAGGAGGCTTTGGCTGGCCGCCGTCGTGGCCGTGGTGCTGGGTGCGGCGCTGCCGCTGATCTTCGCCGAGCGCTGGAGCGCGCCGGTGGCTGTCGGCCTGATCGCCGCGCTGTGGATCGTGCTGCCGATGCTGCGCGACCTCTACGACAAGGTCCGCCGCGCCAGCACTATCGGCGCGGGCCTCAAGAAGCTCTCGCTGGCCTATTGGGGGATGCAGCTTGGGCACCTCGGGGTGGCGGTGACCATCGTCGGCGTGGCGGTCGTCTCCAACTACAACATCGAGCGCAACGTGCGCATGGGGCCGGGCGACAGCGTCCAGGTCGCCGGCTACACCTTCACCATGATCGAGCTGACCGATCGACGTGGTGCCAACTTCCTGGCCGACCGCGCGGTGATCGAAGTGCAGCGTGGCGACAGCAATCGGCGCTTCACCATGAACCCCGAGAAGCGTCTCTACCTGGCCACCGGCATGCCGATGACCCAGGTGGCGCTGCGGCCGGGCTTCTTCCGTGACCTCTACGTGGCCATGGGCGAGGACCTGGGCGACGGTAGCTGGGCCATGCGGGTACAGTACAAGCCCTTCGTGCGCTGGCTGTGGCTCGGCGCCCTGCTGATGTCCATCGGCGGCGTACTGGCCGTGGCCGACAAGCGCTACCGCCGCATGGCCACCGCGCCGGATCCCGAGGAGGCCGCGCTCAAACCCGCCGGCGGTGATCGTGGCAAGGAGGCAACGGCATGAAGCGTCGCCTACTGCTGCTGCTGCCGCTGATCGGCTTTCTGGCGCTGTCGCTGTTCCTCTATCAGGGATTGTCGCTCAATCCCTTCCACCGGGAGTCGGCGCTGATGGCGCGGGACTTCCCAGCGTTCGATCTCGCCACTCTGGAGAGCCCCGAACGCCGGGTCGACCGCTCGCTCTTCACCAACGGCGAACTGACCCTGGTCAACGTCTGGGGCGAGTGGTGCCCGGAGTGCAAACGCGAGATGCCGCAGCTGCTCGACCTGGCCCATCGCCACGATGTCCGCATGGTGGGCATCAGCTGGAAGGACACCCGGGAGAAGGGGCTCGGCTTCCTGGAGGAGTTCGGCAACCCCTTCGAAGTCAATATCTTCGACCCGGACAACGAGTTGGGCTTCGAGCTCGGGGTGTTCGGCGCTCCCGAGACCTTCCTGGTGGACGGTGGCGGCGTGATTCGCTATCACCACGTGGGTTACATCTCGCCTGGCGAGGTACGCGAAAAGATCCTGCCGGAGGTGCAAAAATGGCGTTGATTCGACTTCTTCTGCCCGTTCTCCTGCTGTCGCTGCTGGCCGTCGGCACTGTTCATGCGGGTGCCGTCGAGGTGCGCGAGTTCGACGACCCCGTCATGGAGCAGCGCTACCGCAGCCTGACCGCTTCGATGCGCTGCCCCACCTGCGAGAACCAGGCGATAAACGATTCCGATGCGCCGGTCTCGGGTGACATGCGAGACCGCATTTACCTGCTGCTCCAGGAAGGTGTCTCCGACATCGAGATCCGTGATCACATGGTGCAGCGATTCGGCGATTACGTGCTCTACAACCCGCGGCTGGAGGGGCGCACCTTCCTGCTTTGGGGGCTGCCTGCCGGCCTGGTAGTGCTCGCCGCCATTCTGGTGGTGCTGATCGTGAGGTCCCGCCGGAATGCCTCCGCCGCGGCACTCTCCGCCGAAGAGCGCAGCCGCCTGCAAGCCCTGATCAACCGCGAGAGAACCGAATGACCCTGTTATGGATTGCCTTCGCCGTCCTGCTGCTGCCGGCACTCTGGCTGCTCTTTGCTCCGCTGCGGAGGGCGCGTGCCGTGCATGATGCTCAGCGCGACCATGAGGCCAACGACCTTACCGCCGAGCAGAACGTCGCCATCTTCCAGCGCCGCCTGGCATCCCTGGAGGCCGCCCTGGCACGTGGCGATGTCGATCAGGCCCGCTTCGAGGAGAGTCGTCTGGAACTCGAGCGAGGCCTGCTCGAAGATACCGCGAGCATCAAGCGCGCGCCCCTGAAGTCGTCCGCGTCCGGACGTCTGGCGGTGCCGCTGGTGATGGTGCTGGTGGTGGTGGCCAGCGTGGTGTGGTATCAGCGCGAGGGGGCCGAGGGCGACCTCACCCTGCTGGCGCTGCAGCAGGAGGTACAGAACCATCCGGAAGGCTCCATCGAGATGCTGATCGAGCGTCTGGAGGAGCAGGCCGTGCGTCAGCCCGGCAATCCCAACGTCTGGTCCACGCTGTTCCCGCTCTACCGCGACATTGGTCAGGGGCGCGAGGCGATCCACGCCCTCGAGCGACTGATCGAGATTGAAGGCCGGCATCCCTCGCTGGTCGGCCAACTGGCCCAGATCGAGTTCTTCGTGGCCGACCGCCAGCTGACCTCGCGGGTTCAGGCGCTGGTCGACGAGACCCTGGAAATGGACTCCAGCCAGCCCACGGTGCTCGGCGTGCTGGGCATCGAGGCCTTCGATCGCAGCGCCTACGAGATGGCTATCGATTACTGGCGCCGCGCCATCGCCGGCATGAGCGATCCGAGCTCCGGTGAAGCGCTGCGCGAAGGCATCCTCATCGCCCAGGAACGCCTGGGGATGACCCCGGACGACGAGCCGGTGATGGGCGATGTCCAGGGGGCCGGCATTCGCGTGCGGGTGAGCCTGGATGAGTCCCTCGAGGGACGCCTTGGCGAGCAGGCCACCGTGTTCGTGGTGGCCCGCGACCTGGAGGGTGAACTGCCGCCCCTGGCAGTGACCCGCTTTGGCGTCGGTGAACTGCCCGTGGAGGTGGTGCTCGATGAACGCAATGCCATGTCGCCGGAGGCGAGTCTGGCCCAGGTGCGCGAGGTGCGCCTGATGGTGCGGGTCTCGGCCAGCGGCGATGCCACCCCCCAGGCCGGTGACCTGTTCGGTGACCGGGAAGGGGTGCCGGTGGGCGCCACTGACGAAGAGCCTGTCGAGGTGGTGATCGATCGTGTCTTCGAATAGCACCGGCGGGTAGGCGCCGATGCGTCTCAAGTCGATACGCCTGGTAGGCTTCAAGTCCTTCGTCGACCCGGTCACCGTGCCCTTCGATGGCAACATGACCGCCATCGTCGGCCCCAACGGCTGCGGCAAGTCCAACATCATCGACGCGGTGCGCTGGGTCATGGGCGAGTCGTCGGCCAAGACCCTGCGCGGCGAGTCGATGACCGACGTCATCTTCAACGGCTCCACCGGTCGCAAGCCGGTGGGGCAGGCCGCCATCGAGCTGCTGTTCGACAACCGCGACGGCACCATGGGTGGCGTCTACGCCCAGTACGCCGAGATCGCCGTCAAGCGGGTGGTCACCCGCGACGCCCAATCCTCCTACTTCTTCAACGGTCAGAAGTGTCGCCGCCGCGACATCGGCGACCTCTTTCTCGGCACCGGCCTCGGTCCGCGCTCCTACGCCATCATCGGCCAGGGCATGATCTCGCGGCTGATCGAGGCGCGCCCCGAGGAGCTGCGTGCCACCCTGGAGGAAGCCGCCGGTATCTCCAAGTACAAGGAGCGCCGCCGCGAGACCGAGAGCCGCATGCGGCGAACCCGGGAAAACCTTGACCGCCTGGAGGATATCCGCGAGGAACTCGACAAACAGCTCGAGCGCCTCAGGCGCCAGGCCGAGGCGGCGCGCCGTTACCAGGCCCTCAAGAGCGAGGAGCACCGGCTCAAGGGTGAGTTGGCGCTGCTGCGTGCCCGTGCCCTGCGCGCCAGGCAAGGCGAAGAGGAGAGCCGCGTCGGCGAGCTCGAGACCGCCGTGGAGCGGGAGGTGCTGGGTTTGCGGCAGTGCGAGACCCGCCTCGAGGAGGCCCGGGCCGACCACGGCCGGCTGGCCTCCGAGCTCGACGTCGAGCAGTCACGCTTCTTCGAGACCACCACCGCCATTGCCCGCCTGGAGCAGGATCTCGAACATGCCCGCGCTCGCGATGCCCAGTTGGCCCGCGACCTCGAGGCCGCTCACCGCGATCTGCAGGAGCTCTCTCGCCTGGGCGAAGACGACGGTGAGCGTTTGGCGCGCCTGGACGAGCGCCTTGAGACCCTCTCGCCCGAGCGCGATGAACTGGCCGAGCAGTTGGAGGAACTGGAGGCGGCGCTCGAGGAAGCCGAGCCCGAGGTGGAGGAGGCCGATGCCGCCTGGGAGGCCTTCAGTGAGCAGTGGCGCGAGGCGAGTCGCGAGGCCGAGCGCGGCCAGGATCGCCTGCGCGAGCAGGAGTCACGTCTGGAGCGCCTCGGCGCCGACGAGCAGCGCCGTCGCCAGCAGCAGGCGGAGCTGCCCGACATCGCGGCGCTGGCCGAGCAGCGTGCCGAGTTCGCCGAGCAGCTGGCCGAGCTGGAGCTCAGGCGCGAGGCCCTGGAGGCACGCCGCGATGGGCTACAGCAGGCCCGCGATGCGTCGCGGGAGGCGGCCCGCGAGAGCGAGGCCGCCCGCGAGGCCGAGCGTCAGCGGCGCAGTGAACTGCAGGGGGAGCTCGCCTCCCTGGAGGCGCTGATCCAGGCCGGGCTGGCCGATCACGACGAGGCGCTGGATGCCCACGTGGCCGGGCTGGGCCTCGCCGGGGCCCCGCGCCTCGGCGAGTGCCTCTCGGTCGATGCCGGCTGGGAGACCGCGGTGTCCTGGGTGCTGGCGCCCTGGCTGCGTGCCAGGCTGGTCTCCCTGGACCCTGCCGCCCTGGCGGTGCCTCCGGCGGAGCTGGGACTGGTGGAGACGTGCGAGATCGAGGCGCCCGCCGGCACCCTGGCGAGCCGCGTCCGGGGAGCGGGAGCCGCGGCCCGCTGGCTGGCGGGCATCCGCTGCGTCGCGAGTCGCGAGGCCGCCTGGGCCGAGCGCGACACCCTCGCCCCCGGCGAGAGCCTGATCACGCCGGATGGCCTCTGGCTGGGGGCTGGCTGGATGCGCCATCGCGGCCTGGGCGATGGCCCCGATGCCCTGCTGGTCAGTCGCCGCCGCCAGGCCGAGGCCGAGGCCGCCTGCGCGGAAGTGGAGTCGCGACTGGCCGAGCAGGAGCAGCGGCTGGCCGAGCAGCTGGAACGTGCCGAACAGGCCGAGCGGGAGCTGGAGGCGTGCCGCCTCGAGGAGCGCGACCTGGACCAGCGCCGCCAGCAGTTGGCGGTTCAGCAGAGCGGGCTGGCCAGCCGCCTGGAGCACCTTGAGGAGCGGGCCGCCGAGCTGGCCGAGGAGCTGGCCGGTCTCGGCGAGGCGCGAGAAGAGGCCCGGCTGGGGATCGAAGAGGCCCGCGACCTCTGGCAGCAGGCCATGGCGAGGCTGGAGGAGGACGCCGATCGCCGTGAACGCCTCGAGCGCAAGCGCCAGGGCGCCCGCGAGCGGCTCGCCTCCCTGCGTGCCCGCCAGCGTCCCCAGGCCGAGCAGCTGCAGCGACTGGCGCTGGAGCAGGAGCGCCTGGCCGCCGAACGCACCGGCCTGGCGGAGCAGCAGGGCCGCGCCGGCGAGTCCCGTGAGCGTCTCCAGGGACGGCTAGAGGAGCTCGAGGAGGAGCGTGAGCTGCTGCGTGAGCCCGAGGAAGAGCGCCGCGAGCGCCTCGACGAGCTGCTCGACCGTCGTGAGCGGGAGGAGCGCGCTCTCAACGCGGTGCGCGCCCGTTCCGCCGAACTGGTGGAGCGGCTGCGTGAGGACGAGCAGTCGCGCCAGGGTCACGAGCGCAGCCTCGAGGGCATCCGCGAACGCCTCCAGGAGGCGCGGATGCAGGTTCAGGCGCTGCACCTCAAGGCCGAGACCCAGGATGAGCAGCTTCGCGAGCTGGGGCTCGAGGAGCGCCTGCTGGCCGAGCGGCTCGACCCCAACGCCACCGAGTCCGCCTGGCAGACCCGCCAGGAAGAGCTCGGCGAGCGCATCCGCCGGCTCGGGGCCATCAACCTGGCGGCCATAGAGGAGTACGACCAGCAGGCGGAGCGCCGCGACTATCTTCAGGCCCAGCACGCCGAGCTCAGCGAGGCTCTGGAGACCCTGGATCGGGCAATCCGCCGGATCGACCAGGAAACCCGCACCCGCTTTCGCGACACCTTCGAGCGGGTCAATGCCGGCCTGCAGTCACTTTTTCCGCGCGTCTTCGGCGGTGGAACCGCATGGTTGACCCTGACCGGCGAGGATTTGCTGGAGACCGGGGTGGCTATCATGGCCCGGCCACCAGGCAAGAAGAACAGCACCATTCACCTGCTCTCCGGCGGCGAAAAGGCGCTGACGGCTCTGTCGCTGGTGTTCGCCATCTTCCAGCTCAACCCGGCACCCTTCTGTATGCTGGACGAAGTGGATGCGCCGCTGGATGACGCCAATGTGGCCCGCTATGCGAAGCTGGTGAAAGAGATGTCGGAAAGCGTTCAGTTTATCTATATCACCCACAACAAGATCGCCATGGAGTCCGGCGATCGACTGATGGGGGTTACCATGCAGGAGCCGGGGGTATCACGCCTGGTTTCCGTGGATGTCGAGGAGGCTGCGGCCCTGGCGGAAGCCTGACGGGCTTGATGCCGAGAGATAAAAGGGGTAACAAGGAGAGTGATAATGCTGCATTGCATGGATGCGAGGGGATCATCGAAGGGCGATTGCGTGGGGTGTCATCGACTCGGGGCAAGAAATCCCCGAGGGTTGACAAACAAAAAAAGTGGCCCCTTTTTTGGCAATCGCGCTATGCTGTTGACGGACAACCATCAGGCATGGCGCCTAAGCGAAAGGCTGACGACCCATGGAACTTAGAGAGTGGCTGATCATCCTGGGGTTGGCGCTGGTGACCCTCATCGTGGTGGATGGGGTGCGTCGCCTTCAGCGCCAGCGGCATGTTCCCCGCCTCGATGAGGTGAAGGAGGACGTCCGCGGCACCGACCCCGACGAGCTGGCCCGCGAGGCCGAGATCAACTGGGAACTGCCCAACGGAGGGGCGCGAGTCGTCAGGCCCGCGGATTTCAGCCGTGTGCAACCCAAACCGAAGCTGGAGCGCCAGGAACACCCTGGTCCTTCCCGGGTGCTGGCCGGATTCCGCCGGCAGACCGAGAGGACTCGCGCCGACGGTGTCGAGTCTGCTGACAGTGCGAAAGGCACCGTAGGCAGCGCATCCGCCGAGGCACGTGCCGCGAAGCGTGAGCCCGTTCATGATCCCGTCAATACCGCTGCCCGCGAGCCCCTGCAGGAGCATGGTGTATCCGCTCC
>PWEV01000048.1 GCA_003553625.1 Halomonas sp.
GCGATCATCTTCGCCCATAATCACCCCTCCGGCATCGCCGAGCCCTCGGATGCCGACCGGCGCATCACCGACCGGCTGCGCGAGGCGCTCGGGCTCTTCGAGATCCGGGTGCTGGACCACTTCGTGGTGGGCGACGGGGAGGTGGTTTCCTTCGCCGAGCGTGGGTGGTTGTAGATCAGGCCGGCCAAGATTTTCCTGACAGAGCGCAATGCAAGAGCCCGGTTTGCCAGGGACGAAAGACGCTCCCGTGAACAAGACGGGATAAACTGTGAGGAGATAAGCGACTGACATCCCTTTATCCGAGATTAGCCCATGCCGCCATCGAACACTGTTTCCCCTGCGGACGCCCTACCGGTCGTCGGTATCGGGGGATCGGCCGGATCTCTTCAGCCCCTTAAATCCTTTCTGGCCAACCTGCCTGCCGATACGGGAGCTGCGTATGTCATCGTCACCCACCATCCCAGTGGCGAGCGCAGTCTTTTGCCTGAAATCCTCGGTCCACAAACGGCCATGCCCGTCCAGATGGTCGCGGAGGGGGAAACCCTCTTGCCGAATCGGGTCTATGTAGCGCTGCCGGACGACGGTTGGATCTTTTACCGGGGCCAACTGGTTCGGTCTCGGAAGGCCCGAGAACATCCAGCGACCCCCTTGCCGGCGGGAGAGCGGCGGCGGCCCGGCCCACCTCCCTCCATCGATGCTTTTTTTCGCTCCCTGGCGGAGGAGGCGGGGCGCCGGGCCCTCGCGATTGTCCTGTCCGGCACGGGCAGCGATGGCACCTTGGGGATCCAGGTCGTCAAGTCCCTCTCCGGTATGGTCATGGCTCAGGACCCGGATACCGCCGAGTTCGGGGATATGCCGGCTAATGCGATTGCAACCGGCCAGGTGGACTACGTGCTGCCTCCGGCAGATATGCCGGCCACCTTGACCGGCTATCTCCGCTCACAAGTCCATCGCCAGACGGCTCTGCCAGGCCATCAGCCGGCGATCCCGCAGGGTCTGATGAGCCAGATCCTGAGCCGGGTGAAGCATCGTACCGGTCACGATTTCTCGGGTTACAAGGTCAGCACGCTGACTCGGCGCCTGGAGCGGCGCATGGATCTGCGGCAACTCTCCGATCCCCAGGCGTATCTGGACTATCTGCAGTCCCACCCCGAGGAGGTCAATCTCCTGTTCCAGGAGTTCCTTATCAGTGTCACCAACTTCTTCCGGGACCCTCCGGTCTGGGCCGCGCTAGGCAAGACGCTGCTACCGGCGATGCTGCAACAGGCGGCCCGGACGGGACAGGAGTTCCGAGCCTGGGTAGTGGGCTGTGCCACCGGCGAGGAGGCCTTCACCCTGGCCATCCTTATCCGGGAATGCCTGATTGACTGGGAGCAGGTTCCGGAGGTCAGAATCTTCGCTACCGATGTGGATCAGGCCGCCATCGAAACGGCGCGAAGGGGGCGCTATCCGGCCGGCATCGCTCAGGATCTGTCCGAGTCTCACCTGCGGCGGTATTTTTCCGCCGAAAACGACACCTACCGGATCAGCCGGGAGGTGCGGGACATGGTGGTGTTCGCCGAGCACAACGCCCTTCAGGACCCGCCATTCACCAGCCTGGACCTCGTTACCTGTCGCAACCTGCTGATCTATCTGGAACGGGATCGTCAGGAGCGCCTCCTGGCGGTATTCCGCTACGCTCTGCGCAGTCACGGGCTGCTGCTGCTGGGACCCTCAGAGAGCATGGACCACCAGAGTGAGGCCTTCTCCGTGGTGGATAAGGATGCCCGGATCTACCGGGTGGCCGAAGGCTCCTTGGCCATTCGTCTGCCCACGATGCCGAACCCCAGCCGTTTGCGCCGACTGCCCTACCAGGCGCCCACCGAGAGCTCGGCAACGGGGTCGGTTGACAGCCTCTCTCACAGCGTGGAGCGCCTTATCGCGCTGCAGTTTGCTCCGCCGGCGGTAGTCGTCAACGACCGCGGCGAGGTGGTATATGTCCACGGACGAATCGGCAAGTTCCTGGAGCCTGCCAGCGGTCCTACTCGGAATCGGCTGCTGGAGATGGCGCGGCCGGGGCTGCGATCGCCGCTGAGTCAGGCGCTGCAGCGGGCGTCGGGCGGTGATGCCGATCACGTCAGCCGGACGGTTCAGGTACAGACCAATGGTGATACCGAACCGGTTCGCCTGGAGGTCCACCGGATTCGGACGCCCACCGCCCTGGCAGGCTTCTACCTGGTGGCCTTTCATCCAGTCCCTGCCACACGCCCGGCGAGCGGGTCGGTCGATGCACGCGATCCAGCCTCCCATCGCGAGAGCATGGGCAGCGGCAACGGCGATACCGAGGCGCGTCTGACGCGTGAGCTGGAGGCGCTGCGTCAAGACAAGCAGGTGGCGGTGGAAGAGATGCATGCTGCCAACGAGGAGCTTCAGTCGATGAATGAAGAGCTCCAGTCGATGAACGAGGAGCACCAGAGCAGCAACGAGGAGCTGGAAGCCGCGAAGGAGGAAGTCGAATCCCTCAATCAGGAGCTGCGCAGCGTCAACGCGGAGCTCCGAAATCGCGTCGATACTCTCACCGAGGTCAATGATGATCTCAAGAACCTTCTGGACAGCACCCACCTCGCCACCCTCTTTCTCGACGAGGCCCTCAATATCAAGCGGTTCACTCCGGCGATGCAGGATCTGATTGCCGTGCGCCCGACCGACATCGGCCGGCCGCTGAGTGAGCTGACCACCCGGTTGCGCTACGCTACTCTGCTGGCGGACGCCGAGACGGTGCTGGACACCCTAATCCCCAAAGAGATAAAAGTGCAAACGCAGAGCGGCCACTGGTATCTGCTGCGCATCCAGCCCTATCGCAGCACACGCAATGTGATCCGGGGGGTCGTCTGCACCTTCCAGGACATACAGGTCGCCCAGGGCGTGGCGCACGGTGAGGCGTTTTTCCGGGCGGTCGTGGACACCGTGCGCGAGCCCCTGCTGGTGCTCGATCCTGATCTGCGGGTGGTGTCTGTCAACGATGGCTTCTATCGCACCTTTCCTCTGCGCCCGGAGGCGGTGGAGGGCAAGCGTCTGTTCGATCTGGCTGATGGGCAGTGGGATAATCCGGAATTGAGGGCCCGCCTCATGGAGGTCTTGCCGCGTCAGCAGGCTTTCTGCGATTTCGAGCTGAGCGTGGCTGTCGGGGACTCGGTGCCGGCGCACTGGTGGTTGAATGCCCGCCGCCTAGAATTGGAAGAGGGCACCGCCATGATTCTGCTCGCCATGGATAGGCAAGGGCCGGCATCCGAGCCCGAGGAGCGCGTCGTAAGGAGTGCCGAAAATGGACAGTAACGATTTGCAGCCTCTGTCACCGCGGGCCTTGCGCGACCTGGCGCACCGTCGCTTGCGCCAAGGCTTGACGGATGTTTCCAGCTATACCGCGACGTATACCCAGTCCCTGGTCTCCGAGCTGGAGCTGCATCAGGAAGAGCTGCGAATCCAGAACGAGGAGCTGCAGCGGGCGCGAGACCGGTTGGAAATCGCTCGGGAAATTGCCCAGACCCGCTACCGCGATCTGTTCGAGAGAGCGCCGATGGGCTATCTCCTCCTGGATGCCAAAGGGCGCATTCAGGAGGCTAATCGGGCCGCCAACACCTTGCTTGCGCCGGGAACCGATCTGGCTGGCCATGACCTGTCCGCTTTCGTGGCTGCCGAATCCCAGGATGCGCTTCACCTCCACCGCCGCGCACTCGCCGCCATGGAGACTCCTCAGGCCGTCGATCTGGCCCTGGCAGGGGATGAAAGTGCCCTGCGCATGGTGCGGATGGAGAGCGTGGCAGAGCCCGCCGAGGAGCCTGGTGCCGCTCGCTTCCGCTGTGCCCTGATGGATATCACGGAACGCCGACGGGTAGAGGATCAACTCAGAATCGCTGCCCGAGTGTACAAGGATGCCGGGGATGCCATCGTCGTGATGGACCCTGCCGGTCGTATCCAGTCCGTCAACAGGGCCTACACCCGGATTACCGGCCATATTGAAAACGATGCGCTGGGGAGGAGCCTGAACAGCCTGGTCAAGACGGATCATCACGGTCAAGTCTCATACCAGGAGATTTGGGAGACGCTCAACGAGCGGGGCTTCTGGCAGGGAGAGATATGGGACCGCCGCAAGAGCGGCGAGGTATTCCCGGCATGGCTGACTCTCAATCGCCTCGACGATGATCAGGAGAAGCCCCGCAATATAGTGGCTGTCTTCTCGGATATCAGTAAAATCAAGGACTCCCAGCGCAAGATCGAGTACCTCGCCAGCCACGATGTGCTGACCGGGCTGCCCAACCGCAGCCTGTTCCAGGATCGAGCTCAGCAGGCCCTTGCCCAGGCCCGGCGCAGCGGAAGTCAGATGGCCCTCATGTTCTTGGATCTGGACCATTTCAAGGATATCAATGACCCCCTCGGTCACGAGATGGGCGATGCACTGCTGGTACAAGTCGCCGCCAAGCTTCGAGAGTGGGTGCGAGATGTGGACACGGTGGCGCGAATAGGTGGCGACGAATTCACGGTGGTATTCAGCGACTGTGATGCCCGAAAGACAGGGTTGATCGCCCAGCACCTGGTGGATCGCCTCGCCGGCACCTTCGAGGTCAGAGGCAGGCACCTGCGCATCAGCGCCAGCGCCGGCCTGGCCTTGTATCCCGGGGACGGCGATGACGTGGACACCCTGTGCCAAGCGGCCGACATGGCCATGTATCGTGCCAAGGAGAGCGGTCGCAATCGGTTGCGATTATATGAGCTGGGGCTGCATGAGCGCCTCCTTGAAGACCGAGCGCTCGAGGAGGCGCTGCGCCGGGCCCTCACTCACCAAGAGCTGCGCCTGATGTATCAGCCCCAGTTCGACGCAAGCGACCCCGAGCGGCTCGTGGGGGCCGAGGCCCTGCTGCGCTGGGAGGATCCCGAGAAGGGGGCGATCAGCCCGGTGCGGTTTATCCCGATCGCCGAGAGATCCGACCTGATCACGGAGCTGGGCCAGCGGGTGGTGGCGTTACTGTGCGAGCAGGTGGGCGCCTGGCGGGCCGCCGGACTCGCTCCGCCCCCTATCTCTTTCAATGTCTCGCCCAAAACCTTTCGAGGCGGGCAATTCACCTCAGAGCTGTTCGAGGCCATGGCCCGGCACGGTGTTATGGCGGACCAGCTTCAGGTCGAGTTCACGGAGAGCGCGCTTACCGAGCACTCCGATATCGTCAGCCAGGAGATCCATCGGCTTCATGCGAAGGGAATCGCACTGGCCATTGACGATTTCGGGACAGGCTACTCCTCGCTGGCCAATCTCAAGCGGCTTCCCCTGACCGAACTCAAGATCGATAAGTCCTTCGTGGACGGCCTGGGTGACAACGAGTACGACGAAGCCATCGGCCGGGCCAGCCTCGCCATGGCCCAGGCCTTCGGGCTGAGGGTCGTGGCCGAGGGCGTCGAGAGCCAAGCGCAGTTGGCCTGGCTGCAGGCGCATGCCTGTGACCGCATCCAGGGGCACTTTCTCTCCTGTCCCCTGGAAGCCAGCGCCTTTCAGGCCATGCTGCGTGATATCCAAAATTCGACAGGGGGACAGGCCTGACGGTCGATGGGTAGCTCTCCCCCATGAATGAGACGGGTAATAGGGTGACGGATAGAGGATTCTGGCACTTTATCTGACGCTTCGCTATAGTATGCGCCCGGCTGCGCTCGGCTCCCTTGGGTAAAGGTCCCGGGATTCAGGGTCGCAAGCATGCTTTCCGCTATCGGCTGGCCACCTGCGCCACGCCCCGTTGCGGCGACACCTTATTGCCCCTGCTGGATCTCCGTTCCGTGCTTGCCCGGCGTGGCGGTCTCTGGTATAAAGTGCAGCCTTTGAATTCCCTTGGGTCAAATTTCACGGGATCTCCCGGTTTGCCCGACAGGTTTTGAACACTCAGGGTTCGCGTAACAGGCGACGAACACCTGGCCCAGCGGTTGGAGGCTCCAATGTCAAAAGTATGTCAGGTCACCGGCAAGCGCCCGATGACTGGTAACAACGTTTCACACTCCCAGCGCAAGACCCGCCGTCGGTTCCTGCCGAACCTGCACTCCCACCGTTTTTGGGTGGAGTCAGAGAACCGCTTCGTCAAGCTGCGCGTCTCTTCCAAGGGCATGCGCGTCATTGACAAGAAGGGCATCGAAGCGGTGCTCAGCGACATCCGCAAGCGCGGCGACGCGGTCTAAGCGATATCCATTCAGGGAGCAGCAGTCATGCGCGACAAGATCAAGTTGGTGTCCAGTGCCGGTACCGGCCACTTCTACACCACCGACAAGAACAAGCGGAACACTCCGGACAAGCTCGAGTTCAAGAAATTCGATCCGGTGGTCCGCAAGCACGTGATGTACAAGGAAGCCAAGATCAAGTAAGCCCTGGTCTTCTTCCGCAGGTGTTCCAGCCTGTCTTCCTGAACCCGGCTGAGTGATCAGCCGGGTTCAGGCGTTTCTGGAAGACGCCGACGATCGTCTGAGCGATGGTGCCATGCCCGAACTGCCCGAAGTCGAGACCACTCGCCGTGGCATCGCTCCCCACATCGAGGGGCGCGAGATCAGCGAGGTCATCGTGCGCCAGCCGCGCCTGAGGGTGCCGGTGCCGATGGATCTGGGCGAGCGGCTGGTGGGGGCGCGCATCGGCGAGCTCTCCCGCCGCGCCAAGTATCTGCTGGTGCCGCTTTCCGGCGGAGATGCCCTCGGCGGCACCCTGCTCTGGCATCTGGGCATGTCCGGCAGCCTGCGCATCGTTCGGATCGGCGAGCTGCCCAGGAAGCACGATCACGTCGACCTGGTGCTCGATGGCGGCGCCATCCTGCGCTACCACGACCCGCGTCGCTTCGGCTTCGTCGACTGGCTGGTCGACAGCCCCGAGCGGGACCCTCGCCTGGCGCGTCTGGGGCCGGAGCCGCTGTCGGAGGCCTTCGACGGCGAACGGCTGTTTGCCCTCTCCCGCGGGCGGCGCGTGGCGGTGAAGCCCTTCCTGATGGACAACGCCGTGGTGGTGGGGGTGGGCAATATCTACGCTGCCGAGGCGCTGTTCATGGCCGGCATCGACCCGCGCCGCGCCGCCGGGCGCATCTCCCGTGAGCGCTTCGATCGCCTGGCCGCGGCCGCCAGGGAGGTGCTGGCCGCCGCGATCACCCAGGGCGGCACTACGCTGCGCGATTTCGTCGGCGGCACCGGCGAGCCTGGCTACTTCAAGCAGCGCCTCAACGTCTACGGCCGCCATGGCCAGCCCTGTCGGCGCTGCGGCGCCGAGCTGCGCCTCGTCACCCTTGGGCAGCGGGCCAGTGTCTACTGTCCCCACTGCCAGACCTGATTCCTCGAGAGATTTCCATGACCCTGTCTTCCCTGCGCTTGAAGAAGCACGCCGACCGCCGCCTCAAGGTCGGTCATCTGTGGCTCTATTCCAACGAGATCGACATCGATGCCACCCCGCTCAAGGCTCTCGAGCCCGGCCAGCAGGTGGTGGTCGAAGCCGCCAACGGCAAGGCGCTGGGCGTGGCCTACGTCAACCCGAATTCGCTGATCTGCGCGCGGCTGGTTTCCCGCGAGCCGAAGCAGGGGCTCGACCGCTCGCTGCTGGTGCATCGCCTCAACCAGGCGCTGGCGCTGCGCGAGCGCCTGTTCGCCGCCCCCTACTATCGCCTGGTGCACGGTGAGGGCGACCTGCTGCCCGGGCTGGTGATCGACCGCTTCGGCGATACCCTGGTGGTGCAGCTCAACACCGCCGGCATGCAGGCGGTGCTGCCCGAACTTCTCGATGCCCTGGACAAGGTGCTCGCGCCGACCACGGTGGTGCTGCGCAACGACACCAGCGGCCGCCGCCAGGAGGGCCTCGAGCTCGGCGTGGAGGTGGTCAAGGGCGCGGTGAGTGAGCCGGTGCTGCTGGAAGAGAACGGCGTACAGTTCACCGCCCCGGTGCTCGACGGCCAGAAGACCGGCTGGTTCTATGACCACCGCGTCAACCGCGCCTGGCTCAACCAGTTTGTGGCCGGCAAGCGGGTGCTGGATCTGTTCAGCTACGTCGGCGGCTGGGGCGTACAGGCCGCGGCCAGCGGCGCCAGCGAGGTGCTCTGCGTGGACTCCTCCGCGGCGGCACTGGAGCGGGTGGCCGAGAACGCCGCCCTCAACGGCCTGCACGAGCGGGTGTCGGTGGGCGAGGGCGACGCCTTCGAGGCCCTGGCGGCGCTCAAGGCCGACGGCGAGGAGTTCGACGTGGTGATCCTCGACCCGCCGGCCTTCATCAAGAAGCGCAAGGACATGGCCAACGGCGAGCGAGCCTACGGCAAGCTCAACCGGGATGCGATCCGGCTGCTGGGCCGCGATGGCCTGCTGCTCTCGGCGTCGTGCTCCATGCACCTGGCGCCGGAGCGGCTGATGGACGTGGTGCGCGGCGCGGTGCGCCATCAGGACCGCCACGGCCAGGTCATCTTCCAGGGCCACCAGGGGCCGGACCATCCGGTGCACCCGGCGATTCCGGAGACCAGCTACCTCAAGGCCCTGGGCGTGCGGGTCTTCCGGGATTGACATGAGCGTCGATTCGGTGCGCGTCTTCGCCCACTCCAATGCGCTGCTGGTCAGCCATGTGAGCAACCTGCTGGAGGCCGCGGGCATCCCGGCCCAGCTGCGCAACATGACCCTGGGCGGCGGCGCCGGCGAGTTGCCGCTGGGGGAGTGCGAGCCCGAGGTGTGGGTGAAGCCCCACAACCGCGAGCGCGCCGAGACGCTGATCCGCATGGCCCTGGCCGGTGAGAGCGAGGCGCCGGCCTGGCACTGCCCCGGCTGCGGGGAGCCCCAGGAGGGCGTCTTCGATGCCTGCTGGCACTGCGGGGCAGGGCGTCCCTGAGACGCCGTGACAGGCGCCTCATCGATGGTCAGGCACGCCGGGGCCTGGCGTCCGGTCAGCCCCGGTCCTGCTGGTCTCCCTCATGGGTGTCCGAGACGGTGAGGTCTGGTCGCCTCGGTCGCTTCGGTCATGGCTATCGCAGATGGAAGCATCGCTCAAGGCTGTTCCGGCGACAGGCCTGCAAGGGGGCGCCATGAACCCCTCCCTGGGGGCTACCTAGACCCTCCCTGGTCCACGGACCCCCTTTCCGAC
>PWEV01000218.1 GCA_003553625.1 Halomonas sp.
CACGCAGAAAGGTGGCCGGATGGAAGGTGCCGGCACCGACTTCCATGTCGAGGGGCTGCAGGATCACGCAGCCCTGTTCGGCCCAGTACTGCTGCAGAGCCAGGATCAACCCCTGAAAGGTTGTCACGTCTGGCGTCGACAAGGGTGTCGAGAGAGTCATTGGGAAAGCACCGTTGGCCATGAATTCACTAGGCGTCAAGTATACAAGCAGCCGCTAGCCGGTTATAGGTGCCGGCTAGGCGAGTGAACCTCAGCGCTTGAGCAACTCCTCGTACCACTCGAGGGTGCGCTGGGCCGTCAATTCTGCATTGAATGATTCCCGTATGAGCTCGAGGGCATTGCGTGCTCGCGCTTGGGCTGCGTGTTCATCGCTCATGACGTCGAGAATGGCCTTGTGCATTGCCGCGGTGTCCCCGGGCGGTAGCAATAGCCCCGATTGACCGTCGATCACCAGCTCCGAGGTGCCGCCGGCATCAGTTGCCACCACCGGGCAGCCCACCGACATGGCTTCGATGATCACGCGCGGTAGCCCCTCGCCGCTCTGAGATGCCGAGACGAGCAGTCGGCAGCTGCGCAGGATGGCCGGTACGTCGTTGCGGTAGCCGGTGAAGTGAATCCGCTCGGCCAATGGGCTGTTTGCGATGCGCTTTTTCAACGCCACGCTGTCAATGATCGAGCCGACCAGCACCAGATGCAAGTTGGCCGCGGCGGGCAGCTGGTCGAAGGCATCGATGAGGGTCATGATGCCTTTCTTCACGCTGTTGCGGCTGATGCAGCAGATCGTAGCGGCTTTCGGCGGGAGTCCGAGTGACGTCAGGTCGGCGGGGGTCGTGGCGTACCATGCCGGGTCATGGCCCTTGTGGATGGTCTTGAGCTTGGATTCGGGGAGGTGCCAGCCTAGAAAGCGAGTTTCGAGCAGTGCCTGGCGGACGGCCTCCGCCACGCAGTAGATGCCGTCAAGGCGGGGATGCAGGAACGTATGCCAGGACTCCGGTTTCAGATAGCTGACCCCGGTCGTGACGCCGCGGTACCCGAGCAGCTGGGTACGAGTACTCCGACCGGCCCGAAGGAGGCAGGCCAGCGCTCGTGTATTGAAGGCGTGCGCGATATCATAGTCATCGCGCTCAAGCTCCTCGCGAATGGCAGTGGTAGCTGCCCTGTCGTGCCGGTGACGCACGTTTAGCGTTAGCGTGGGAATGTTCTGCTCGGCCAGAATATGAGCGTTCCGCCCCTCGGGATTGCACATCACCACCAGCCTGTCGACCTGTTTCGAGAGCCGGACAAACAGTTCCGTCTCGGGGCGATCCGCTCGATCTGTCACGCATAAGACCTTCATCATTAATACTCGTCCGAAATCGCTACGCTGATGAATCAGAATTCATAATGACCACGACAGTCGACATGACACTCCCGCCGAGAGCCACTCGCTTTCTGCTCTATGCCGAGCAGAATTATGCCTATTCTATCTTGCGCCCGCTGCAGTGGGCGATAGGTGCGCGAGGCGGTGAGGCCCGATGGTTCTTCGCCGGCGAGGAAGTGGATCCGAGGCACCTGGAGCCGGGGGAGCAACGTCTGATGGACGTGGCCGAGGTCAGGGCTTGGAACCCCGAGGTGGTGCTGGTGCCGGGCAATATGGTGCCATCCTTCATTCCCGGCTTGAAGGTGGCGGTGTTTCACGGTTTCAACGTGGCCAAGGCGGGTCGCAGCGACGACCGTGGACACTTTAATATTCGCGGCTGCTTCGATCTCTACTGCACCCAGGGGCCGAGCAGCACGAGTGAATTCGAAGCGCGTGCATCGCGTCATGGCCACTTCCGGGTGGTCGAAACCGGCTGGCCGGCCCTGGATCCGCTGTTTCGTCCCGAGATACCCGCCGGTCGTGAGCTCAGCCTGCCGGCCAGGGACGGCCGCCCGCGCATCGTGCTGTGCTCCACCTTCACGCCTCGGCTGAGCGCCGCGCCACACCTTCTGGAGACCGTTCGCCGTCTACGCGATGAGGGCAGGTGGGAGTGGCTGGTCCAGTTTCACCCCAAGATGGATCCGGAGGTCGTCGAGGCGTATCGCTCGCTGCAGAACGACAGCCTGACCTTTATCGAAACCAGCAATATTCTTCCGCTATTGCGCAGTTCGGATGTCATGGTGTGCGATACCTCTTCGGTGATGCTGATGTTCCTGCTGCAGCATAAGCCGGTGGTCACCTTTCGCAATCAAACCCGGGGGGATACGTCGCATCTGCTCGATGTCACTCGGGTCGAGGAGTTGGAAGACGCCATCGAAAGGGCGCTGTCCCGGCCAGCTGAACTGATGGCGCGTATCGAGGCATTTGCCAGGGAACTGCACCCCTATACCGATGGACGCTCCAGTGAGCGCGTGCTAAATGCCGCGGATGATTGCCTGCGTCAGGGCCGTGAAGGGCTGAGCGCAAAGCCTCGCAATGGGCTGCGCAATCTCAAAGAGCGGCGCAAGCTGGGCTACTGGATGCCTTGGTAGCACGCGTTCTGCACTGGATAGCGGGGCTCGAATCGTAATCGCGGGAGAGTGCGTCATGTGGAATCATGCGACGTCTTCGCCTTGCGCTCCTCTCGAGTCAACAGCCAGAGACCCACATGCTTGTTGAAGTTGCCCTGCATATAGTTCATCGCCACGATGAAACCGATGCGCCCATCGAGAAAGCCCCCGCGAATGATATAGATTAGAAAGAAGGTCCAGAGTGACCGGAGGCAAACCAGCAGCAGGCTGTGGTTCCTTTTGCCTTTGGCAAAGTATTTCTGGCTACCCAGCCAGGCATATTTGGCGTTTTTTTCCAGTGCATGCCCATAGTCACGGGCGGTGAAGTGCAGCAGGCGGCCCGGTAGCCGCCCGATCCTGCCGGATGCCGGCAGGATGGTTTCATGCACCTGGGCATCGGTGAATCTCGCTCCTTCGCGGCGGAACAGCCTCAGGGGCGCGCGGGCGCTGCGCCCGTATTTGAGGCCCTTGCCGTGGCGGACTACCAGCCACTTGATCCGAAAAGCGGTCTCCTCAATGTGGGGCCTGGTGAGCAGTGATGTCAGTGCTTCCCGGGCCGTTTCATCTAGCGCTTCGTCGGCATCGATGGAGAGCACCCAGTCCTTGCTGGCCTTGTCGAGGGCGCGCTGTTTCTGGATACCGAAGCCGGGCCAGTCGGTTACCCAGACCTTATCGGTATACTGCTTTGCCACTTCAACGGTGTTGTCGGTGCTGCCGCTGTCGATAACGATGATTTCATCGGCGATCGGTGCCACCGATTCCAGGCACCTTGGAAGTCGGTCGGACTCATTCATGGTGATGATACAGACCGAGAGGGTGTGGCGGTGTGGAGTGGAAGCGTCAGGCTGCATGGAGAAGGCCCGTCAGTGTGTCGTGGAAGGTAGCCCTGTCAGGGCGATAGTTCTTCATCCTGGGCGACATCGCCGGGCGTCTCGAGGACCTGCTCCTGCGGGGCAGACGGGGGTGACTCTTGGTGCTCCGGCACAAGCCCCTCCCAGAGTCGCTCCTGCAGTGCTGTCTCCTCGCGCATGCGGGCGGTAAGTTTGTCTTTGCCATATGACTCGAGCAGGGTAGGGGACGAGGAAAGCAGTGAGACGCCGAGGCCGGCGCGATGGTCATCGATCGCAAAGCCCATCGCCTCCAGGATGGTGGGGAAGAGGTCGACCATGGAGGCTTCTCGCTGAGTCCGCCGGCCGGGTTCGACATCGGGACCCAACATCATGAAGGTGTTATCGCGCTCGCCGGCGATCAACTCATCCCAGACAGAGACCCGCATGGTCAGATGGTCGCTGGCGATCACCACAAGGGTGTTGTCCAGCAGGTTCTCGGCCTCGAGTCGGTCGAGCAGGTCAAACGCCAGCCAGGCCGAACACTCCACCGAGTAGAGAATGTCCTGGCCATCGAACTCTCCCTGGCGCTCTCGACAGGCCCGTGCCGGGTAGCCATGTGGGGCATGGCCGGCGATGGACAGGTTGACCACGCCCCAGGGCCCATCGTCTGCGGCATCCAGGCGGCGAATCTCCTCGATGGTGAAGTCATACAGGGAGTCGTCGTAGAGTCCCCAGTTGTTGACATAGTCGGGATCTTCGAGCCTTGGCGTGAGTTCCTCGCGGCCCAGTATCGTCTCGAAGCCGTTATCCTCATAGAAGATGCCCTTGCCGGCGAAGGCGGTACTGGCACCACCCAGGTAGGCAAGCCGGTAGCCGTGATCGGCAAGTAGGTCGCCCAGGCACTCCACGCCGGGCACCACGCGCCCCAGCGGTTCGAACTGGCGGTCGTGAAGCAGGCCGGCGGGCATCAGCGGGGTGCCGCATTGGCTGGCGATCATGCCGGCCATGGTCCAGCCGGTGTTCTCTATCTGGCGGACGCCCTCGAAGACATGCCCACGGTCGCCGATGGCATCCAGGTAGGCATAGGCGTCACCGAAACGCTCGCGGTCTGCATAGGTGCGCTCGATGCTTTCCAGGTACAGCAACAGCAGGTTGGGAGGGGGGGCGGGTGTCCCGAGGATGGTGGGCTCGGTATAGCGACGCTCCAGCCAGGCACCGTCATCGGTGACGATGGCCGCTCCGCGCTGGGTCATCCCGTAAAACAGCGGGTTGCTGGCCAGCAG
Organism: Halomonas sp.; assembly: GCA_003553625.1. GTDB lineage: Bacteria > Pseudomonadota > Gammaproteobacteria > Pseudomonadales > Halomonadaceae > Halomonas. The sequence goes on from PWEV01000218.1 coordinate 4,622, forward strand.
TACCAGGGCCAACAGTCGCTCGCCCACTCGCCAGCGGTGGTCTCGGCGGACCAGCCAGGTGAAGGCGGCCAACAGGATTGCCATGGACAGAGTGTAGAGAACCGCCGCCACTAGGCGATCGCTGCCGCCATGGTCGGACATTCCGGCCTGGAGATGAAAAAATATCGCTCCCAGGTCGACGATGCCGAAGCTGTCGGCCAGGTAGACATAGATCCCCCAGAGCGCCATGGGCAGCAGTGACCAGGGCCACACCCTGGCCGGTGGACGGGATTGGCGGGGGGCGCCCCAGCGCAGCGACCACCCCACGCCAAGCCAGGTGATGGCAACCACGAGCAGCCACCACGACGATAGCCGGGTCAGGGTGGTGATGGCATAGCCCAAGCCCAGGCCAGTGACGAGCAGTGACCACCAGCGAATATAGGGTAGGGCCTGAGCTCTCGGCAACGTCAGCATGATCGATATATAGTACCGTGAGAATCCTTGAAGTAGGGCCACAATAACAGGGCGCCCTGTCTCCAGATAGCCGCTATATGCCTTCGGAAACGAAGCGGTGGGACTTATCGCCCAACGATATCTGTCGAAATGGGAGCGCAATGCAAAGCACCTCGGGTTCCGGCCCCGTCAGGCTGGAGTGTGATGGCTTCCGCCTCGAGGCGAGTGTGCCCGCCGCCGAGGCGGCCTCTCTGCTGAGGGCCGTGCTTCGACAACGGTACCGGGTCATGACGCCATTGAAGGACAGCCGCCACTGTTGGGCGGCTCGGGTCGACGTTGAGGGACGTGACCTGGTGCTCAAGGTGCCTAAGGCCCGAAACCGTCGCTCATGGGAGCGGTTCTTGACCCTGTTTCGCCCCGGGGAATCGATTCGCCAGCATCGCAGCATTGAGACTCTCCGCCGCTTGGGTCAGAGGGGGCCCGATCCGATACTGGGCGCCGAGCGGCGCCAGGCAGGTCGGGTTGTGGATGGGTTCTTTCTGTATGGCTTCGTCGAAGGCCGACAGGCGACGAGTCGCGACACCCAGGCAGTGGCCGAAGCGCTGCTTGAGCTGCATGGCCAGGGTTACCTCCGTGGCGATCCCCAGGCGCAGAACTTTATAATGGAGGGTGACCAGGCCCGCTTCATCGACTTCAAGATGGAACGCCCGCGACTCTTTCCGAAGTTGCGTCTGTTGATGGAGTACAGCAAGTTTCTGGAAAGCCTGCCCTTCGGCTATCGCTATCTCGATGAAGCGACGCGTGATTCCCGCACATTCCGCCTGGCTAACGCTCTGCAGGCGGGGCTCTCCTGCTTGAGACGCTGGCGTAAGGGTGCCAAGCAGCACTTGAAGGGGTGGCACAGGGGATAACGCCTTTTTGCGCCGGTGCTATTCCGCCTGGCGGTGTCCCTCGAGGATGGCGCCCATGGCCTCCGGGTGGCCAAGCTTTTGCAATGAGCGCGCCAGGCGTTTCAGGTTGCGGGGCACATGGCGGCGGGAGGCGCGTATTCGACAGCGATCCAAGTCGATCAGCCAGATTTTGCCGTGATCATCGACCAGCAGGTTGCGGGCATTGAGGTCGACGTGATCGAGGCCGGCGTCGTGGAAGCGACGGATGGTGGCGCCAACGGTTTTCAGCATGGCGCTGTCAGTGCTGTGTTCGAGGAGCTGCTCGGCGAGGGCGCAGGCGCCTGTAATACGCACCGTGAGCAGTGCCGCCTCGTAGCTCAGCCCGTGGCGAGTCACGCTGGCCGCTACGGGTCGTGGCACCGGCAGGCCCTGTTCGTGCAGCCTGGCGGTCAGGCGCAACTCGCGAAAGGCGCGGGTAGACTCGAGCCCCAGCCAGAGATAGCGCGCCTCGCTGAGCCTGGCGATCAGGCCGCCGCGGCGGTAAGGCCGCAGTACCCACTGCTCCCCACCGGCGTCCAGGAAGAGGCTACTGCCCCGTCCCGGCGCTTCTCCCACCACACGGCCCTGCTGGCGCCAGTGATGCGGGTCGAGCAGCGTCGGGCCGAGTTGTGGCGCCACCTGGCCGTCCCATACACTGCTTGCATCATATAGAATGATGGTCTTTCCCGTCCGATATGTTGCCAAGCGCATGAAGCATCCTCTGCCTGTTCGACCCCGCCATATTGCCGTGCTGCGGCTCTCCGCCCTGGGCGACGTCTGTAATCTGGTGCCGACCGTGCGCGCCCTGCAGCGACAGTGGCCGGAGGCGCGCATCACCTGGATCATCGGCAAGGCCGAGCACAGTCTACTGGCGGGCCTATCGGGGGTCGAGTTCATCGTCTATGACAAGTCGACGGGCCTTGCCGGCATGCGTGCCGTCTGGCGCGAGCTTTCTGACAGGCGATTCGATGTGCTGCTGCACATGCAGCAGGCGCTGCGGGCCAGCGTGCTGTCGCTGGGGCTCAAGACTGGGGTGCGGGTTGGCTACGACAAGGCTCGCTCAAAGGATGCCCAACACTGGTTTACCCACCGCCGGCTGGCGCCGCATCCTCGTGCCCACGTGGTGGAGTCGTTTCTGGATTTCGCTCGGCTGCTCGGTGTGGAGGATCTCTCCCTGGAGTGGAACCTGCCGATTCCCGACGGCGCGATTCAGGAAGCCAGCGAGATCGCCGGGGCCGGCCGCTATCTGGTGATCAGCCCCTGCAGCAGCGTGCGTATACGCAACTTCCGAAACTGGTCGGCGCAGGGCTATGCCGCGGTGATCGAGCATGCCTGGGCCCAGTATGGCATCGGGGCCGTGCTGACCGGTGGCGGCAGCACCGAGGAGCGCGAGATGGGCAAAGAGATCCAGGGGCTCAGCCGGCCGGAGGCCGTGCGTGATGCTATTGGAAGAAGCTCTCTCAAGGGGCTGCTGGCGCTGATCGATCGCGCGGAAGTGGTGATTGCCCCCGACTCCGGGCCGGTCCACATGGCCAATGCCCTGGGCACCCCGGTGGTAGGCCTCTATGCGACATCCAACCTGGATCGTACTGGGCCCTACCACTGGCGAGCCCAGGCGGTAAATTGCTATCCGGAGGCAGTGCGCACCTATATGCACAAGGAGCCCGAACAGTTGGCCTGGGGGCAGCGGGTACGTCACCCGGACGCCATGTCCTTGATTCATACCGACGACGTTATCGAGCAGCTGGAGGCGGTGCTGTTCCGGGAAGCCAGTAGCGCGCCTACGGAGATTCCCGATGAAACTTGATCTGACCGCCCTGGAGCAGGCTAGCGTACTGGTGGTGGGTGATGTGATGCTCGACCGTTACTGGCATGGGGGCACCCTGCGAATCTCGCCGGAGGCGCCGGTCCCAGTCGTTCAGATACGCGACAGCGAAGACCGTCCCGGCGGCGCGGCCAACGTGGCGCTCAATATTGCCTCCTTGGGGGCGCATGCCGCCTTGGCAGGCCTGGTCGGCGATGACGACAATGCCGAAACGCTTGGCACTCGCCTGGATGGTGCCGGAGTGAGCACTTACTTCGAATGCAGCGTCGGTATTCCGACTATTACCAAGCTGCGCGTGGTGAGCCGCAACCAGCAGCTGATCCGCCTTGATTTCGAGGAGAGCCTCGGTGAGGTGGATACCTCCGGCCTGTTGGCCCGGGTGAAGTCGGCGCTGCCGGCGTGTGATCTGGTGATCCTCTCCGACTACGGCAAGGGGACCCTCAACCGGGTCGAGGAACTGATCCGTCTGGTGCGAGCCAGCGGCAAGCGGGTGCTCGTGGATCCCAAGGGCAGCGACTTTGGCCGCTATCGGGGGGCCAGCGTGCTAACCCCCAACCTCACGGAGTTCGAAGCGGTAGTGGGCCACTGTCGCGACGATGTCGAACTGGCCGAGCGGGGCGAGGCGCTGCGCATCGAGCTGGAGTTGGAGGCGTTGCTGATCACCCGCAGCGAGAAGGGCATGACCCTGATTCGCGAGGGCCACGAGCCCCTGCATCTGCCCACCCGGGCGAGGGAGGTCTACGACGTTACCGGTGCCGGCGACACCGTGATCGGCATACTGGGCCTCGCCCTGGCGGCCGACCATGACTTCCCCGAGGCGATGACCCTGGCCAATCTGGCAGCCGGGCTGGTCGTGGCCAAGCCGGGCACCGCGACACTCTCCATCGCCGAGCTCTATACCGCCTTGCAGGGGGATAAGCTTGCCGAGTTCGGTATCATCGCGGAGGCGCCTCTGGTCGAGTCGGTGCGCGCCGCCCAGGCCCGCGGCGAGCGGGTGGTGATGACCAACGGCTGCTTCGACATCCTGCACGCCGGCCATGTCGCCTATCTGGAGCAGGCCCGCAAGCTGGGAGACCGTCTGATTGTGGCGGTCAACGACGACGCCTCCATCGCGCGCCTCAAGGGCCCCAAGCGGCCTATCACCCTCCTGATGCGTCGCATGCAAGTGCTGGCGGGCCTCGGCGCCGTGGACTGGGTGGTCCCCTTCGCCGAAGACACCCCCCAGCGGCTGATCGAGGCGGTGCTGCCCGATGTGCTGGTCAAG
>PWEV01000036.1 GCA_003553625.1 Halomonas sp.
CGGCTCAAGCAGCAGCTCGAGCGCCTGGACAGCAGCGATGACGAGCGCAAGCCCGACCGCGTGGTGGTTCAGGAGCTTTCGTCGCTGGAGCGTGATCTGCTGCGGGAGGCGTTGCACATCGTCAAGGACCTCAAGCAGCGCCTTTCGCACCGCTTTCACCTGGAGTACTCGTGACGTTCAGGTGACGCACGAAGCAACGACAACAAGAGACGAGGAGCCCCATCATGATCAAGGTCCTGCGGCGTGCCGTCGACCGACGACGACACGCCAACGGAGATTACGCCTGGCTGTTTCACCCTTATACGGGTGACGAGATGGTGGTAATCAATACCGAGACCATCGGGTCGCACCGGCGTAACGCCGAGTTGGCCTCCATCGCCGCCGTCAAGGTGCGTGGTGATCGGGTGCTGACCAGTGAATCCCTGGACCTGCGGCTGGTGCGCCCCGCGAGCCTCTCGGGCGAGTCGTTTCGCATCCACGTCTCCCACGGCGTTGACCTGAACGGCGGCCTGGCCCCGGAGGATGCTTTGGAACGCCTGCTCGATTTCGTCGGCAACCGTCCCCTGCTGGGCTGGCGCCTGGGCATCGATCTGGCGATCCTCAATCGCGAGCTGCGCCCGCGTTTCGGCTTCGACCTGCCCAACGCCACCATCGACGTGGCTCAGAGCTATCTGCGCCGGCTGCGCCGCCGACATCCGGAGGTGGAGACCGCACCGCGCTTCGAGAAGGTGGCCGAACTGCTGGACGTGCCGCTGATGGGGCGCCATACCGCCCTGGGGGATGCGGTGACCACGGCCCTGATCTATCTGCGCCTGGAGCACCAGGCCGGTGCCCTGGGACGCTATTCCTGAAGGGATGGAACGGCTTCGCCTGACGGCGTCGGCGATGGTAGGATGGCCCCCCGTCATTCTTGCCCGCACTGGCAGCGCCTACCGACCATGCAAGACGCCTCGATATTCGACCCCCGCGATCGCCCGAAGCCTGCCCCCGTGGCGGGCCGCGCTGATCAGGAAGCGCCCTCACCGACCCTCGATGCCCTGGATCTGCGCGGCAAGCGAGAGTTCAACAAGCTCAAGAAGCGTCTGCGGCGCCAGGTCGGCAATGCGATCATCGACTACGGGATGATCCACGAGGGCGACCGGGTGATGGTCTGCCTGTCCGGTGGCAAGGACAGCTATACGATGCTGTCGATCCTTCGCAACCTGCAGCGCAATGCGCCGATCGACTTCTCGCTGGTGGCGGTAAATCTCGACCAGAAGCAGCCGGGTTTTCCCGAGCACGTGTTGCCGGAGTATCTGGCCTCCATCGGCGTCGAGTACCGCATCCTCGAACGCGATACCTACTCGGTGGTCAAGGAGAAGACCCCCGAGGGCAGAACCACCTGCGCGCTTTGTTCGAGGCTGCGACGCGGCTCTCTGTACGGTTTCGCCGAGGAGATCGGCGCTACCAAGGTCGCCCTGGGTCATCATCGCGAGGACATCCTCGAGACGCTGTTCCTCAATCTCTTCTTCGCCGGCAGCCTCAAGGCGATGCCGCCCAAGCTGCTTGCCGACGACGGAAAGAACATCCTGATCCGCCCGCTGGCCTACTGCCGCGAGGCCGATATCGCCGAGTATGCGCGGCTGATGGAATTTCCGATCATTCCCTGCAACCTGTGCGGTTCCCAACCCAACCTGCAGCGGCAGCTGGCCAAGGAGATGCTCGCCGAGTGGGAAAGCAAGCACCCGGGCCGTCTGGAGAGCATGTTCAAGGCGGTGACCAATGTGGCGCCGTCCCAGCTCGCCGACCGCGAGCTGTTTGACTTCGCCGGGCTCGAGGAGAAGCAGGCGCGGATGCTGGCAAGCCGGATCGATCTTCTCAACGAGTAGCGGCTATCTGGCCCCTTCCTCCTCGGCGACCAGAATGAGGGACTCCAGGTCGAGGATATGCACCTCGCGGCCCGAGACCTCCACCAGACCCTGGCTCTGGAAGCGCCCGAGAATCCTGCTGACGGTCTCCACGGCCAGCCCCAGGTAGTTGCCGATGTCGGCCCGCGACATGGAGAGGCGGAAGCTGTAGGGCGAGTAACCGCGGCGACGAAAACGGTCGGAAAGGCCAGTGAAGAAGCTGGCCAGACGCTGGTCGGCGGTCTTGCGCGACAGCAGTCGCATCATGCGGCGGTCTTCGCGCAATTCCTTGCTCATGCTTCTGTAGAGCTGGCCACGCAGCTCGGGCAGCGACTCCGATAGGTGATCCAGGCGGTCGAAGGGTATCTCGCAGACCGTGGTGGTCTCCAGCGCTACCGCAGTCCCCGGGTAGTGCTCCTCGTCGATGCCGTCCAGCCCCACCAGTTCGCTGGGAAGATAGAAGTTGGTGAGCTGGTCGTCGCCGCTACCCTCGGTGGTTACCTGCTTGAGGCTGCCCGAACGCACCGCGTAGACGCTGGTGAAGGGGCTGTCCTGGCGAAACAGGGTCTCGCCCTTCTTGAGCGGTGCGCGCCGGCGGATGATGGCGTCGAACTGATCCATGTCCTGAATCTCGAGTGCCAGCGGCAGACAGAGCGAACTCAGGCTGCAGGTCTGGCAGCGAGTTTCGTGCAGCACAGAGCGCCGCCTTCCGGTCAGGCTATCGGGCATGGCCGCCTCCTCCTTGATCATGATCATGGCGGACAGTATGGAGGATTCTTCGGGCAGGGCAAACCACCTCCAAGGAGGTAGGTCAGCAAGAGCGGCGGCTCACGACATCGGTGAGGCTCGGGAGTCGAAGGCGTCGAGGAGGTGGGCCAGGGACCAGACCCCCTCGGCTGTCACTCTCAGGCATTCGCCGTGGCGCTCCAGCAGCCCCGCCTCGCAGAGCGGGGTCAGGCGCTGCAGGGCGTCGGCCAGGGCCACAGTGGCGTCGAGCCCATGGGCCTTCGTCAGCAGGCTCGGATTCAGCTCATGACGGCAGGCGAGCGCCTCGATGGCGTCGCGGCGCATGCGTTCGACGGCATCCAGGCGGTGGCCGACGTCAGCGGGCAACCGGCTCGCGTCCAGCGCCGCTTCATAGTCGGTCAGGGTCATGGCGTTGCGGGTAAGGGTGTCGCCCACCCGACTGATGGCGGCGACGCCGAGACCGACCTGGTCGCTTGTAGGGCAGGGGGTGAAACCCTGCAGGTCCCGCCCAAGGTGGCCCTTTTCCAGGGCCATCGCCAGGCTGTCATCGGCGCGGGCGAACTGACCGAGCCCGAAGGGCACATAGCCGGCGGCGTCCAGTCGGTCGCGGGCCTCTCCCATGATCGCCAGCTGGGCCGCCGCGTCGGGCAGATCCGCCTTGTTGATCCCGCGCTGGGGTCGGTAGCGCCGAGGCAGGTGAACGTAGCGGCGCAGGGTAATGCGTGCCGGTGCCATGGCGATTACCTGATCGAGCGTCTCCCCGAAACCCTCGGGCGTCTGCAGCGGCAGGCCCACGATCAGGTCCAGGTTGAGGGAGTGGAAGCCGAGGCGCTCGGCCTCGTCCACCAGCGACTCGGTCAGCACCCGGGGCTGAATCCGGTTGATCGCCTTCTGCACACGCAGGTCAAGCTCCTGTACGCCCAGGCTCAGGCGGTTGAAGCCCAGTGCCTGGAGATGGCGCAGGGTGAAGACGTCGGCTTCGCGGGGATCGATCTCGATGCTGAAGTCCCGCTCCCTGGCGCCGGAGAGCCCGAAGCGGGCGTCGAGACGGTCGAACAGGTCGCCCATCTGGTTCAGCGAGAGGAAGGCCGGGGCGCCACCCCCCCAGTGCAGGCGCTGCACGGCAGGGTGGTCAAGCCGCAGGCGGCTGATCAGCACCATTTCACGGTCGAGCCGTGTGAGGTAGGGCTCGGCCTGGCGGTTGTCCGGGGAGGACACCCTCTGGGAGGCGCAGAAACGGCACGCCTGTCGGCAGAAGGGCAGTTGCACGTGCAGTGCCAGCGGTGCGCCGGCGGGACGCTCGGTCAGCGCTCGGGTCAATGCCGCGGGGCCACTCCCTGCGTCTAGGCGAGCGGGCCAGGTGAGGTAGTGCGAATCGTCGCGGTCATGGTGCTGCATCGATGGCCTGCCTCCGGCAGCCCATGATGGCCCGTCGCGATCGTTGCGTTTCGCCTGAACGGGCATGACGGCGCTCCCGGCTGTGGATGTGCTCACATGCTAGGGCGGCTTGGCGCAAGGGACGTTGAGCTGTGTCAACCTGGCGCGTAATAGTGCTGGATCACCCGTGGCTTTCAGCGGGTAGCATCAGCCACAGCTGCCATAGCGCGAAGGCGATGATCGTCAGCGCTGCCAGCGTGCGTGTCGTAGGATGGCGGATCAGCCCGCCCAGCTGTCGTGCCGCCAGGCCGGTGGCGAGCAGAGCCGGCAGGGTACCGAGACCGAAGGCGCCCATCAGCGCCGCTCCCCTGAGCGGGTCGGCGGTGGCCAGGCTCCAGGCCAGCATCGAGTAGACCAGCCCGCAGGGCAGCCAGCCCCACACGGCCCCCAGCGCCACCGCCTGGGGGACCTTCACCACCGGCATCAGCCGTCGACCCATCGGCTCGAGGTGGCGCCACAGACGCTTGCCGACCGCCTCGACCCTGAGTAGCCCTTTCCACCAGTCGGCGATGTAGAGCGCCATCAGGATCAGCATCAGGGCGGCGAAGCCCTGCAGGGCGGTGCGCATGCCGGGGGTGAGGGTGAGCAGGGTGCCGAGGGCGGCCACCAGCGCGCCGGCCAGCATGTAGCTGGCGATGCGGCCCAGGTTGTAGCCCAGCAGCAGGCCAGTCAGGCGCGAGGGCGAGCGCATGCTGGGCGGCACCGCAAAGGTCAGGGCGCTCATGATGCCGCCGCACATGCCGATGCAGTGGGCGCCGCCCAGCAGGCCGAACACGAAAGCCGCCAGCAGCGGTGGCAGGCCAAGCCCGGTGGGATCCATCAGCCGGGCTCGTCGGGGTCGGAGCGCTGCGCCCTGGCACGCTCGCGAGCGTCGCGGCGACGCTCGCGCTCTTCGGCAGGCAGGTCGTTCTCGTCCTCGTCGAAGAGGATGCGGTGGGCGGGGCCCTCCAGGTCCTCGAACTGGTCGTTCTTGACCGCCCAGAAGAAGGCCCAGACGGCCAGGCCCAGCAGGATCAGCGACAGCGGGATCAGTAGGTAGAGAATGCTCATGGGGTCACCCGACTCGGTTCTGGTGAGGGCTTCGGCAGTGGAGCCGCCGCGGGCATGGCACGGCTGCGGAAGCGGTTGAGACGCAGGGCATTGCCCACCACCACCAGGGAGCTGGCCGACATGCCCATGGCGGCCAGCCAGGGCGGCACGAAGCCCATGGCGGCGATGGGCATGGCGGTAAAGTTGTAGCACACCGACCAGATCATGTTCTGGCGCATCACCCGGCGGGTGGCGCGGCTGATCTCGACCGCCTCGACGATACGTGACAGGCGTGGGCTCAGCAGGATGGCGTCGGCGCTGGTGCGTGCCAGATCGGTGGCGCCGTTCATGGCGATGGCCACATCCGCGCCGGCGAGCACCGGGATGTCGTTGATGCCGTCACCCACCATGGCGACCTTCTCGCCCGCCGCCTGGCACTCGCGGATGCGAGCGAGCTTGTCCTCGGGGCTGGCGCCGCCGCGCCAGGTGGCGATGTCCAGCCGCCGGGCGAGATCCCCCGCCGCGCCGGGGGTATCGCCGGAGAGCAGCTCCACTTCCAGCCCCAGCGCCTTCAGCGCCGCGACGGTGTCGGCGGCGTCCTCGCGCACCCGGTCCTGAAGGGCGAACCAGGCCCGCGGCTCGCCCTCCTCGGAGAGCAGCAGCCATTGGCCGTCACCGGGCGCCTCCAGGGCATGCTCCGGCGCGGCGAAGTCAGGCTTGCCGAGCCGCCAGCGGCGTCCCTCCAGAATGCCCTCCAGGCCCTGGCCGGTCCGGCTGGCCACTTCGGAGGCGCGCACCGTGGCCAGACGGTAGGGATGGAAGGCTCGGGCGATGGGGTGTTCGGAGCGTGCCTCAAGGGCGGCGGCCAGGGTGCGGGCGCGCTCTTCGTCGAGTCCTCCCAGGGGGCGCGTCTCGACCAGGGTCATCCGGCCACTGGTCAGGGTGCCGGTCTTGTCGAGGATAACGCGATCGAGCTGGGAGAGCGACTCGATGGCATCGGCGCGGGTCACCAGCACACCGCGGCGGCGCAGCTGGCCGTGGCCGGCGGTGAGCGCCGTCGGCGTGGCCAGGGCCAAGGCACAGGGACAGGTGACCACCAGCACGGAGAGCATGATCCAGGGCATCCGCGCCGGATCGATGAACCACCAGACGATCGTTACCACCACGGTGACCAGCAGCAGACGCAGCACGAAGAGATGCGCCATGCGTGCCGCCATCTGGGCCAGGCGAGGACGGCTGGCGAAGGCACGGTCGGTAAGGTCGACGATGCCGGCGACTCGAGCGTCGCGCCCGGCGTGGGTCACCCGCACGACCAGGGGACTCTCGATGTTCTGGCTGCCGCCGGTGACGGTCTCGCCGAGGCGTCGGGTGACCGGCAGGTACTCGCCGGTAAGCATGGATTCGTCGAGGCTCGACTCGCCGTCCTCGATCACGCCGTCGGCGGGCACGCCATGGCCGGGCTTCACCAGCACTCGGTCCCCGGCGGCCAGTTCGCTGGCCGGCAGGATGCGCTCCTCGCCCTCCTCGGTGAGGCGAATCGCCGAGAGTGGCAGGGCGCCGGCCATGGCGTTGCCACTGTGGCCGCTGCGTCGCCGGGCACGCGACTCGACGTAGCGCCCGAACAGCAGAAAGAAGGTGAACATCGCCGCCGAGTCGAAGTAGATCTCCCCCTTGCCGGTGATCACCGCATAGCCGCTGGCGGTATAGGCGAAGCCGATCGCCAGGGAGACCGGGACGTCCATGCCCAGCACCCGGGTGCGCAGGTCGCGCACGGCGTTGCGGAAGAAGGGCATCGCCGAGAAGAACACCACCGGGGTGGTCAGGGCGAAGGAGAGCCAGTGGAAGAGGGCGTGAAAGTCCTCGCCGATGCCCTCGGGGCCGGCCACGTAGATGGGGATGGAGAACATCATCACCTGGGCCATGCCCACCGCGGCGATGATCAGCCGGCGCACGTTCATGCGCTCCTCATGCTGCAGGCGCGCCTGGGCCTCGTCGGGCTCGTAGGGCTGGGCCTGATAGCCGATGGCGGCCATCTCGGCGAGGATGCGCGACAGCTTGACCGTTTCGGGGTCCCAGCTCACCCGCACCCGATGGTGGGTGAGGTTGACGGCGCTGGAGTCGACCCCCGCCAGGGCGTTCAAGCGGTGCTCGATCAGCCAGGCGCAGGCGGCGCAGGTGATGCCGTCCACCGCCAGGGTGGCGTGCACCCGATCGCTGTCGGCCTCGGGGTGGACGAACTGGCGCTGCAGGCCCGGGTCGTCGAAAACCGACCAGGTCTCGGCACGCACGGATTCCCGTTCGTCGGGGCGTTCCGGCAGTTCGGTGCGGTAACGATAGTAGCTCTCCAGGCCACCGTCGACGATGGCGTGGGCCACCGCTTCACAGCCGGGGCAGCAGAGCGGCTGGCGGGTGTCGCCCATGGTGATCGACCAGGGAGCGCCCCGGGGGACTCGGCTGCCGCAGTGGAAGCATTCCGCCGAGCCGTCGGCAACGGCCTCACTCATGGGCTCAGGGTTTCCTCCCCGCTCAGGCATGTCAGGAGTCGTTGGCGGGCGCCGCGCGACCCGGGGTCAGGTGCACGGCATCCTCATCCGGGAAGCGGCCCTCACCCACCAACCGCCACTCGGGTTCACCGACCTGGGGCTGCAGTTGCAGATACCAGCGATAGCGCAGGTTGTCCGGTGCCTGGCCCAGGTAACGGCCGTCGCGAACGTGCTCGAGGGTGATCTCGATATCGCGATCATCCCGGGTGGGGAAGATCAGCTCGAAATCGAGTTTCTCGGGGTAGTGGTCGCCCTCCAGGTCCAGCACCACGTCGCTGGTCAGCGGGTCGATACGCACGCTTGCTGCGATCCCCAGCTCGGCGGCGCGCTCCTGCTTGGCCAGGACCATGTTGATGGCCCGACCGTGCTCATAGTAGTCCTCCTGGACCATGCCGTCGGCGCTTCGGACCGCCATCACGGCCAGGGTGCTGCTGGCACCAATCGAGACGAAGAGCAGGCCGAGCAGGAACCAGGGCCAGACTTGTTTGTACCAGGGGGTCACGGGGTGGGACATGTTATCTCCGGATTTCGCCGATGAAGCGGGTCTCACGCTCCAGCGCGATGCGTGGGTGGTCGTCGGCTTCGATACTCAGGGTAATGGGGTGGCTGGGGCGTTCGATCACCTCCGGGTCGACGGTGATCGAGACCACGGCGCGGCGGCTGTCTCCGGCGGGGACTGCGATGCGATCGGTGTCCAGGACCAGTCCCGGCAGGCCGGAGGCCTCCAGACGATAGACATGGTCCTCGCGGTCGAGGTTGCGCACCATCAGCACATAGACGTTGCTCAGGCGGCCATCGCGGGTGATCTGGTAGAGTTCGGTGCGTTCACGTTCCACCTCGAAGCCCAGCGGGGTGCGGTCTGCCACCGCCCAGGTGAATACCCCGATCATCACGATCAATGCCGCCAGGTAGCCCATCAGGCGCGGACGCAGAATATGGGTGGGCTTGCCCTCCAGGGCGTTCTCGGTGGTGTAGCGGACCAGACCTCGAGGATAGCCCATCTTGTCCATTACGCTGTCGCAGGCATCGATGCAGGCCGCACAGGTGATGCATTCGTACTGCAGGCCGTCCCGGATGTCGATGCCGGTGGGGCAGACCTGCACGCAGAGGTCGCAGTCGATGCAATCGCCGTAGCCGGCCTCCCTGGCCTCGGCATGGCTGAGGCTCTTCTTGCGGGCGCCGCGGGGCTCGCCGCGGTTCGTGTCATAGGAGACGATCAGGGTGTCGCGGTCGAACATCACCGACTGGAAACGGGCATAGGGACACATGTAGATACACACCTGCTCGCGCAGCCAGCCGGCGTTGAGGTAGGTGAAGACCAGGAAGAAACCGGTCCAGAAATAGGACCAGCCATGGGCCTGCAGGGTCGGCAAGTCGACGACCAATTGGCGGATCGGGGTGAAATAGCCGACGAAGGTGA
>PWEV01000282.1 GCA_003553625.1 Halomonas sp.
AGCTCCCACCAGTAGCCTGAAGCCTCTGGGGCTTTCCTGCTTCCACTGAGGCTGTTCATTCTGGTGGGAGCCACGCTTCGCGGGGCGAATGACCAAGCGCAGAACGTCGTGCGATAACGCCGTCCGGAGGAAAAATCTGACAACGCCTCTGGCACTCGGCTTACAGTCTGGCCAAGCTTTCCAACCTAACCTTCGGAGAGTAAGAAGGCCGAGGGACTGAAATGTGGAGCGCTATCACACCCATTGCCTGCGGCGCGGTCGCGTCTCTCTTGCCGGGCACTGCTACCTGATTACGATCGTGACTGAGCGCCGACAACCATGGTTTGGCGAGTACACGAATGCCGCGCACGCGTGCCGCAGTTTCTACGCCGACTCTGTTCGCACCCACGGCGATACTCTGGCGTTTGTGGTGATGCCCGATCACGTCCACTGGCTGCTTCAGGTTGAAGGCAGGCTCTCCGAGGCGGTTCGCATCTACAAGGCGAGGGTGTCATTGGCGCTGGGGGTGAAACCCTGGCAGCGCGGGTTTCATGACCATGGGCTGCGACGCGAGGAGGATCTGCGGGCAATAGCTCGATATATGGTTGCCAACCCTCTGAGGGCCGGGCTGGTAGATAATGTGCTCGACTATCCCTATTGGGATGCGGCGTGGTTGTAGCCATCTTCCAGACTGTTAACACCGCCAGGCGGCTTCGCCGCCATTCGCTCGGCAGAGCCGATCTCCCACCAGTAGCCTGAAGCCTCTGGGGCTTTCCTGCTTCCATTGAGGCTGTTCATTCTGGTGGGTATCCCGCTGCCACTCGTCGCACCTGCCTGAAGCCTCACCAACACATCCCAGGCGGTAACCCTACGAGCCAGGTCACCTACTTGGTATCGATATAGCGGTGGTCGTTGAAGGTGGCGACCCAGTGGGGATGGTAGACCAGAAGGACGGACATGAGCATGCCGGTGATGAAGGCCTCTGAGGGCATCAGCAGCGGCAGGAAGCGGGCGTACTCCATGGCCTGGTAGAGGGCGTGGGCGTCACTGGCGCCGAGGGCCATGAGCCCCACCGCCGAGAGCCCCGCGGCCAGGGTCGAGAGCGCGGCGCCGAAGAAGCCGCAGACGAACATGAAGACCATCAGATTATCCGGCAGCCGGCGATCCACCAGCCGCCAGACCAGCACCGTGACCAGCGCCGGCATCACCCCGGTGACCAGCAGGTTGACGCCCAGCAGCGGCCAGTCGACGCGGCCGGTGACCACCGCGGCGAGATTGACGATCAGGATCGAGACCAGCGCCAGCGGGGCCTTGAAGACCAGGGTGAGCAGCGCGGTGAACATCAGGTGCAGGGAGAGCCAGTCCACCGCCTGGGCGCGCAGCTGCCACATCAGCAGCACCGCCACGGTGGCGGCGAGCCAGCGGTGCTGCAGCGCGGTGTCCTCGAGCAGCGCCCGCCAGGGCCGCTGGGCCAGCGCCAGGCCGTAGAGAAGAAGCGACACCAGGCCGCAGAGCACCAGCAGCCAGGGGGCGAGCACCGCTTGGGAAAATGACATGAAGCGCCTCTCGTCTGTCGTCTCGCCCGGTCAGGCGAAGACCACCGTCTTGTTGCCGTGGATCAGCACGCGATCCTCCAGGTGCCAGCGCAGCCCGCGGGCGAGCACCGCCTTCTCCACGTCGCGACCGAAGCGCACCAGATCGCCCGGCGTGTGGCAGTGGGTGACGCGATGGATGTCCTGCTCGATGATCGGGCCGGCGTCGAGCTCTTCGGTGACGTAGTGGCAGGTGGCACCGATCAGCTTAACGCCGCGCTCGTAGGCCTGATGATAGGGCTTGGCCCCGGCGAACGAGGGCAGGAAGCTGTGGTGGATATTGATCACTCGACCCGCATAGCGTTCACAGATCGACGACGGCAGGATCTGCATGTAGCGAGCCAGCACCACGCAGTCGGCTCGGACCTCGTCCACCAGGCGCACCACCTCGTCGAAGGCGGCCTGCTTGTCATCGGGTCGCACCGGCACGTGGTGGTAGGCGATGCCGTGCCACTCCACCAGGCCGCGCATGGTCTCGTGGTTGGAGATCACCGCGGCGATGTCGCAGTCGAGCTCCTCGGCGGTCCAGCGGTAGAGCAGGTCCACCAGACAGTGGGATTCCTTCGAGACCATCAGCACCACCCGGGGGCGATTTCGGGTGTCGGTGAGCGCCCAGGTCATGTCGAACTCGTCGGCGATGGGGGCGAAGGCCTCGCGCAGCGTCTCGGGGGGCATGCCGATGGAATCGGCCAGAATCACGTAGCGCATAAAGAAGCGCCCGGTCTCCAGGTCGGAGTGCTGGCTCGCCTCGGTGATGGAGCCGCCGTGGCCGGCGATGAACCCGGACACCCGGGAGACGATGCCCACGCGATCGGGGCAGGAGACCACCAGGCGATAGTAGTGTGACATGGAGTGACTCTGGCTGGACGGAGAATTAAGTCTAGGCGTAAAGGCTGACAGTGTAGCGAAAACAGGGGGTTCCGGCATCCGCGAAACGGCGCGCGTTGTGGCTGCCCGGGGCCATCCCGTATAGTGAAGGCACACTTTCCGAGCCCACCGTCCCCAATGCCACAGCCAAGAGTCCTGATTCGCCCGCGCCGCCGCCCTCCCCTGCACTTCCTGCCGCTGGGCGGCTGCGGCGAGATCGGCATGAACCTCAGCCTTTATGGCTACGGTGAGCGGGGCCAGGATGAGGAGTGGATCGCGGTGGACTGCGGGATGATGATCCGCCAGGACCTCCCTGACAGCCCCCTGCAGGTGCCCAACCTGGACACCCTGACCACCCTGGGCATTCGTCCCCGGGCGCTGATCATCACCCACGGCCACGAGGACCACATCGGTGCCGCCGCCTGGCTGTGGCCGGCGTGGGGCTGCCCCATCTGGGCCACGCCGCTGGCCGCCGGCCTGCTGCGCGCCAAGTTCATCGAGCGCGGCCTGGCCACCGACCCCATCCGGGTCATCGAGCCCGGCGAGGCCCTGGAGACCGGGCCCTTCACCCTGCGCTACCTGCCGGTGCCCCACTCGATTCCCGAGAGCTGTTCCGTGCTGCTGGCCGCCGGCGGATACCGCGTGCTGCACACCGGCGACTGGAAGCTGGACCCCGAGCCGCTGATCGGCAAGCCCATGTCGGCGGCCACCTTCCGCGCCATTGCGCCGGTGGACCTGGTGGTCGGCGACTCCACCAACGCCCCCATGCCGGGCTACTCGCGCAGCGAGGGCGAGGTGGCCCAGGCGCTGGAGCACACCATCGCCCGCTGCGAGGGCCGCGTGGTGGTCTCCTGCTTCGCCAGCAACCTGGCGCGGGTGCTCTCCATCGGCCGCGCCGCCCAGCGCAATGGCCGCCGGGTCAGTCTGATGGGCCGCTCCATGGAGCGCATGGTGGGGGTGGCCCGCGGCCTGGGCTACCTGGACGACTTCCCTCCCCTGGTGCCCGTCTCGGATCTCGGCTACCTGCCCCCCCACGAGGTGCTGGTGATTGCCACCGGCAGCCAGGGGGAGCCCCGGGCGGCGCTCAGCCGCCTGGCCGTCGGTCGCCACCACGCCATGGAAATCGGCGCGGGGGACAGCGTGATCTTCTCGGCCAAGGCGATTCCCGGCAACGAGCTGATGATCGAGCGACTCAAGAGCGGCCTCAAGCGGCTGGGCGCGACCCTGCTCGACGAGTTCAGCCACCCGGAGCTGCACGCCTCCGGCCACCCCGCCCAGGAGGAGCTGCGTACCTTCTACGGCTGGGTGAAACCGCGCCACCTGCTGCCGGTCCACGGCGAGCCGCGCCATCAGCGGGCCCACCGCGAGCTGGCCGAGTCGCTGGGCATCCAGGCGCCGCTGGCCCCGCTCAACGGCGACCTGATCCGCCTGGACGCCGAGGGGCTGACCCTGGAGGCCCGCCACCCCCAGCCGCCCTGCATCGTCAGCCAGAACGCCGTGGCGCCGTTGGCAGGCCTGGCCGGCAACACCCCGGGGCCGCGCCACGGCAGCCTCTACCTGGCGCTCTCCGTCACCGCCACCGGCGAGGGCGGCTGGACGCGCATCGGCCGGCTGATGATGGACGCCAGCCAGTCCAGCCCCGTCGACGAAGAGGCCTTCACCGACTGGCTGGACGAGGCGCTGGAATCGCTGTCGGGTGACACCCTGGCCGAGCTGCGCCTGGCGCTGCAGCCGCGGCTGGTGGGCTGGTTCGCCGATCACCTTCGCCGCCTGCCGGAGATCCACCTGCAGATCCTGGCCGTGGAGGCCCCCTCGGCGACCGAGCTGGGGTGAATGGTTGAGTGAGACAGCGGGATATCCGAAAAAGAAAAGCCGCTCGATGAGCGGCTTTTTTTGGGACCAGTTGGCAGCCTCGGGGAGGCCTTCGGCCTCCATTCGCTCAGCAGAGCTGAGCTCCCACCAGTAGCAACCGCCTATGGGGTCATTTTCCGACCACCAGGACTTGATATAACTGGTGGGAGCTGGTCTTTGCCCGCGGTTCGACGCTTCGACGAATGGCGCCGAAGGCGCCCGGATGTCTTACTGCCAAGGCGTGGCTCCCGGGACCAGTGAATTACGCCTTGGTGGCATTCTTCGGCGGACGGCCGCGCTTGCGACGCGGCGGGTCGAGTACCAGATCGTCGACGGAGAGACCCGCCTCGCTGATGGCCTCGAGGATCTCGGAGCGCTTGCGCTCCTTCTGCAGCTCCTCATCCTGGCGCTGACGCTCTTCATCTTTCTTCTGCTCGATCACCTCGTCGATCACCTCGGAGAGCTTGTGAAGCTGCTCCTTGCTGAGCTGACGTGCGGCGGCGCGAGCGACATTCTTGTTGCGAGCGATACGCTCCAAGGATTCGCTGGACATGGGTCCCCTCCTGAACCAAAAACCGAGACGGATATAGCGTGTGTGTGTACGGATAAAAGTATATGCATCTTGGCTGTGTTGGCAAGAAAAGCCACACATTCAGGCAAAAGAAAGGCGGGCCATTAATGCCCGCCTTGTCCGTCAAGAGGCCAGGGGAAAGTGGCGGGCAAGAGGCACTCAGCCGCCGGTCATGTTCATGAAGCGAACCACCTGCACCTCGCCGTCGGTGGTGAAGTGGTGACGCTCTGGCTTGAGCGGCATGGCCGCCACGATGGCTCGCTTGAGGGGCTCGATATCCCCCGGGTGGGCGCGCAGCACGCGGCGTAGATCCACCGAGTGTTCGTTGCCCAGACAGAGCAGCAGACGCCCCTCCACGGTGACCCGAACCCGATTGCAGGTGGAGCAGAAGTTGTGGCTGTGGGGCGAGATGAAACCCACCCGACTGTCGCTGTCGGCCATGCGGAAATAGCGCGAGGGGCCCAGCGTGCTCTCGGTGGTGGGCATGAGCGGGTAGCGGGTCTCGATCAGCGCCTGGACCTCGTCACTGGAGCAGTAGGTCTCGTCGCGACGATGGTCGGAGACGTCGCCCAGCGGCATCTCCTCGATAAAGCTGATGTCGAGCCCCTCATCGCGGGCGAACGTCACCAGGTCGATCACCTCGTCGTCGTTGCGTCCCTTGAGGATCACCGCGTTGAGTTTGGTGCGCTCGAAGCCGGCCTCTCGGGCGGCACGGATACCGTCGATGACCCGGGCAAGATCGCCGGTGCGGGTCAGCTGACGGAAGCGCTCGGGGTCCAGGGAATCGAGGCTGATATTGAGCCGCGTCATGCCCGCCTCGCGCAGCCGTTTGGCATATTTCGGCAGGCTTGCGCCGTTGGTGGTCATGGCGAAGTCCTTGAGCCCCGGCAGCGCCCCGATCTGCTCGACCAGCTGGTCGATATCGCGCCGAACCAGGGGCTCGCCGCCCGTCAGCCGCACCTTCTCCACCCCCAGTTCGGTGAAGGCTCGGGCCACCAGGGCGAGCTCTTCCAGGGTCAGTACCTGGGCGCGAGGCAGGAAGGTCATCTCCTCGCTCATGCAGTAGACGCAGCGAAAATCGCAGCGGTCGGTCACCGAGATACGCACATAGCGCACGCGCCTGCCGAAGTCGTCGATCAGTGCCTGGGGCAGTGTTGTCATTATCATCCCTCGTGCTTGTGCGCGAATCAGCCCTTCCAGCGGTTCGCATCCTCGTGGTCGGAGTGGCGTTCCGAGACCCAGTAGTCACCCTGGCTGGCGTGCTCCTTCTTCCAGAAGGGGGCGCGGGTCTTGAGGTAATCCATGATGAAATCGCAGGCCTCGAAGGCCGCTCGTCGATGGGCACTGGCCACCGCTACCAACACGATAGGGTCTCCGGGGGCCAGGCGTCCAATGCGGTGGATCACGCGCACGCCGTCCAGTGCCCAGCGGCCGCTGGCCTCGGTGACGATATCCGCCAGCGCCGACTCGGTCATGCCGGGATAGTGCTCCAGGGTCAGGGCGGTGATCTCCGGGGATTCGTTGAAGTCGCGGACCAGGCCGGTGAAACAGACCACCGCGCCGATATCGGTGCGCCCGGCGAGCAGCGCGCGCTGTTCGGCGCCGGCATCGAACGGCGCTTCCTGCACGCGAATCATGGCGTCGTGAGACATCGCATCATGAGCAATAGGGTCATGACGCCTTGGTTGATTCATCATCAGTTAACCTCCGGTGACGGGCGGAAAGAAGGCCACCTCGTCATCATCGGTGATCGGAGTGCGGTCGCCGGCCATCACCTGGTTCACCGCACAGAGTACGCGCCCCTCGTCGAGACCCGCGAAGCGCGGATCCAGAGCCTTGAGGGCCGCCTTGAGGCCGCCGACATCGTGTCGCGTCAGGTCGGATAGCGGCACGGAGATCTCGCCGACGCCGAGGCGTTCGCGCAGTTCCGCCAGGCACTTGACGCGGATACAGGGCGAGGCGATATCGCAGCGGCTGCCCACGGCCACCTGGCCGTCATGCCCCTGCCCGGTAACGATGGGGCCGTCTGTGCCGGTGACGACGGTCACGCCGGCGGCCACGCCAATGCCTCCACCCACGCCCTCGTCACGGCGGTAGTCGCCGGACTTGCCGCCGGTCTTGGCCTCCAGGCGAATCGCGTCGATGACCATCTCCTTGTCGACCGCCTTGCACATGTCGTAGAGGGTCAGACAGGCCACCGACACGGCGGTGAGGGCCTCCATTTCCACGCCCGTGCGGCCGTTGAGCCGGCAGGTGGCGGTGACCTCCACGCAGCTGTTTGCCTCGTCGAGGGTGAAGTCGATGGACACCTTGGTCAACGCCAGGGCGTGGCAGAGCGGGATCAGCTCGTGGGTGCGCTTGGCGGCCTGGATGGCGGCGATGCGCGCGGTGGCCAGCACGTCGCCCTTGGGCAGGCCGCCCTCGGCGAGCAGCGCCAGGGTCTCGGGCCGCATGGTGATGCGCCCGGAGGCGCTGGCCTCCCGGCGGCTCTCCGGCTTGTCGGCGACGTCGACCATATGGGCCTCGCCGCGGGCGTTGAGATGGGTCAGTGACATGGTCAGTGCCTCACGGATAACGGAACAGGGGTTGGATGGTCACCGCCTCGCCGGCGGCCACGGCCGCGCGGTCGGCGGCGATCTCGATCAGGCAGTTGGCCTGGACCATGGAAGAGAGGATGCCGGAGCCCTGGGCGCCGGTGCCGGCAACCCGCAGCCGCCCCTCGGCGTCGCTGCGATAGACGCCGCGCAGGAAGTCGACGCGGCCGGTGCGGCTGGTCAACGCCTGCTCGGACACGGCGACCCACCGCGGTGGCTCCACCGCCGCCCTGCCCTGCAGCTTGGCCAGCAGCGGGGCGGCGAACTGCAGGAAGGTGACCATGGCCGCCACCGGGTTGCCGGGCAGGCCCAGGAAGGGGACGCCGCGGGGCCCCAGGCGGCCGCAGGCCAGCGGGCGGCCGGGGCGCATGGCGATCTTCCAGAAGCCCAGCTCGCCCTGGGCCGCCAGGGCCGCCCGGGTATGGTCGGCATCGCCCACCGAGACGCCGCCGCTGGTGATCACCAGGTCCGCCTCGGCGGCGGCCCGGCCCAGGGCAGCGGCAATGGCGTCGCGGGTGTCCGGAAGGATGCCCAGGTCGAGCACTTCGGCGCCGTGCTCGGCGGCCAGCGCCATCAGGCTGTAGCGGTTGGCATCGAAGATGCCCGCCGCGGGCAGCGGCTGACCCGGGGCGGTGACCTCGTCACCGGTCGAGAAGATCGCCACCCGGGGGCGGCGAGCCACCGCCACCTCGGCGCGGCCCAGCGAGGCCAGCAGGCCCAGCTGGGCCGCGTCGAGCCGGTTGCCGGCGGGAAGCGCCAGGGCACCGCGGGCGATGTCCTCGCCGGCCCGGCGCACGTTCTGGCCGCGCCTGACCCGGCCGGGGGTATCGACGATGGCCCAGCGTGCACCGCCATCGCCCTCCTCGTCCGCCAGCTGCTCGCGCATGATCACGGTATCGGCGCCGGGCGGCAGGGGTGCCCCGGTGGTGATGCCGGCACACTCGCCGGGGGCCAGCGGGCCGGTGGGCGCCTGGCCGGCGTGGATCTCCACGACCCGACGCAAGCGCGTCTGCCCCGTCCTCGTTTCCATGCCGCCCTTTTCCACGCCGCCTTTTCCCGCACTCTCGTCCGGCCAGGCCACGGCGATGCCGTCCATGGCGGCGTTGGTGCACTGGGGCACGTCGATGGGCGAGACGGCGTCCTCGGCCAGCACCCGGCCGTGGGCCAGCGCCAGGGGCAGGGATTCGGCAGGTAGC
Source organism: Halomonas sp. (assembly GCA_003553625.1). GTDB lineage: Bacteria > Pseudomonadota > Gammaproteobacteria > Pseudomonadales > Halomonadaceae > Halomonas. The sequence continues at coordinate 8,651 of PWEV01000282.1, forward strand.
GGACCCGCGACCAGTCCGAGCACAGCCTCACGGGCCTCATCTACGTCCAGCATGCGCTCGCCCAGCTCAAAGCAGGAGAGGGTCATGGCGAGAACACCTGGCAGGCTTCGGCGCGGGGAGTCCGCTCCCGAGGCCAGCGCGAGGGCCAGGCGGCGATCCAGTCGGCAAGCGCCTCGAGATCGTTGAGATCCAGCGCCTCGACGCCTTCCGGCAGCGCCAGGGGCTCGTCGCTGGCCACCGCCCTCACCCAGGGATCCTCGGCCACCCGCAGCGGCTTGCCCAGGGCCGGACGGTGCAGCTCCAGCTTGGGCAGCGGCCAGGCCTTGAAGCCCTCCACCAGCACCAGGTCGGGCCGCTGGGTGGCCACCAGCGCCACCAGCTGGGCCAGGTCGGGCTCCTGCTGGC
>PWEV01000316.1 GCA_003553625.1 Halomonas sp.
AAGGCATCCCTGAGCTCGCCCAGACGCATCTTGTGGAGCAAGGCGGTGAGGAACACCACCATCAGCAGGATCCCACCCGGCAGGTAGAGCGGCTGGATGGCACCCGAGACCCCTGCTTCACCCAGGATATTGCTCCAGCCGAAGCTGATGGACTGCAGCGCTTCGCGGAAGGGGGCAACGGTACGTGAGGCCACCAGGATCACGGCCAGCAGCACGTAGGGAACCCAGCCCATGAAGGTTGTGATCGGCGTCTTCCCCACGACGTCCTCGGTCTTGATCACCAGCTTGCCGATCCACTCGTCGGGCCAGGACTTGTAGTCCGGGAAGTCCCAGACGTCCTTGGGAATCAGGAAGCCCTTGCGGGCCGCCGGTACGACGATGGCCAGGCCGACACCGGCACCGATCATCGACGGGAATTCAGGGCCAAGCAGCACGCCTGCCAGCATGTAGGGGACCACGAAGGCCACACCGGCGAAGATGGCGAAGGGGGCGATGGAGAGGCCCTCCTTCCACGACTTGTTCGCGCCGAAGAACTTGACCATGATCACCACCATGATCAGCGGCATCAGAACGCCGACGATGCCGTGGATCACGGCCACTTCGGCGGCGATCAGGCGGAAGTATTCAAGCCAGGTATAGCCACCGGCTTCCAGGGTCTCGGTGATCCCGTCGCGGTTGATGCCACCGGTGACCCCCACCACGATGGGAGTGCCCACGGCACCGAAGGAGACCGGGGTGGACTGGATCATCATGCCGACCACCACGGCGGCCAGCGCCGGGAAACCGAGCGCTACCATCAGCGGGGCAGCCACGGCGGCCGGCGTACCGAAGCCGGAGGCGCCCTCGATGAAGCAGCCGAACAGCCAGGCGACGATGATGGCCTGGACACGACGGTCAGGGCTGATGCCCGAGAAGCCCTTGCGGATGGCGGTGATGCCGCCGGAGTGCTTCAGGGTGTTGAGCAGCAGGATGGCACCGAAGATGATCCACAGGATCGACACGGTGAGGATCAGCCCCTGAAGGGTTGACGCCAGTACACGGTTGAAGCTCATGTCCCAGGCAAACAGGGCGATGAGGGCGGTGACTACATAGACCACCGGCATGGCGGTCTTCGCCGGCATTCGCAGGCCGATCAGCAGTACACCGGCCAGCACCAGAGGCGTGAAGGCCAGCAGCGCAAGTAGGGTGTTATTCATGAGGCAGGTTTCCCCTCGATTGTTGTGATGGTGTTGTCCGCAATGAGGTGGCACGACACCGCCTGCCGAGGGCGCGGCGGATGCGCGAAAGATACGCCCTGGAAGCGTTGATTCGCCAGCCGTGGAAAATTGGTATTACCAATATTTCGATGGGTTCCAGAATGCTTGTGATAAAAAAATGTATTTATAAACAATGGATTGTATTGTCATGCCCTGGTTCTGGAACGAAACAGTGCTTTCCAGCTATAGACTAAAAGACAAAGCAACAGCGCCCTGGACTGTTCCGACAAGTGGCATGACAGGGCAAGCCAAAGGCTGGCAGACTGTTTCGTTTATGCCGACTGAAACGGGAGAATGTCATGACAAGGGTGCTCTATGATCTCTGCGGTATTGATGAGGGGCTGCGTTTCTCGCCCTACTGCTGGCGTGTTCGCTACGCCCTGGCCCACAAGGGACTTGAGGTAGAGACCCGCCCCTGGCGCTTCAATGACAAGGCGGCGCTGGCCTTCGCCGACCATGACAAGGTGCCGGTTCTGGTCGATGGCGATGCGGTCATCACCGACAGCTACGAGATTCTTCGCTACCTTGATCGCACCTACCCCGAGTCTCCCCTGCTCGGCGATGGCTCTGCCGAGGGGCGGGCCAGCTTCCTCAAGCACTATGCCGATCGTGCCCTGCAGCCGGCGATGCTGCGCACCATCGTCATGGACCTGCTCAACGCCATCCACCCCGATGATCGTGAGTATTTTCGCGATACCCGCGAGCGGCGCCTGGGCCGAACCCTCGAGGAATTTCACTCTCCCGCGAAGGGGCTGGCCCAGCTCGATGCCGCCCTGGAGCCACTGCGCGGCCGTCTGAAGGAGTCGGACTTCATCGACGGGGAGGCGCCGGCGGCAGGGGACTATCTGGTGTTCGGCAGCTTCATGTGGGCGCGCTGCGTGTCGAGCGCCGACCTGGTCTCCAACGCCGACCCCGTGTATCGCTGGCTGGAACGTATGCTTGATCAGCACAACGGCCTGGGTCGCGGGGCCATGCGCATCACCGATGTAAAGGACTCTTATCGCTGACGGGTCGCGACCTCTGCTGTCGAGACGACGAACGATCATCAACGGGCGCCATCGTTCAGGGATGCGTTGGGGGGATGAAGAAAATGGTCCGGCGCCATGTTGCGCTGCACAAAAGCGACTGCTATGTTGCATTGCAGCGCAGGGCAAGGCGCCCTGACTTCCCAAGCTTGTCTTCCCAAGTTAGACGGAGGTGTATCATGACCAAGGCAACCACCCAGAAAGCCACCGACAAATTCGAGGGCCTGTTAGTCGAGCCGGCACGCGCCTACGGCTCCCTGACCCTGGAGTACTACGAAAAACTGATGGCCGCCCAGCTTGAGGCGACGCGTCGCTATGCCGACTTCGGCCTGGCCCAGGCCCGCGCCTGGATCGACGTGCGTGATGCCGAGGGGCTCAAGAAGGTCATGGAGGACCAGCAGAAGGTGGCTCAGGACCTGGGCGATCATCTCAAGGCCGACGTCGAGAAGCTCTCCGGCCTGAGCCAGGACTACGTGCAGAAGAGCCAGAAGCTGGTCGAAGAGAGCATGAAGTCCGCGACCGACGCCGCCAAGTAAGCTGCCGACAATCAGCAAGCTGTACCGGGGTATCGCCGGTCGCTGAATATCACGGGCCGCTTCCCGATCGGGGAGCGGCCCGTGTCGTACATGGCCAGCGTATCGGCCCTGCTCAGGAGGCATCCTCTGCGAGCAGGCGGACCACCTCGTTATCCTCCACCTGGCCGAAGTCAGCGAAGAAGTGGCCCACGGCAGCGAAACGGGCCGGAGCTTCAGGGCAGACGACCTCGTCGGCCAGGGCCTTGAACCGAGCCAGGGTATCTGGCGGTGCGACTCCGATGGCGGCGATGAGCCGGGCCGGATCGCGCTGGCGCAGGGTGGCCAAAGCCGCCGCCATGGTCGCCCCGGTGGCGCTGCCGTCGTCCACCACCACCACGACCCGCCCGGCCGGGTCGATGGGTGATCGCACCGGAGTGTAGAGCCGTCGGCGCTCATCGATCAGCTCGCGTTGCCGGGCGATCTCGCGGGCCAGCCACTCCTGGCGGCATCGCCGGGACTCCTCTTCCAGGTGCACGCTACCGTCCTCGCTCACTGCGCCGATGGCGAACTCGGGGTTGCCCGGGGCACCGATCTTGCGCACCAGCACCACGTCCAGCTCTCCTTCCAGGGCATCGGCGATCACCCTCCCCATCGGCACGCCGCCGCGGGGAATGGCCAGCACCAGCGGTTTCACCCCCTTCAAATGCGCCAGGGCTTTGGCCAGGCGCCTGGCCGCATCGAGTCTATCTCGGTACATGTCGGTACTCCCACAGGGACACAGGTAGAGTCTAGTCGAGGGGAGGGCCAGGCGACCGCGCCTCCGGGACCAGCGGCGGCGCGAGGGGTGCCAGGGGTCATATCATCCTCAGGGGCTGGACTTGATCTTCTCGCTCCTGGTCGCGATGACATCCTCTGGCACTGGCTCTACCCGACTCGGTTTGCCTGGCAGCACGGCATCCAGCAGAAGAGCCGCCAGGGCCGCCGGCACCAGACCGGACTTGAGCAGCAGGCCGAGCTGACCGGGCATGGTCTCTGAGATTGCCTCCACGGCGGGCAGGCCAATCCCCAGGCTCAGCGAAACGGCGATGATCAGCATGGCGCGCTGGTCGAGCTCGCACTCCTGGATGATCTTCAGGCCCGCTGAGGCGATCATGCCGAACATCACGATGCCGGCGCCGCCCAGCACAGCGTGGGGCATGGCGGCCACCAGACCGCCCAGTTTTGGGAATAGTCCCATGCAGATCAGCAGGATGCCGCCGATGGTCACCACGTGGCGGCTGACCACGCCGGTCAGGGTGATCAAGCCAACGTTCTGGGCATAGGCGGTGTTGGGCAGCGTGTTGAAGAGAGCGGCGAAGGAGGTGGCCACGCCATCGGCCATCACGCCGCCGGAAAGCTCACTATCCTTGGCCTGACGTCCGGCGCCACCGATGGTGATGGCGGAGATGTTACCGATGGTCTCCAGGCCCACCACGAACATGATCAGCGTCATGCCGATGATGGCGGTCAGGTGAAATTCCAGGCCGTACTGCAGGGGCTTGGGAAATGCGAACCAGGCGGCGTCGCCGACGCTGGAGAAGTCCACCATCCCCAGGGCAATGGCCAGCAGGTAGCCGCTGGTCAGGCCGATCAGAATGGAGGCGGCCTTGAGGAAGCCGCGGCCGAACTGGTGCGCGAGGATGGTGACCACCAGGACGAACAGCGCCAGGCCCAGGTTGGTGGGGGAGGCGAAATCGGGGTTGCCTATGCCGCCTGCGGCATAGTTGAGGCCCACCGGCATCAGGATGATACCGATCAAGAGCACCACGATGCCGGTCACCACCGGGGAGAACCAGTGGCGGATCTTTTTCAGATAGGCCCCCAGCCCCACCTGCAAGACACCGGCCACCAGGGAGGCGCCCAGCACGGCGGCCAGTCCGAAGGTGCCGGCCAGTGGCAATGCCACCGGCAGGAATCCGAAGCTGGTGCCCTGGACGATGGGCAGGCGGGCACCGATGGGGCCGATGCCGATGGTTTGAATGAGGGTGGCAATGCCTGCTACGAAGAGCGCGACCTGAATCAGGAAGATCTGTTCACCGGTAGTGGCGCCGATGACGCCGGCGATGATGATCGGCGGCGTCACGTTGCCGGCGAACATCGCCATGATGTGCTGGATCCCTAATGGAATCGCCTTGGTCAGGGGCGGCATGGCGTCCGGGTCCCGGTTGATGGTCCGGGAGGGGTTGGTTTCTGGATGGGGGGCGGAACTGGGTCTGGTCATGGTCGGGCTCGCAGCGAGTGTTGTTGTAGGTGCTGGGCGTGTGGGTCTTCAGGTTCAGCTCTCCGCGCGAGCCTGCAGGCGAAACAGGGCGATGCGGTTGATCTGCTCGACGGCGGTGCGGCGCTCTTTCGCCGGATCGTTCTCCAGGCGTACCTCGAAGGCGTCGAGGATGGCAAAGCGATCGCTGCCCTTCACCGCCATTACGAAGGGAAAGCCGAACTTCGCCTTGTAGGCCGCGTTGAGGCGCTCGAAGCGGGCCATCTCCTCGGGAGAGCACTGGTCCAGGCCTGCGCCCGCCTGCTCGCGGGTGGAGTCGTCGGTCAGCTCGCCGGCAACTGCCGCCTTGCCGGCGAGATCCGGGTGAGCGCGGATCACGGAGAGTTGCCTCTCCGCATCGGCCTCGGCGAGCATCCGGCCCATCACCGCCGCCAGGTTCTCGGGCGTGTCATGGCGCTCGTCCAGCCCACTCTCCCAGGCCAGTTCAGCCACCCAGGGAGAGTGCTCATAGATGTCGCCGAAGGCGGCGGTGAAGCTGGCCCTGTCGATCCGACTGGGACGCGGGGTCAGGATGCGGTGGGTCATGGTCGGTCTCCCGGTTCTCGGTGGTCAGGATGATATCTTCCCATTAATGTATACAAAAAATATTTTGAAATGTACTCCATAAATGTCTAAGAATGTCTCCAATGAGATTCGCGGCATTCATGGAACAGTCCATGGAACGGTTGATGGATCGGTCACATAGAACAACAGGAGACTGAACATGGGACGCTTGACCACCCACGTGCTAGATACTGCCCAGGGCCGCCCCGGCCGGGGAATCCGCATCGCGGTATACCGCCTCACGGGCGAAGCGCGAGAGCGCCTCAAGGAAGTCACCACCAACGATGATGGCCGCTGTGATGCGCCGATCCTCGAGGGGGAGGAATTCACCGCCGGCGAGTACGAGCTGCTCTTCCATGCCGGCGACTACCTTCGCCAGCAGGGCATCGCGGCGGAGGAGCCGCGCTTTCTTGACGTGATCCCGCTGCGTTTCGGCGTGGCCGATGCCGAAGCTCACTACCACGTGCCGCTGCTGCTCTCGCCTTACGGGTACTCCACCTACCGTGGCAGCTGAGGATTCGGCCCTTCGCCATTTCCATAACAACATGCGCTAGACGAGGCATCCCCCGATGCAAGCCTATCTGCTGGACTTTGCCAACTTCATGCTGCGCTGGCTGCACGTCATCGCGGCCATTGCCTGGATCGGCGAATCGATCTACTTCGTGATGCTCGACAACGGCCTGCGCGCGCCCAAGGCCGCCGAGGACCGCGACAAGGGGGTGTTCGGCGAGATGTGGGCGGTGCATGGCGGCGGCTTCTACCACAACCAGAAGTACGCCACGGCCCCGGCCAAGCTGCCGGAGGACCTGCACTGGTCGTTCTGGAAGGCCTACACCACCTGGCTGTCGGGCTTCGCCCTGTTCGTGCTGCTCTACATGGCCAACCCGAGCTTCTACCTGGTCAACCCCAACGCCAGCTGGGAGTGGGCGGCCAGCATGAGCGGCTGGCAGGCCAACGTGATGGCGCTGCTGTTCCTTCTCGGCGGCTGGGTGGTCTACAACGAGCTATGCAAGCGCATCAGTCCCGACATGACCCGCGACGGCCTGCTGAGCATCGCCGTGGCGGTGATGATGGTGGTGGTGGCCTACCTGAGCACTCAGATTTTCTCCGGCCGCGCGGCTTTCCTGCTCACCGGTGCGGTGATGGCGACGGCCATGTCGGCCAACGTGTTCTTCTGGATCATCCCCGGCCAGCGGCGCATGGTGGCGGCGATGAAGGCCGGCGAGACGCCCAACCCGCTGGATGGCAAGCGCGGGAAGCAGCGTTCGGTGCACAACACCTACTTCACCCTGCCGGTGGTGCTGCTGATGATCAGCAACCACTACTCCTTCGCCTACTCCCACGAGCTGGCGTGGGTGATCATGTCGCTGTTCATCTTCGCCGGGGCGCTGATCCGTCAGTTCTTCGTGCTGATGCACGCCGGCAGGATCCAGCCGGCCTACCCGGTGGCGGGCACGGCGCTGATCGCCGTGGCGTTCTGGGTCGCCGCCCCTTCCCCATCGCCTGCCGCCGATCCGGATCGCGCCGCGGTGAGCCTCGGGGAGGTCCATGCCATCGTCGAGACCCGCTGTGCGACCTGCCACGCCAGCCAGCCGAGCCAGCCCGGCTTCAACGCGCCGCCGGCAGGAGTCGCCTATGACTCACCGCAGCAGACCGCCGCCCAGCGTGCCCAGATCCAGCAGGTGGTGGCCAGCGGCTACATGCCGCTGGGCAACATGACCGGCATGACCGATGAGGAGCGCGCGGCTATCGCCGCCTGGACGGAGTGAGCCAGATGCCTTTCCTGTCATGCCTCCGACGCCTCCCTTAGGCGTCTCCGGAAGCGTCGTCGGTGAGGAAGCAAGCGAATACAATATGATCCATCAGGCACCGCAGGAGACGAGCCTTCATGAACCAGCCTCAGACCTTGGCCGAGCGCAATTCGCCGGGCGTCCGACTCGGCAAGAACGGAGACGGGGCAGAACGTCACGAGGCCATCTACCGTTCGATCAGCGATGCGATCATCGAACATCGCCTGAAGCCCGGCGCTCGACTGCGTGAGGATGCTCTCGCCGATGTGTTCGGCGTCAGCCGCACCGGCATCCGCAAGATCCTTCAGCGTCTGGCCATGGAGCAGCTGGTCACCCTGACCCCAAGGCGCGGCGCCAGCGTCACCCGCCCCACGGCCGACGAGGCCAAGGACGTTTTCGATGCCCGCCAGATGATCGAGTGCGGCCTGATGCCGGAGGTCGCACGGCGCATCACGCCCGATAACGCGGCGGTGCTGCGCAGTCTTTCAGCACGTGAGCAGCAGGTGGTGGGTGACGGTGATCACAGCGCGGGCATCCGGCTCTCTGCCGAATTCCATTCTCGCCTGGCCAGGGTCTCCGGCAATGCCACCCTGGCCGATTTCGTCGAGCGCCTCTGTTTCCGCTCATCGCTGATTCTCGCCGTCTATGGCAATCCCATACGCCTCGGTTGTGAAACCCACGATCATGATGCATTGATTACCCTCCTGGAATGCGGTGAGGGGGACAGAGCGGCAGCCCTCATGTCCAGGCACCTGGATGCCGTGAAGGCCACCCTCTCCATGGTCGAGGAAGAGGATGAAACGCCGGATTTGCATACTATCTTCTCCTGCTGACGTTGGCGGCTAGTCCAGGACGACACTCTCCCGCGGGTCGGCCTTGGGCAGATTGACAACAAGGATAGATTTTTTGTATACAAAGTTGGCATGTGGTGAGTTCAATCTGCATGATTTATCAACAACAGAGTGACGCCATGACCTCTTCCAGCTATCCCCGTGACCTGATCGGCTATGGCCGCAACCCGCCCCATGCCAACTGGCCGGGCCGGGCGAGGATCGCCGTGCAGTTCGTGCTCAACTACGAGGAGGGCGGCGAGAACTGCGTGCTGCATGGCGATGACGGTTCAGAGCAGTTCCTCTCCGAGATCATCGGGGCTCCGGCCTTTCCGGATCGCCACCTCAGCATGGAGTCGATCTACGAGTACGGCTCCCGGGCGGGTGTCTGGCGAATCCTGCGCGAGTTCGAGCGCCGCGGCCTGCCGCTCACGGTGTTCGGCGTGGCCATGGCGCTGGAGCGCCACCCCGAGGTGGCCCACGCCTTCAGGGAACTGGGCCACGAGGTCGCCTGCCATGGCTACCGCTGGATCCACTACCAGGAGTTGCCCGAGGAGGTCGAACGCGAGCACCTGAAGCAGGCCATGGCGATCTTTCAGCGCCTCTACGGCGAGAAACCGCTGGGCTGGTACACCGGGCGCGACAGCCCCAACACCCGTCGGCTGGTGCTCGACGAGGGCGGGTTCCTCTACGACAGCGACTACTATGGCGACGACCTGCCGTTCTGGACCCGCGAGGCCGACAGCCAGGGCGTCGAGCA
>PWEV01000112.1 GCA_003553625.1 Halomonas sp.
GCGTGCATTCCCTCTGCGCGGACAGTAGACTTGACTCCTGTCGCCTGGCGGCGGCTTGTTGCCTGCCGTGCACAATACCTTCGACCTTCGGAATGACCCAGTGACCAAGCAACACTCCTTTGATCGAGATGAACTGCTGGCCTGCTCCCGCGGCGAGCTGTTCGGCCCCGGCAATGCCCAGCTACCGGCTCCCAACATGCTGATGCTCGACCGCATCACTCGCATCTACGAGGACGGCGGTGACTTCGGCAAGGGCGAGCTGATCGCCGAGCTGGATATCGACCCCAAGCTGTGGTTCTTCGAGTGCCACTTCCCCGGCGACCCGGTGATGCCCGGCTGTCTGGGGCTGGACGCCATGTGGCAGCTGGTCGGCTTCTACCTGGGCTGGCTCGGCCATCCGGGGCGCGGCCGCGCCCTGGGCTGTGGCGAGGTGAAGTTCACCGGCCAGATCCTGCCCGAGGCCGGCAGGGTTACCTACAAGATTGACATCAAGCGCATCATCACACGGCGCCTGATTCTCGGCATCGCAGACGGCACCGTGTCGGTCGATGGCCGCGACATCTACCAGGCCACCGACCTTCGCGTCGGCCTGTTTACCTCCACCGCGAACTTCTGAATCAGGAGGCTTCCATGCGACGAGTGGTAGTCACCGGCCTGGGTATCGTGTCCTGTCTGGGCAACGACAGTCAGGCCGTTCTCGAGGCGCTCAAGGAAGGGCGCTCGGGTATTCGTTTCAAGGATGAGTACGCCGAGCGCGGGTTCCGCAGCCAGGTTGCCGGCAGCGTGGACATCGACCTTGACGCCTTGATCGACCGCAAGCTGCGCCGCTTCATGGGCGACGCCGCGGCCTACGCTTACGTCTCCATGGCCCAGGCCATCGAGGATTCGGGCCTGGCCCCGGAGATGGTCTCCAACGAGCGTACCGGCCTGATCGCCGGCTCCGGAGGCGCTTCCAGCGCCAACCAGGTGGAGGCCGCCGATCTGATGCGCGAGAAGGGCCTGCGCCGCGTGGGCCCCTATCGGGTCACCCGCACCATGGGCAGCACCGTGTCCGCCTGCCTGGCCACGCCGTTCAAGATCAAGGGGGTCAACTACTCCATCTCCTCGGCCTGCGCCACCTCGGCCCACTGCATCGGCAGCGCCGTGGAGCAGATCCAGATGGGCAAGCAGGACGTGGTCTTTGCCGGCGGCGGCGAGGAGGAGCACTGGACCCTCTCCTGCCTGTTCGACGCGATGGGCGCGCTGTCCACCCAGTACAACGACACCCCCGGCAAGGCCTCGCGGCCCTATGACCAGGCCCGCGACGGCTTCGTCATTGCCGGCGGAGGCGGGATGCTGGTGCTCGAGGAGCTGGATCACGCCCGCGCACGCGGCGCGAAGATCTATGCCGAAGTCGTTGGCTATGGCGCCACCTCCGACGGCCTCGACATGGTCGCCCCCTCGGGTGAGGGCGCGGTGCGCTGCATGCGCCAGGCCTTGGCCACGGTGGAAGGGAAGATCGACTACATCAACACCCATGGCACCTCCACCCCGGTGGGCGATGTGGCCGAACTCAAGGCGATCCGCGAGGTCTTCGGCGACACCACGCCGGCGATGAGCTCCACCAAGTCGCTCACCGGTCACTCGCTGGGTGCCACCGGCGTGCAGGAGGCGATCTACTCGCTGCTGATGATGGAGAACGATTTCATCGCCGCCTCGGCCAACATCGACACCCTGGACGAGCAGGCCGACGGCTTCGATATCGTCACCCGGTGTCGCGACGGCGTGAAGGTCGAGCGCGTGCTCTCCAACAGCTTCGGCTTCGGCGGCACCAACGCCTGCCTGGTGCTGGAGAAGTTCCGGGACTGACGCGCCGGAGGTCCCACGGGCCGACCGAGCGTCGGCCCAACGCATAAAGGCGCCCCGCGGGGCGCCTTTATGCGTTGGTGGATCTTGCGTTGGTGAGCCCTTCTCTCAGACCGCGTTCTTCTCGGCGTCAACCGCCGGCGTCGGTGAGGCCGGCCGCGGCACCTCGGAGATCTCGACCAGGGTCGCCTCTATCCAGGCCTCCACGTCCACCAGCACCTCCTCGGGGGTGCGCCCGGTGGTCTCGATGGCATCGCCCACCACCAGCGACAGCCGCCCCGGGTTCTTGATCCAGTGGCGCCCCGGCCAGCGCTCACCGGCGTTGTGGGCTATCGGCACAACCGGCACGCCGGCGCGACAGGCGATCACCGGGCCGCTCTTGTTGTAGCGCTTGCGCTGGCCCGGCGCGACGCGCGTGCCCTCGGGAAAGATCAGCACCGAGAGCCCCTCCTCCAAGCGCTGCTTGCCCTGGGTGAGCACCTGCTTCATGGCCCGGGCGGGCCTGCTGCGATCCAGGGCGATGGGGTGCAGCAGGCGCAGACCCCAGCCGAAGAGCGGAATATGCAGCAGCTCCTGTTTGAGCACGGTACAGATCGGTGGCTTGAGCACCTGCAGATAGATGGTCTCCCACTCGCTCTGGTGGTTGGATACGATCACACAGGGGCCCGCCGGCAGGCGCTCCCGTCCGCGGATCTCGTAGTGCACCCCGCACGCCCAGCGAAACCAGGCGGTGATCAGGTGGTTGTAGACGTTGAGCAGACGGTAGCGGCTGCTCAACGGCAGCAGGGGCGCAAGCGGCACGAACAGCAGGCCGCACACCAGCATGATGAGGAAATAGCCCACATAGAAGAGCAGGCTGCGCAGGGCGTTCATGGGGGAGAGGACTCCTCCGGCGGTTCATGGCAACCATGGCTGGCAGTGCACCAGGCGTCGAGCATCCGCCCCACCTCGAGCCGCCAGGGCTTCTGGTGGACGCCAAAGACCTCGAGCACCCGCCGGCAATTGAGCACCCGCCGCAGCGGATGGTCATGATGGTGGTGCATGGCCTTCACCTCCCCCAGGTCGACCTGGTGGCCAAGCCCCTCGAGACGGGTGGCGAGCTGGGTGCGCACCATGGAAACGAAGGTGTAGACACTGACCGGTTCGGTGCCGGCCAGATGGTAGCTGCCCCAGGCATCGGCACCGCAATGTTGCTGATGGAGCATGCCGATCAGCGACATGGCCACGGCGTCGGCGGAAGTGGGACAGCAGGTGACGTCGGCCTCGCCGCGCACCTCCCGCCCGGCCACCAGGGTATCGACCAGCTCCCCCAGCCAGGCGTGCCCCCCCTCTAGGGCGAACAGCGGACCCAGGCGCACGATCAGGTGCCTCGGCCACTCCGCACGGATGCGGTCGCCGGTGGTCACCAGACGGCGCAGGCTCTCGTCACGAGGTCGCGGGATGACGTGCTCGTCGATCGGCTCGGCGAAACCATCCTCGTAGAGCTGGTCGGAGACGCACCATACCAGGGGCACCCCGGCCTCCCGACACACCGCCAGGCACTGCTCCACCGCCTCGGCATGAGCCGTCACCTCGGCCGGCGCAGCCTGGAGGGGGCGCGACAGCGGTGGAATGATCAGCGCATCCGGCGCCTCCTCGACGAGGCGCTCGGCATAGGCGACGCTGCCGGCGTCGATCACCAGTTCGGTATCGCTGCGCCGGTTGGCCTCCCGGGCCAGCGCCAGGCTGAGGCAGTGGCCGGCATCCAGTATCAGCAGCTTCACTCGTACTTCTCCCTGCGCCCGGCGGATCGCTCCGCGCTAGAACGGTATCTCGTCATCGAAGTCGTCGAAGCTGCCCGGATCCGGTGCCCCATAGTTGCTCTGTTGATTGCCCTGCTGATTGCCCTGCTGTCCGCCCTGTGCCGGCGGGGTCGGAGCGGGACGCTGCTGGGGCTGGCCGCCATAGCCGCCGCCCTGCTGTTGAGGAGCGCCGCCCTGCTGCTGGGGAGCGCCGCCCTGCTGCTGGGGGGCGCCGCCATAGCCGCCGCCCTGCTGCTGAGGAGCACCGCCGTATTGGCCGCCCTGGGGGGCACCGCCGCCCTGGACGTCACCACCGCCGCTACGGGAGTCGAGCATCTGCATGTCGTTGACCACGATCTCGGTACTGTAGCGATCCTGACCGTCCTGACCCTGCCATTTCCGGGTCTGGAGACGGCCCTCGACGTAGATGCGCGAGCCCTTCTTGAGGTACTGCTGGCCGATCTCGGCCAGCTTGTTGAACATCACCAGGGTGTGCCACTCGGTGCGTTCCTGACGCTGGCCGGACTGCTTGTCCATCCAGGTATCGGTGGTGGCCAGCCGCAGGTTGGCCACCGGGGCCCCGGAGGGCAGAAAGCGAACCTCGGGATCCTGTCCCAGGTTGCCGATCAGAATGACCTTGTTGACGCCACGGGCCATGTTGGACTCCTTGCTGTCATGAATATATGTGGCTGCAGGCAGGCCTGCAGGATGGCGCATCTAGCGCCTGCTTGCGAGCCAAGTCGTTGCGAGACAATCGTTGCGAGACACACATTGCGAGCAGGCCGTCAGGCCCGCTCCTTGGGATTATCGATCACTCTTGCCAAGGCTTCTTCATCGAGGTGCCGACGGTCGACCTTGAGGTAGGCCAGCCGATCCTCGGCAACCACCAGCACGTCCTCGACGCCGGCGACCTCGGCGAAGCGGGCCGCCAGGCTCTCGAGGGCCGCGCCCTGGTGCTCGTCGTCCAGCGCTACCACCTCGCTGGCCAGGTGGGGCGGCGGCGTCATGCCCGCCATCAGCCCCAGCCATACCACTCCCAGCAGGCCACAGCCCACGAACACCGCGGCCAGCCCCCACTGCTGGGCCAGAAAGCCGCCCAGCACCCCGCCCAAAAAGGCCCCCAGGAACTGACTGGTGGAGTAGACCCCCATGGCGGTGCCCTTGGCCCCGGCAGGGGCCAGCTTGCTGAGCATCGACGGCAGGGTGGCCTCGAGAAGATTGAAGGCGATGAAGAACAGCAGCAGCCAGCCCAGCAGCCCCCAGAGACTGCCGTCCAGGCTGGCCAGCCCGCCAAGGCTGAGGGTGATGGCGGCGATGGCCAGCAGGCACATCGCCTTCATCTGACGACGCTTCTCGGCCAGGATCACCAGCGGCACCATGCCGGCGAAGGCCAGCAGCATGACGCCCAGGTAGGTGAGGCCGTGGCGCTCCATCGCGATCCCGGCCTCTACCAGCCGGAAGGGCACGGCGACGAAGATCGCCATCAGGATCAGATGCAGGGCGAAGATGGAGAGATCCAGACGCAGCAGTTCGTGGCGCCCCAGGGTCGCGGCCAGCTGGCTCCGCTCGATGCCGACGTCGCGGTGCTGGAGGCGGCGCGGCGCGGGGGGAACCAGCTTCCACAGCACTGCCAGACCGAGCACGGCCAGCACCGCGGTGAACCAGAACACCGAGGAGAGCCCGAAGCCGGCGGCCAGCCAGGGACCCAGCACCATGGCCAGGGCAAAGGCCACGCCGATGGACAACCCGATGGTGGCCATGGCCGCGGTGCGCACCTGCTCGCGGGTCTGGTCGGCGAGCAGCGCCATGATAGCGGCGGCCACCGCCCCGCTGCCCTGCAGGCAGCGCCCCAGGATCACCCCGCCGATGGACTCGGCATTCGCCGCCACCACGCTGCCGATCATGAAGAGCACGAGGCCGAAGGCGATCACCGGCTTGCGGCCGATGCGGTCGGAGAGCGCACCGAAGGGTATCTGCAACAGCGCCTGGGTAAGGCCATAGACGCCCAGCGCCAGCCCCACCAGCAGCGGGGTGGCGCCGGTCAGCTCGTCGGCATAGAGGGCCAGCACCGGCAGCACCATGAACAGGCCCAGCATGCGCGTGGCATAGAGGCTGGCCAGCCCGGTGATGGCGCGCCTTTCGCTGGGCAGCAGCAGCCCGGAAACCTTTCGCATAGGGATGATGGCGTTCCATGCTCGGGTGCGGTGCACCCTTGAGTGAATCGCATATTCTAGCGGCTCGCTGCCACCCAGGGAAAGCCGCGCCCGGACGGCACTTTGCCGCCACGGCAGCCGGCCCCGTATAATGGATCTTTTGCCGTGCGCCCGAGGTGGGAATGGACAAGATTCTGGTCAGGGGTGCTCGCACCCATAACCTGAAGGATATCGATGTCGAGCTGCCCCGCGACAGGCTGATCGTGGTCACCGGGCTCTCCGGTTCAGGCAAGTCGTCGCTGGCCTTCGATACCCTCTACGCCGAGGGGCAGCGCCGCTATGTGGAGTCGCTCTCCACCTATGCGCGACAGTTCCTGTCGATGATGGAGAAGCCCGACGTCGACCATATCGAGGGGCTGTCACCGGCGATCTCCATCGAGCAGAAGTCTACCTCTCACAACCCCCGCTCCACCGTAGGCACCATCACCGAGATCTACGACTACCTGCGGCTGCTGTTCGCCCGCACCGGCACCCCCCGTTGCCCGGAGCACGGCGAGGACCTGGCCGCCCAGACGATCTCCCAGATGGTTGACCAGGTGCTGTCGCTGCCCGAGGGCAGCAAGCTGATGCTGCTGGCCCCGGTGGTCAAGGGGCGCAAGGGCGAGCACCTGCAGCTGCTGGCCGAGCTGCGCGCCCAGGGCTTCGTGCGCGCCATGGTGAACGGCCAGGTGCTGGAACTCGACGACATCGCGCCCCTGGACAAGAACCGCAAGCACGATATCAGCGTGGTGGTGGACCGCATCAAGGTTCGCGATGGTCTGCAGCAGCGCCTGGCGGAATCCTTCGAGACCGCCCTGACTCTTTCCGACGGCATCTCCATGGTCCACTTCATGGACGGTGAACAGGCGGATATCGCCTTCTCGGCACGCTTCGCCTGCCCGGTGTGCGGCTATTCCATCGCCGAACTCGAGCCGCGCATGTTCTCGTTCAACAACCCCGCCGGGGCCTGCCCGAGCTGCGATGGACTGGGCGTTCAGCAGGTGTTCGATCCGGACAAGCTGATCAGCCACCCGGAGCTCTCCCTGGCCGAGGGCGTCATCAAGGGCTGGGACCGCCGCAGCGTCTTCTACTTCAATCAGCTGCAGTCGGTGGCGGAGCACTACCGCTTCACCCTGGAGACCCCCTGGCAGGAGCTGGCGCGCCACGAGCGCGAGGTGATCCTCCACGGCAGCGGCCACGACGAGATCGCCTTCCATTACGTCAACGACCGCGGCCGCAAGGTGTCCCGTCAGCACCCCTTCGAAGGGGTGCTGCCCAACCTTCAACGCCGCTACCGCGAGACGGAATCCAACATGGTGCGCGAGGAGCTGGCACGCTACATCGCCGTGCAGCCCTGCCCGACCTGCCAGGGTTCACGGCTGCGCAAGGAATCGCGCCACGTCTTCATCGACGAGCGCAACCTGCCGGAGATGGTTCGCCTGCCCATCGGCGAGGCGTGGCGCTACTTCAAGGCCCTGGAACTGCCGGGGCGGCGCGGCGAGATCGCCGTGAAGATCGTCAACGAGATCCACGCCCGCCTGGAGTTCCTGGTCAACGTGGGCCTCGACTACCTGACCCTGGAGCGCAGCGCCGAGACGCTCTCCGGCGGCGAGGCCCAGCGCATCCGCCTGGCCAGCCAGATCGGTGCCGGCCTGGTGGGCGTCATGTATATCCTCGACGAACCCTCCATCGGCCTGCATCAGCGGGACAATGATCGCCTGCTCAAGACCCTGGAGCGCCTGCGCGATCTGGGCAATACCGTGATCGTGGTGGAACACGATGAGGAGGCCATCCGCGCCGCTGACCACGTGATCGACATCGGTCCGGGGGCAGGCGTCCATGGCGGGCGTATCGTCGCCCAGGGCACTCCCGAGGCGGTGATGGCCAACCCCGACTCCCTCACCGGCCAGTACCTGGTTGGCACCCGACGCATCGAGGTGCCGCCGTGGCGCATTCCCGGCAACCCGGAGAAGGTGCTCCGTCTGGTGGGGGCGACCGGCAACAACCTCCAGGATGTCACCCTCGAGCTGCCTCTGGGGCTCTTCATCTGCGTCACCGGGGTGTCAGGCTCCGGCAAGTCGACCCTGATCAACTCGACCCTGATGCCCATCGCCGCCCGGGAGCTCAACCACGCCACCAGCCTGACCCCGGGGCCCTATCAGCGCCTAGAAGGGCTCGATCAGCTCGACAAGGTGATCGATATCGACCAGAGCCCCATCGGCCGCACCCCGCGCTCCAACCCGGCCACCTACACCGGCATCTTCACGCCGATCCGCGAGCTGTTCTCCGGCACCCAGGAGGCCCGCGCACGGGGGTACAAGCCCGGGAGATTCAGCTTCAACGTCAAGGGCGGGCGCTGCGAGGCGTGCCAGGGCGAGGGAATGATCAAGGTGGAGATGCACTTCCTGCCTGACATCTACGTCCCCTGCGACGTCTGCAAGGGCAAACGCTACAATCGCGAAACCCTGGAGATCCAGTACAAGGGCAAGAGCATCGACGAGGTGCTGGGGATGACCGTTGAGGAGGCGCTGGCGTTCTTCAGCCCGGTGCCGGCCATCGCCCGGCGCCTGCAGACCCTGCTCGATGTGGGCCTCTCCTACATTCGCCTGGGCCAGAGCGCCACCACCCTCTCCGGCGGCGAGGCGCAGCGAGTCAAGCTGGCCCGGGAGCTGGCCAAGCGCGACACCGGCAAGACACTCTATATCCTCGACGAGCCCACCACCGGGCTGCACTTCGAGGATATTCGTCAGCTGCTCACCGTGCTCCACCGCCTGCGCGACCACGGCAACACCATCGTGGTGATCGAACACAACCTGGACGTGATCAAGACCGCGGACTGGGTGATCGACCTGGGGCCGGAGGGCGGTTCCGGCGGCGGGCGCATCATCGCCGAGGGCACCCCCGAACAGGTGGCGAAGATGGAAGCCTCCCACACCGGGCGCTTCCTCAGGCCACTGCTGGAGCGGGCCCGCCCCGCCACAGCCCAGGCGGAAGCCTCGACCTCGTAGGAGCGCGATTTATCGCGCGATGCGGCATCCGCCATCGCCGAATAAATTCGGCTCCTACAAAACATGCCAACGAAAAAAACCGGCCCCTCGAGAGGGGCCGGTTTGGCGTGCCTTGGCGGAAGGCCGGTCGAGGATCACTCCTCGGCGGCGGCTTCCTCGGCCTCGACGACCGGACGGTCGACGAGTTCGACA
>PWEV01000281.1 GCA_003553625.1 Halomonas sp.
CCAACCACCCGCCGCTGGTGGTCGCCGAGCAGTTCGGCACCCTGGAGACCCTCTATCCCGGGCGCATCGATCTGGGCCTGGGCCGGGCGCCGGGCGCCGACGGTCCCACCATGGCCGCCATGCGCCGGGACCCCTATGCCGGCGTCGACGACTTTCCCCAGCGCCTTGAAGAGCTGCAGGGGTTCCTGGGCGACGAGCAGCCAGGACAGCGGGTGCGCGCCGTACCCGGCCAGGGCACAAAGGTGCCGATCTGGCTGTTGGGCTCCAGCGGCTACAGCGCCCAGCTGGCGGCCCGCCTCGGTTTGCCCTTCGCCTTCGCCGCCCAGTTCGCTCCCGGCTACCTGTTCGAGGCGCTGCGACTCTATCGCGACAACTTCCGCCCCTCCGAGATACTGGAGAGGCCCCACGCCATGGTTGGCCTGCCGGTGATCGTCGCCGAGAGCGACGCCATGGCCGACTACCTGGCCACCACCGCCCAACAGAAGTTCCTGGGGATGATCCGCGGCCAGCGCATCTGTGCGAGACCGCCGGTGGAGCATCTGGAGATGACGCCCATGGAGGAGAGGCAACTGCAGCAGTTCCTGGGCGCCGCCATCGTCGGTGGCCCCAAGACCGTTCGCGATGGCCTGGAGGCCTTCCTGGAGCAGACCGGGGCCGACGAATTGATGCTCAACACCGACGTCTTCTCCCTGGAGGACCGCCTGAAGAGCTATGAGCTCGTCGCCGAGCTCTGGCGCCCGTGAGCCAGCCCGATACCTCGCGACTGACCCTTGGCCATCTGATCGAGGGCTTCCGGCGCATGGCCCCGCTGTCGCTTTTCGTCATCGTCTTCGGCCTGGCCTTCGGCGTTGCCGCCCTTCAGCAGGGGCTCTCCGGTCTGGAGACGCTGCTGATGAGCGGCCTGGTGTTCGCCGGCGCCGCCCAGTTCGCGACCCTCGAGCTTTGGAGCGAGACCATTCCGCTGGTGCCCCTGGTGGCCATCACCCTGGCGATCAATGCCCGTCACCTGCTGATGGGTGCCGCCTTCTATCCCTCCCTTCGTGACCTGCCCGCCGGCCGGCGCTACGCCAGCCTGATCCTGCTCAGCGACGCCAACTGGGCCATGGCCATGGGCGGCGGCTCCAGGGCAGCGCGGCTGGGCCTCCTGGTCGGCGGTGGCCTGGCACTCTGGACCACCTGGATGATCGGCACCGGCCTGGGCGTGGCCTTCGGCAGCGGTATCGGAGACCCAGAGCGCTTGGGGCTGGACGCCATCATGGGCTGCTTCCTGCTGGCCATGCTGGTGGGCGACAAGCGCGACCTCTGGGTGCTTCTGCCCTGGGGGGCCGCGGCCCTGGCCGCCCTGGCCGCGATGGCCTGGTTGCCGCCCCACGTCCACGTGATCATCGGGGCGCTGGCCGGGGGTCTGGTGGGGCTGCTGCTGCCATCCCGCCGCCAGGAGGAGACACCATGACACTGACTGCCGCCAACGGCGGTGTGCTGCTGGCCATCGTGATCATGGCGCTGACCACCTATCTGACCCGCGCCGGCGGCGTCTTCGTGATGTCGCGGGTACCCATCGGCCCCCGCGTCGAGCGTTTCATCAACGCCATGGCTGGCTCCGTGCTGGTGGCGGTGATCACCCCCATGGCCGTGAACGGCGACGGCGGCGCCCGCATGGCGCTGATCGCCACGGCGGCGGTGATGCTGGCCCTGCGCAAGCCGCTGCCGGCGATCACCGCCGGCATTCTGACCGCCGCACTGTGGCGCCTGGTCGCATCCTGATCCATCCTCGGAACGAAGCGCCCCGCCGGCTTTCCAAGGGGCAGCCAGAGTCCTGCACCACTTCAGCGGCGCCCTGCGCCGCCGACCGGAGAGATCAATGACCGATTCCCGAGGCCCCCAGCGGGATTCCCGCCGTGACCCTCATGACAATCCCGCCTGGCGCACCGCCCAGGCCTGGCAGCAGCGAGCTCGCCAGATCCAGGGGGGCGGCCTGCTCGGCAGCCTCAAGATGCTGCTGGCCTGGCTGCTGTTCGGCGCCATGATGATCATCGCCATGGTGCTGGGGCTGCTCTTCCTGCTGCTTGGCTGGGCGCTGATGCCGCTGCTGCGTTACCGGCTGAAGAAGCGCATCCAAAAGATGCGTGCCGACCAGGCCGAAGACGTGGGCGACGGCATTCACGCCCACCGGACCGAGTATCGCGAGACCCGTTATCACGAGACCCGAAGCGCCGATGGCCGCGACCAGCAGGTGCTGGAGGGTGACTATGAAGTCAAGGGAGATGAGAGCGACGCCGCCAACGTCAGGGACAGTGAGGGCCGCCGCCACTGACGCTGGTCGCTAGGCTGCCTGGCGCATCACCACCTCCAGGGCGGCGCGATAGCCCTGGCTGCCCAGTCCGGCGATCACCCCGTCGGCTCGCAGTGAGACGTAGGAGTGGTGGCGGAAGCCCTCCCGCTTGTGCACGTTGGAGAGATGCACCTCGATCACCCTGCCCTCGAAGGCGTTTAGGGCATCGAGAATTGCCACCGAGGTGTGCGTATAGGCCGCCGGGTTGATGATGATCGAGGCGGTACCGTCCAGGCGCGCCGCCTGAATCCAGTCGATCAGCTGGCCCTCATGATTGCTCTGCCGGCAGGCAATCTCCCAGCCTGCCAGCGCCGCCTGCTCGAAGAGCCCGTTGTTGATATCCTCGAGAGTCTCGTGGCCGTAGATCTCCGGCTGCCGGGTCCCCAGCAGGTTGAGGTTGGGGCCATGTAGGACCAGTATCTTGTTCATCCGGAAATTTTGCTCCATCAGTTTTTATCATCCTTGTTATGTGGCGGCTCCAGCAGCCGCTGCCAGGCCTCGGTCACCACCCGGCGGTGATCCTCGAAGACATCCTTGCGCCCGCGGGCGGGCTCACGGGTCAGCGAGGCGCGATGGGCGGCACTGCGCAGGGCCAGGTAGGCGTTGCGGAGGCGCTGACACTCCCCGGCCGGCAGGCGCTCGGTGGCTTCCAGGGTCTCGAGGATGCGCATGTTGTCGCTCCACTGCAGCAGTTCCGGCGTCTCCTGGCCCATGGCCAGTACCGCGTACTGGCACAGAAACTCGATATCGACCATGCCGCCCGGATCGTGCTTGAGATCGAACTCTCCCTTCCCGCTCTTTCCACCCAGGTGGTCGCGCATCTTGTGGCGCATCTTGACCACCTCCTCGCGCAGCGCCTCCCTCTCTCGTGCACGACCGAGAATCTCGCGACGAATGGCGTGGAATCCCTCGGTCAGGCGCGGATGACCGGCCACCACCCGGGCGCGCACCAGCGCCTGGTGTTCCCAGGTCCAGGCATCGCGTCGCTGGTAGTCGGCGAAAGCGTTCAGCGAACTGACCAGCAGCCCCGAGTTGCCGGAGGGACGCAGCCGCATGTCCACCTCGTAGAGAGTGCCGGCGGGCGTCACCGCGGTGAGCAAGTGGATGATTCGCTGTCCCAGGCGGGTGAAGAAGACCCCGTTGTCCAGCGGGCGCTTGCCATCGGTGCTGCCCTGGGTGGCACCATCGTGAATGAACACCAGATCCAGGTCCGAGCCGTACCCCAGTTCGATGCCGCCGAGCTTGCCATAGCCGACCACCAGGAAGGCCGGCTCGACATCGGCTCGGCCACCCTCGGCAAGCTCCGGAAAACCATGCTTGCGAGTCAGGTGCTTCCAGGCCATGGCCAGCACTGAATCGAGGATCACCTCGGCGATATAGGTGAGGTAGTCGCTCACCTTCATCAGATGACGGGTGCCGGCGATGTCCGAGGCGGCCACGTGCAGTACCTGGGCGTGCTTGAAGACGCGCAGCGCCTCGAGCTGGGCCTCTTCATCCTCTTCGGGAAGGCGTGCCAGCGTCTGGCGCAGCTCGTCGGCCAGCAGCGTCTTGTCGGCGGGGGTGTAGAGGGTCTCCGGGGTCAGCAGCTCATCAAGCAGTATCGGGTAGCGGGCCAGCTGTTCAGCGATCCAGGGGCTCGCCGAACAGAGTGTCATCAGATGACCCAAAGCGTCGGGATTCTCGCGCAGCAATGCCAGGTAGGCGGTGCGGCGCAGCACCGACTCGATCAGCGGCAGCACGCGCTCGAGGGACGTGTCCGGCCTCTCGCTGTCGACCACGGCATCGAGCAGAAGCGGCATCAGCGCCTCCAACCGCTCGAAGCCGATACGCTGCATGCCCTGTACCTGTCGCGAGTGATAGAGCCCGTGCAGCCGACGGGCGGCCGCTGCGGGGTCGTCGAAGCCGGCCTCCTCAAGCAGCTCGACCACCTCCTCATCATCGAGCTCACCGCGCCACAGAGACCGCCACTGTTCCATGGCGATGCCGCCGGCGGATTCCTGTGACGCCTCCTCCACCTCTTCCTCGGGGTCGGCGATCACCGCATCGAAGTGCTGGCGGACCCGGGCTCGCACCTCGTCGAGCCTGGCCATCAGCGCCGGCCAGTCTTCCATGTCCAGCGCCAGGGCGACCCGCTCGCGGTCGAGGTCGTCGTCGGGCAGGCTTTGGGTCTGGCGATCCTCCAGGGCCTGGAGGGCGTGCTCGAGATCGCGCAGGAAGGCGTAATCCGGCGTTAGCTCCTCGACCACCTCGAATGGCAGCAGGCCAAGTTCGGGCAACCGCTCCAGCGCGGTCTTCAGCGAAGTCACCTGGAGTTCGGTGTCGCGGCCGCCGCGGATCAGCTGGAAGGCCTGCACCACAAACTCCACCTCGCGGATGCCACCGGGGCCCAACTTGATGTTGCCCTCCATTCCCTTGCGGCGCACCTCGCGGTTGATCATCGCCTTGAGCTCGCGCAGCGACTCGATGGCGCCGAAGTCCAGGTAGCGGCGATAGACGAAGGGTCGCAGGCTGGCCAGCAGCTCGGCGCCGGCGCCGAGGTCGCCGGCTACCGGGCGCGCCTTGAGCATGGCATAGCGCTCCCACTCCCGCCCCTGGTCCTGGTAGTAGCCGGCCAAGGACGAGAAGCTGCCTACCAGGGGGCCACCGTCGCCCAACGGGCGCAGGCGCATGTCGACCCGGAAGACAAAGCCATCGGCGGTCACCGCGTCCAGGGCACCAATCAGCCGCTGCCCCAGCTTGGTGAAGTACTCCTGATGCGCCAAGGACTTGCGCCCCCCTTCGGTTTCACCGTTCTCGGGGAAAGCGAAAATCAGGTCGATGTCGGAAGAGAGGTTGAGCTCGCCGGCACCCAGCTTGCCCATGCCCAGCACCACCAGGCGCTGTTCGCTGCCGTCTCGACGCAGGCCGGGGCGGCCCCAGCGCGGCTCGAGAAAACGCTCCAGCCAGCCCAGGGCAACTTCCAGACAGGTCTCGGCCAGGCGCGACACCGCCGCCGAGGTGGCCCACATGTCGATGCCCTCGGGCCGGGTGAGATCACGCCAGACGATGCCGACCATGCGCGCGCGACGAAAGCGGCGAATGGCAGCCTGCATGGCGGCCTCGTCCTCCGCCGACTCCAGCCGCTCCTCGAGCCAGCCACGCAAACTCTCGGCGTCGGGGGTAGCGTCCAGCTCACCGTTGGCATCCAGGTGGAGCAGCCATTCCGGATAGCGAACCAGGGTCTCGGCGACGAACTCGGAAATCGCCAGCACCCGGGCCAGCTGCTCACGCCGCGACATGGAAAGCCCCAGCCAGTCTTCCAGCGGCGACTCCCGGCCGTTCATGTCGGCCAGGTTGTCTGCCTGTGCGAGGGCCTCGACCAGCCGCTCACGGCTAAGCGCAAGCGGCGCCTTGAGGGGCTCGGGAATATCGATCAACGGCAGGAAGTCATCGGGCAGCGGCATGGGTCTCTCGCATCTGGGTGGCGAACGCCCCCAGCATAGCGAAGCCCAGGCGCCAAGGGCACCCAGCACGACGGCGGAATGGTCAGCCGAGCAGTTTCTGTCCGGCCAGCAGCACCCAGGTAAGCACCACCAGGCCCAGCGCCACCATGACCGCGGCGGAGCCCAGATCCTTGGCGCGCCCGGAGAGTTCGTGGTGCTCGATGCCGATGCGGTCCACCACGCTCTCGATGGCGCTATTGATCAGTTCCACCACCAGCACCAGCAGGCAGCTGCCGATCAGCAGGACCCATTCCACCGGGCCCTGGCCGATCCACCAGGCCAGCGGCAGCAGCAGCACACCGAGTGCCAGTTCCTGGCGAAAGGCTGACTCATGGCGCCATGCGGCCCTGAGCCCCTTGAGGGAATAGCGGGTGGAGTGCACCAGGTGCCGCCAGCCGGTATGTCCGGGTTTCATCGCGAGTTCCTCAGGGTGGAAGTCAGACCGCTCAATGGGTATCGATCATCTGCTCGAGATCCACGGCCAGGGGGTCCAGCACCTCCGACCAGCTCAGATAGGGGGTGCTGCCGGTGCCGTTGACCAGTACGGTAAACACGCCCCAGCGGCCGCTGCGGGTGCGAAAGTAGCCGCTCGCGGCACGCACTGTCACCGGCTGGTTGAGGGTGCCGGTCTTGAGCATGACGTGGTGCTGAAAGGTGGGCGACCCCCGCCGGATGAAGCGCATCACCCCGTTGCCGGGAGACTGCAGGGTGGCAACGAAGCTTGGAAACAGCGATGGACGGTGGAACATGCTGGCCAGCAGCGCATTGGTGCCTATCGCCGACGTCCGATTCTCTGTGGTCAGGCCGCTGCCGCTGAACAGCGTTACCGGACCGTGGTCGGGAATACCTGCCACGAACTGCTCGATGGCCAGCCCGCCAAGGCGCAGGTCTGCGCGGGGCGTCTCGACCAGGTTCAGGGCCAGCGTATCGGCCATGAAGTTATTGGAATAGTTCATCACTCGCAGCAGCAACTCCTGGAGCGGCTTGCCCTCCACCGCGGCCAGGGTGCGGGCACCGGCGGGTGGCTCGGCCTGGGTGGTATCGGCACCACCGCGCACCGCGATGCCGGCCTGGTCGAGCATGGCCAGCAGCGTCATGGCCGTCTGGTCGGCGGGATCCGAGCTCGCCCGATAGATGTCCCGGGGGCGTGCATTGGTGGAGATCTGGCCGCTCAGCACCATGGTGTCATGGCCGTCACGGGTAACCCGCTCCGCGCGCAGCTCGGTACCGCTATTGTCGGGACGTGTCTCTACTCGGTTGTCGATACGCAGGATGGCCGCCTGGCTGTCGCAGCCGGTCACCCGGGCAGCATCTCCCGGGGAGGCACCAGGGGCCACGCTGACGCACCAGCTACCGTAGTTGACTCCCGCCGAGGAAAGCAGCGCGCTGTAGGCGTTGGCGGAGCGCTCGCGGGCCTGGCAGCGATCGGTGGTGATGCACTCCACCGGCCCGAAACGCCACTGGCTGACCAGTAGTCGCCCCTCCACCTCGCGGACGCCGGCCTGGTGAAGTCGCTGCACCAGCCGCCACAGATCCTCGGTGGTCAGCGCCGGGTCACCACCGCCATCGAGGACAAGGTCTCCCTCGAGCAGGCCATCGGCGTCGGGGCGCGCCGCACTGACCAGCCGGGTAGTGAAGCGATGCTGGGGTCCCCAGCGATCCAGCGCCGCCGCCGCCAGGTAGCTCTTGGTCACCGAGGCCGGCGATAGCTGGCGTTCCGGCTCGATCGAGCCGAGCACCTCGCCCTCATCGATCAGGCGCGCCTCGGCGCTGATCATGAAGCCCTTGTCGGCAAGGCGACCCAGCTGGGCGAAGCCCGAGGCCTGAGCCGCCATCGGCAGCAGGCAAAGAGTGAAAAGCAGCAGCTTAGATAGACGATAACGCATGGCAGCACCACAGTTCGGGGCAGAGTTGAAGGATCAGTGCGAGGAGATCGACGAGAACAGCTGGATGATCAACACCCCTGCCACTATGAGGCCGATGCCGATCACCGCCGGCAGGTCGGGACGCTGGCCGTAGACCACCAGCCCCACCACGGCGACCAGCACAATGCCCAGCCCCGCCCAGATGGCGTAGGCAATGCCCACCGGCATCGTCCGCAGCACCAGGGAGAGCATGTAGAAGGCCAGCGCATAGCCGGCCACCACCAGAAGGCTCGGCCACAGGCGGGTAAAGCCTTCGGTAGCCTTGAGAGCGCTGGTGGCGACCACCTCGGCCACGATGGCCAGTGCCAGGTAGACGAAGACCATTACGTCTGCCCTTCCCCGGGCACCAGGCCAGGGTCATGGGGCAACTCGACCACGAGCTTCCATAGCGTCTGACCGCTGACGTGGTATTTCTGCTCGAAGGGCGTCAAGGGATCATCACAGGGCTCATGAACCATCACCGCAGTCTTGCAACCCGTAGCCTGGACCACGGCCAGGGCGAACTCCTCCACGTAGAGCCGCCAGTTGGAACGCAGTTCCAGGCGCCCTCCCAGAGCCAGGATCACCGGCAGAACCGGATGCCCCTGCCAGCGCATCTTGAGATGGGCCGACTTCGGGTAGGGATTGGGATAGAGAAGGTAGTGGCGTGAAGGCCGCCAGCCATCCGTCAACGCCAGACGCCAGAAGTCCACCAGGTCGGCGCGAACCAGCAGGGCATTGTCGGGCATCGGCCCGTGTTCACGGCTAAGGCGGCTCTCGCTGCGATCCACGCCAATCACCGCATGGTTCGGGAAATCTGCCGCCAGGCGGCGTGTCGAGAGCCCCACCCCACAGCCGGCGTCGAGGATCAACGGCATCTCCGCACGGGCGGTCAGCCATACCCGGGCCTCCCGGAAGGCTGCCCGGGTATGCTCGGCCACCGGCTTGCGAAGTGGATGCTCCAGCGCACGCTGCACCCGGCGGACCAGATTCTGGTGAGGGCCTGACTGACGGGTCTCGATGGAACGAGAGCTGGAATGCATGACGGTACCGCATAATCAAATGAGCGACGATTCTAGCAGTCTGGTCAGGGTGCTGAAATGCGAAAAGCCCCGCTCTCATTCGAGAGCGGGGCTTTTCTGAAGAGGTGCCTGACGATGACCTACTCTCACATGGGGAGACCCCACACTACCATCGGCGCTGAGCGGTTTCACTGCTGAGTTCGGCATGGGTTCAGGTGGTTCACGCACGCTATGGTCGTCAGGC
>PWEV01000059.1 GCA_003553625.1 Halomonas sp.
CCCAGCCGGGTGACGATCTCCCCGTATTCTCCCTGGTGGGGGCCCTCCACATCCTTCAGCGCGCTAGCCGGAAAGAGCACCGGACACTTGTTGATGTGAATGACCTTGAGGGGGATGCGCTCCTCGCCCTCCGCCAGGTCGTCGTTGCTGACGAAGACGCGCTGGCGGATCTGCTCGGCGGAGAGGTCGAAGAGCGGCGTCGGGTCCATCGAGAGATCGTAGACGATGACCCCGTTGGGATTGGTGGGATGCTCGGCCAGCGGCACCACCAGGGCGGCGCAGCCGCGACTGGCCGGATAGCGCCGAGAGATGTGCAGCACCGGCTTGCGCCCCGGCACGTCGAGCAGCCGAGCCACCGAACGCTTGCCGCGAAGTCCCAGCAGATAGTCGAAGAGCCGCGGGTTCGCCTCTCGCAGCCGCTGCGCCAGGGCAATCGTCGCGCGCACGTCGGCCAGGGCGTCATGAGCGCCCGCGTGGGCAATGCCGTTGGCGGCGGTCAGGTCCTCGAGGCGAAAGCTCGGCGCGCCATCCTCCCGACTCGGCCAATCGATGCCCGACGGGCGCAGGGCGTGGAAGGCCCGCACCACATCGATCAGATCCCAGCGGGAGTTGCCGTTCTGCCATTCTCGCGCATAGGGGTCGATCAGATTGCGATAGAAGAGGTGGCGGGTCACCTCGTCATCGAAACGCAGGCTGTTGTAACCCAGCACGCAGGTGCCGGGTGCACGCATCAGTTCCTCGATGCGTCCGGCGAACTCCGCCTCGGGCAAGCCTCGGCGTCGCGCCTGCTGAGGCGTGATTCCCGTGATCAGGCAGGCCTGGGGATGGGGCAGATAGTCGTCGGCGGGTTTGCAGAACCACTCCACCGGCTCACCGACCTCGTTGAAGTCGGCATCGGTGCGGATCGCCGCGAACTGGGCCGGGCGGTCACGGCGCGGGTCGGCGCCGAATGTCTCGTAGTCGTGCCACAGAAAGGTCAGCGGGGCAGCGGGCGGCGCCATGGGCGGACTCTCCGACGGTCAGGCTGGGATGGAGGCCACAGCCTAGCACAGCACCGCTCGTCACTCAGCCGGGCGAACCCTTGGGCAGGGTGACGTTGAGCTCAAGCACCGAGCAGTTGTCCTCGCTGTCCAGGCTGATGTTGATGGCGTCGTCATCCACCTGGACATAGCGACGGATCACCTCCAGCAGCTCCTTCTCCAGCATCGGCATATAGTCGGGCTGGCCACGCTGAGTGCGCTGGTGTGCCACGATGATCTGCAGCCGCTCCTTGGCGACCGAGGCGGACTTCTTGCGCTCTCGCTTCAGGAATTCAAGCAGTTTCACCGGCGAACTCCTCCAAACATGCGGCTGAGCAGGCTTTTTTTCTGGTACTCGTGGAATCGCAGGGGCACATCCTCCCCGAGCAGGCGCGCCACCGTATCGGTATAGGCCTGGCCGGCGTCGCTGGCCGCGTCATGGGTCACGGGCACCCCCTGGTTCGAAGCGCGCAGCACCGCTTCGGACTCGGGAATCAGGCCGATCAGGTCGATGGCCAGGATCTCGCGGATATCATCGAGGTTGAGCATATCGCCCAGATCGACCCGCTCAGGATTGTAGCGAGTGACCAGCAGATGCTCCTTGATCGGCTCCTCGCCGCGCTCGGCGCGCCGGGTCTTGGACGCCAGCAGGCCGAGGATGCGGTCGGAGTCACGCACCGAGGAGACCTCGGGATTGGTGACCACGATGGCCTCATCGGCGAAGTACATGGCCAGCTGGGCGCCGCGCTCGATGCCCGCCGGGGAGTCGCAGAGGATGTAGTCGAAGTCCTTTTTCAGGGTCTCGAGCACCTTCTCGACTCCCTCCTGACTCAGGGCATCCTTGTCGCGAGTCTGGGAAGCCGGGAGGATATGCAGGTTGTCGACCCGCTTGTCGCGGATCAATGCCTGGCTCAGCCCGGCCTCTCCCTGAATGACGTTGACCAGGTCGTAGACCACTCGGCGCTCGCAGCCCATGATCAGGTCGAGGTTGCGAAGTCCCACGTCGAAGTCGATGACCACGGTCTTGTTGCCGCGCAGCGCCAGGCCGGTGGCGATGGCTGCTGCGCTGGTTGTCTTGCCGACGCCTCCCTTGCCGGAGGTCACAACGATGATCTTGGCCAAGAGTCGCTTCCTGTCTGTCATTGAATGGTAAAGAGATAACCGTCTCGGTCGTGTCGAGCCTCAGGCCAACGACGTGATGCCGAGCTGGTCTCCGTCGAGGCGCACCTGCACCATGGCGCCCAGCAGGCACGGGTCGATGTCCTCGAGACGCTTGTAGTTCCCGGCCACCGAGAGCAGCTCGGCGCGGAGCTCACGACAGAAGATGCCGGCGAGGGGATCACCGTGAATACCGGCGAGCGCACGGCCACGCAGGGCGCCGTAGACGTGCACGCTGCCCGCTGCCAGCACCTCGGCGCCGGCATTGACGGCGCCGACCACCACCAGATCACCCTCGGGGGCGGTGATCTGCTGGCCGGAGCGCACCGTGCCACGGAAGATCCTCCCGCCGCTGGCCACACCCGGAGGTGACGAGAGGGCGGCCTCGTCCTCACGGCTCTCCTCGATGTCCACCGAGGAAACGCCCTCGAGGGCCCTGGGGCGGTTCGCCTCCAGCGGCGGAAACCAGCCAAGGCCCAGCGCCCAGGCCGACTGCTTTATCGGCTCGGCGCCACCGCGCACGGCTACCGGCAGAAGCTTGTGGGCACGGCATACCGCGCAGATACGCTCGAGGGCCAGGTGAGGCTCGTCAAGTTTCTCGACGCTGAGCACTACCGGGGTGTGCTGAAAGAAGGCCGGGGACTGGCTCAGCTTGCCGGCGAGCTGGTCGCGGATCCGCTCGGGGTCGGCGCTGGTCAGCTCCATGACAGTCATCGGAAGCATGCCGCCCTTGAAGGTAAAGGCCATGCTGTCCCTGTCCACTTTGAGGCTCATTGCCGAACTCCACATGGGTGTTGGTCGAGGTACGCTATCAAAGCTAAGCGAGTGTTGCGCCCCCTGCAACTGATCATACGCCTAGCGGTGCCACCCTGTCAGTGTCTCCAGACGGCCACAGCATGGGCTTTTCCCCAGCGGCACCGCATGCTTAGATACCCACATGCCCACTAACGGTGCTGTGCCCGGCGGCCTGCCCGAAACCACCCGACAGTCACCGATAACCAACAACCGACCGGCGCGTCCCGGTGCGTGATGCGCCCTTCATCAGGATCGCCCATGTCAGGACTCCTTCGCCGTCTGTTCGCCCCGCGCTGGCAGCACCCCGATCCCAGCGTGCGACGCCAGGCCATCACGCGCCTCGACCATGCACGCGACGAACACCGCCAGGCACTGGAGCAGCTCGCCCGAGACCAGGAGCCCTCCGTGCGGGCCTTGGCGCTGGCTCGCCTCGACGACCCCGAGCGGCTGCTCGGCCTGCTCGACAAAGGCGGCGCCTCGGAAGAGCTCTCCCACCGTCTGATCGCACTGCTCGCCGGGGGCACCGGCAGCCTGGAGTTGGGCACTCGGGTCGCCCTGATCGAACGGCTCGATGACGCCGCCCTGCTGGCCGAGCTCTGCCTGCAGGGCGACAACCAGCAGCTGCGCCTGGCCGCCCTGGAGAGACTGGACGGCGAGGAGGCGCTGATCCGACAGGCCTGCGACAACGGTATCGCCGCCGTCCGACATGCCGCCGCCGAACGGGTCACCAGCGAAGCCGGATTGGCCCGCCTCGCCCAGCAGTCGCGTCGCGATCGCCAGGTGATGCGGCAGGCCCGGGAGCGCCTCAACCGCCTGCGTGCCGACACCGCACAGCTGGCCGCTGGCCGTGAACGCCGCGAAGCGCTTCTCGCCAACCTGGAACGCCATGCCGCCGCTCCCTGGGAACCGCTCTATGCGGGTCGCTTCCGCCACCTGATGCGCGAGTGGGAGACCCTGCAGGACCTGCCCGACGCCGGCCAGGAGCGCCGCTACCACGATGCCTGCCTGCGCTGCCGCAAGGTGATCGGCGACCACGAGGCCCAGCAGCGCACCATCGAAGCCGCCGAGGCGCGCCGCGAGGACGCCGAGCAGGCCAGAGTGGCACTGGTGGAGGCCCTCGAGGAGGGTGTCGAGGCCCTGGGTAGCAGCGAGGTGGTCATGACCCAGGACATCGCCAGCCTGCGCGCCCAGAAGCAGCTGCTGGCCCACCGCTGGCAGGCGCTCTCCGACCAGCATCTGGCCGACCAGTCACTGCGCCAACGCTATGACGCAGTCCGCGAGGGCTTCGAGCACATCAGCCAGGCCTGGGTTCGCCTGGAGGAGCGCGCCGACGAAGTCGAGCGCGCGCTGATCGACGGCGATGACGAGCGCCTCGCGGCGCTCCTCGGCGCCCTCGCCTGGCCCAGGGACCTGGCCCCCACCCCGCTGCTGCTCAGAGCCCGCGAACGCCTTGCACGACAGGACACGCCAGCCGAGGACCAGACCGAGCGCCTGGCCCGCTTCGTTGCCGATCTCGACGAGCTGGAACGCCTGCTGGAGCGCGGTGCCTTCAAGAGCGCCAGCCGCCTTCATCAGCGCCTACGCCAGACCGCCGACAAGCTCGACGCCAGCGCTCGCCAGCCCGACGCGGCACGCCTCAGACAGCTGGGCGCGCGGCTGGCCGAACTCCGCGACTGGCGCAGCTTCGTGGCCGGCCCCAAGCGCGATCAGCTTGTCCAGGCCATCGAGGCCCTGGCCGAGGATGACAACCTCGTCGACGCCAGCCTGGACCGCCACCATCGCCAGCTGGTCAAGGAGTGGAAGTCGCTCGGCGACGCCGCCGCCAACCGCGAGCAAGCGACCCGCTTCCGGGCCGCCTCCGACCGCATCCACGCGCGCCTTGCCCCGTGGCGGGAGCGCCTCGATGCGGAGCGCCAGGCCAACCTGGCCACCCGGGAGACCCTCTGCGAGCAGCTCGAGACGCTGCTTGACCAGCCCGCCGAGGAAGCCGACCCGGATGCGCTGCGCGAAATCCGCGATCGCGCCCGGGACCAGTGGCGGCGTGCCGCCCCGGTCCCCCGGGATCAGGCCGAGGCCATCGGCCGTCGCTTCGGCCGCATCCGTCACGCGCTCCAGGCGCTGATCGACCAGCGTGCCCAGTCGGTCGCCGAGACCAAACGTGACCTCATCGATCAGGTGCGTGCCCTGCTTAGCCAGTCGATGCCCGCCGCCCGCCGCGCCGAGGCGGTCAAGGCGCTGCAGCAGCGCTGGCGCGACCTCGGCCGAGCCCCGCGGGGTGAAGAACAGGCGCTCTGGCGCGAGTTCCGCGACCTGTGCGATCAGGTGTTCGCTTCCCGGGAGGCCGAGCGCGACGACCGCGTCCGCCAGGCACGGGAACGCCAGGAGACCATGCAGGCGCTGATCGAGCGCATGGATGCCTGGCACCCCGCCAGCAGCGACGACGAGGCCGTGCTCGCCGCCGCCATTGCCGAGGCCGCAACACTGGAGCCGCTCCCGGGCGGGCGTCGCACAGAGGGCATGCGGCGGCGCTGGTCGGGCATCGTGCGCGCCCGCCGCGAGCGTCTCGAACGCCTGGCAGTGGTGGAAGAGGTAGAGCGCTGGCGTGCCGTGCAGCCGCTGCTGACCGACCATCTGGAGGCCGATGCCGAGCGCCTGGCCGGCGGCGAGACCCGCGAGGTGGCACTCCCCGAGGGGCTGAACCTGTCAGACGATATGCGCAGCGCCCACGCCCGCCGCAATGCGGCACGCCAGGCGCCCGCCGCGGACGAGGAGATGGAAGAGCAGCTGGCGCGAGTGCGGGTGCATCTCTCCCTGCTCGCCGTGGGCAGCGTCAGCCACCGCGACGACCCGCTGCGTCTGGCGATCCAGGTGGAGCGCCTCAACGAGAGCCTGAGCCGCGAGCTCTCCGGCGCCGAGGAGGTCCACGGCGTGCTGCGCGAACTGCTTGCCACCGGACCGATTGCGCCTGCGCTGTGGAACCGCGAGGTGGGAGAGTTGGACCGCATGCTCGAGCGCCTGACGCGCCTGCCGCCGCCCTGACGCAAGCCGCCCGGTCCGCAAGAACGCAGAAGCGCGAGGGGTCTCCTCGCGCTTCTGCCTCATTCGGGGGCGCAGCCCCTGCCCGGTCGGCAGGGGCCCGGTCGTTCCGGGCGATCAGCCCATGAACTGGCCGCCGTTGATGTCGATGTTGGCGCCGGTGATGAAGCCGGACTCTTCGTGTGCCAGGTAGGCCACCAGGCGACCGATCTCTTCCGGCTTGCCGTAACGCTTGACCGGGATGGTCTCGCGGATGGACTCACGGACCTTCTCGGGGATCTTCATGATCATGTCGGTGGCGATATAGCCCGGCGACACGGTATTCACGGTGATGCCCTTGGTGGCGGTCTCCTGGGCGAGTGCCATGGTCAGGCCGTGCATCCCCGCCTTGGCGGCAGAGTAGTTCACCTGGCCGAACTGCCCCTTGCGGCCATTGATGGAGGAGATGTTGATGATTCGACCATACTGCTTCTCCAGCATGGTATCGAGCACGCTGCGGCAGGTGTTGAAGACGCTGTTGAGGTTGGTGTCGATGACCTCGTGCCACTGCTCGGGTGTCATCTTCTTCATGGTGCCATCGCGCGTGATACCCGCGCAGTTGACCAGAACACCGATCGGGCCATGCTTCTCCTCGATCTCCTTGACCCCGCTGATGCAGGCATCGAAGTCCACCAGGTCCACCCCGGAGATGTCGATGTTGCTGTAGCCGTCGGCCTTCTGGGCCTCGAGCCAGCTCTTGGCCTTCTCCGGATTATGGTAGCCAGCGACCACCTGATAGCCCTCATCGGCCAGCGAACGGCAGATAGCACTGCCGATGCCGCCGGTTCCACCGGTCACCCAAGCAACGATTGCGTTGTTGGCCATTGTAACCTCCCTGATTGTCATGACGCTGTGGCCAGGCCACCTCGGCCGGCGCACCAATTGTTATCTTAAGCGTTGCCCGTTTGATGACAACTCGGAGGAGTATGGACCAGGAAGCGGTGCCGGGACGAGCGTTTGAACCCCACCCCTTGACTAAAGGGGTAATCCCTGTAGAATGCGCTACACGTTGATGCGGGGTGGAGCAGTCTGGTAGCTCGTCGGGCTCATAACCCGAAGGTCATCGGTTCAAATCCGGTCCCCGCTACCAAACATAGAAGAAACCAGAACCGAAAGGTTCTGGTTTTTTTGTGCCCGAAAACCCGTCATCGGTTCCCTTTCGTTCCAAGGACGGCGGATCCAACGTGGCTTCGAGAGCCCACGGAACGGCCCCAACCTCCGGTTTGGAAATCGAGCCTCTGTGAGTGCGCCGTGACGTAGGTGGGATGAGCCGGTGTTGCCGAGGGCTGTTCGACACAGGGCGTTGTCTGGCCAAAGCCGACTGGCCAAAGCCGACTGGCATAGCGGCCATAAAACGCGCCCAACGCTTACGCACATAAGCGTTTAATAAACGTTAAATAAGTAAAGCATGGGATTAACATCGCGAGTTTTTATTTTGTTGCTCCGCCGACTTCAGCTCGGAAATACCGGCTGGCTTGCCGGATAATCCACTGCGCCACGGACTCATCTATTCTATAAAAAACACGAATAAGTACCCATGCAGAAGAAAACGCGCATGGATTCATCGTAAGTTCATGATTTAATTGGTGCGTGGTGCGCGAAAACTTGAGCGCAGGCACTTAACAGAAAAAACTGCCCCGCTCTTCTTTATTTTAAAACTTATATATAATTGCTTGTGGAAAGCACATTCTTCAGTCAAGCTGAGGGGGAGGCCAAATCACCCAAGAGAAAACAGGCCCCGACAAGTCTGGTACCTAATCCAGCTTATCGGAAAAGAAAAAAGCAAACTCGTCGAAAGACGGGGACGCAAAGTCACCGGTCTAACGGGTGTAATAGCCCCAAGACAGCGGGACCGCCGACACTTCTCAGCTTTGGCTCCATGTATGAATTTTATTCATGCCTGCTCCCATCCCAGTGTTAACGGTTCCCCTACTTGGGTTTTAACTCAAACCATTGTCGACGGAAAACCACCGTGTCAATGGCTTATAGGGGATTGAAAAATGAACTCTTCTACTTTCATTCGCAAGAATTTCCGCCTCACCGTGCTGGCTTCCGTCGTCGCGCTCGGGGCACTCACCGCCGCCAACAGTTTTGCTGCCAGTGTGGGAACCAAGGCAACGGGTACCGTCATTGCGCCCATCGGTATCACCAACGGCGAGGGTCTAAATTTTGGCAGTTTCGTCGCCGGCGTCGCGGTTGGTACCGTGACGGTTGATACGGCCGGTAATCGCACTGCAACGGGAGATGCCATTTTGGCGGTCGTCGGCGCCACTCCGATCGCCGCGCAATTCGTGGTCACGGGGGAAAGTAATGAAGCCTATGGCATTTCATGGGCTGGCGGCGTGCTGACCAACACGGGAGGGGCAGGTGAGACCATGGTACTGACAACGGTCAGCAACCTTACCGGCGCTGCCGGCGCCACAACACACGTAGAGAACGGCATCCTGGGCGCAGACGGTGAGCAAACTATCTATATGGGAGGCACTCTGTCAGTGGGTGCCGCTCAAGTAGCCGGAACTTACGAGGGCGTTGTGACAGCAACAGTCGAGTACAACTAACTCGTTGTTACGCTATAGAATCAGGCGCTAGTCTGGCGAAGACCAAGGTGGAGTGATAAAAGAAACTTTCAGAAGCTCCACCTTGATATGGTACTGACTCATGTCATCGTCAAGTTGCTTTCCCACGCGAACCGCACTACCAGATTTCAGGGATATGGCGATGAAACGTGTCTGGCCAACAATCATGGCGGGTGCCGCCTTGGCCACTCTGGTGGCTTCCCATGGCTGGGCGCAGGAAATCGTGATCCAGAATACCCGAGGGTTGTCGTTCGGCAGCTTCGTGGCAGGCAGTGGCGGCTCGGTC
>PWEV01000018.1 GCA_003553625.1 Halomonas sp.
AAATGGAGGCGGCCCCGACAGCCACATCCCGGCACACGCGACCACCACTACCGTTGCTCCCTTCCGGGCCTGGCGGGGTTTGTGGCTTAGCATTGCGGGAGGACCGACGGGGCCACCATTACGCGACGTCAGTGACTTCGACGTCAACTCGTGTGCATTGGCAAACAATGCCCTACCGAGTGGGAGCGCACTATAGCAATGCAGGGCTCGGCCGGCAAGGGGCGTTTCCTCCCCGGAGGCCGGGTGAACCTGACCGGACGTTGCTGTATCGTGTTGGCACTCGTTTATACCCGAGAACGTCCATTGGTCGACTCGGGATTCTGACCACTTCCCTATCCGGAGGTACTCCATGAAGAAGGATCCGAACAAGGGCTACATTGCCCTGCTGGGCTGGAGCCTGAACGCCATCGAAGCCGCCGAGAACTTCGACCGTCGCTACGTGGTGGTCGCCCCGGACTGGGCCCAGGAGTACTGCCAGAAGCACGACATTCCCTATGTTTCCTGGCACTTCGAGCGACTCAATGACAGCTCGCTGGATATCGCGGAAAAATTAAGGGACATGGGCGTCGATGTGGCCATCCCGCTGTTCGAGGAGACCGTGGAGTGGGCGGGCGCCATCAACTCGGTGCTGCTCGACAACCCGCGCCTCTACGGCCAGTCGCTGCTGCTGCGCGACAAGGCCCTGATGAAGCGGCGTGCCCAGCTTGGCGGTATCCGCGTCGGCATCTTCGAGGAGGCCCACGACAAGGAGGATGTCGTTCGCTTTCTCAAGCGGGTCAACCAGACCCTGCTCAAGCTCGACGGCGACCCCAACGATCCCATTCATCTCAAGGCCTTCGACAAGGCCGGCTGCCTGGGGCACCGCGTGATCCGCACCCCGGACGAGGTCGATACCATCCCCGACGAGGAATTCCCGGTGCTGATGGAGTCGCACCTGGACGGCTGGGAATTCGCCGTGGAAGCATGGATCCACGACGGCAAGATCGCCTTCCTCAACATTTCCGAGTATGTGACCCTGGGCTACTCGGTGTTCGTGCCCGCCTCGCCGGAGCTCGAACACTACCGCCCGCAGATCACCGCCCAGATCGAGAGGCTTATCAAGACCTTCGACATCGAGTTTGGCCTGATCCACCCGGAGTACTTCGTCACCAGCGATGGCGAGATGTACTTCGGCGAGGTGGCCTATCGTCCGCCCGGTTTCAAGGTGTTCGAGCTGCTCGAGCGGGTCTACGGCTTCAATGCCTACCAGGCTTCCATGCTGGTGTTCGACCCCAAGACCACCTCGGAAGAGGTCAAGGCGTTCTTTCCGAAGGAAGTGGTGGACGCCGACGGCTTTGCCGGCTGCTTCGGTGTCTATCCTCGCCGCCGCGTGGTCAGCACGCTGGAGATTCCCGAAGAGGTCGAGGATGACCCCTATTTCGAGTCCCACGAGCTCACCGCACCGATGGAAGAAACCGTCACCAAGCGGACTGCCTTTGGCACCCATTGGGGCCTCATCTACTTCAAGGGGGACGAGGCGGCGCGCATGAAGGAATTGCTCAAGCACATGGAAGAGCTTGATTTCTATGTCTGATACAGGCGTCATGGAGAGATGACATCCTGACGACAAGGAGTCGGCGTGACCACGCACCGACAGATGCAAGACACGAGTGCAACGCCTGCGGCCAACGACAAGCTCGTTGGCCTATGCCAGAAGCTGGACCAAGCCATCAGCCTGCTGGCCAATGCGCCGGCGTTTGCCAAGCCCGGAAAACTCCCTCGGGTGTTCGACACCGCCCGCCGCGTGCTGCTACAGGAGGGCGGTGCCGCCGCCATCGAGGCCCGCGCCCAGGCCTTAGAAAAGGCCGGGGTCTTCATTGGCTCCGACTGGCAGACCCCCCAATACCTGGTACCCTCGCTGACCACCCATGCCCTCAAGAGCGCCGCCCCCAACCTGGTGGTGATCGAAGCGCTGAGTGAGCTTCGCCTGCTGGCGGTCGCGAAGGGGGAGTACCTGCATGACCAGATCTCCGCTGAGCAGGCCCATCACTACCTGACTCAGGTGATGGCGATCAATCTCTGGCTGCTGTTCGGCGTGCCCAGCGAGGCCGAGCGGGAAACCCAGGGGCGCCTGGCCCAGATTCCCCGACACCTGTTCCAGCATCTGGCCGAGCGCATCGGTTACGAACATATCATCGACCGCCTGATCGACGAGATCTGGCGCATCCTTGAGCAGCGCCCCATCCAGGTGGAACCGGTCAAGGCGATGATCACTCAGATCGCCATCTGCCAGGCCAACCCGGAGATTGACCTGGGCATCAGCGGCCAGGGCGCCGACCGCCTGGTCAGCTCGCTGTTCGGCCCCACCCGAGCCTGCCGCGAGGACCCGGGGTTAGAGATCTACCGTGAACGGCTTTCCAGCATGGACAGCTCCGCTCTACAGGGCGAGGCCACCGGCTTTGCCCGGGCCATGCATGACACCGGACTGGTCTCGGCCTACCACCCGGTGTTGCTGCGTCACCTGCTGGATCACAGCGATCATCTGGTGGCCGAGGCGCTAGGCCTCTCGGCCACCGGTCGCGATTGCCTGCTCTGCTACCGCGAGCTGGTCTCGGCGCTGATTCGCGGCGGCGTACACCCCGCTACTCCCCAGGCCGTTTTTGGCCTGGCGCTGATGCTCGAGCGCGGCATCCTCTACCAGCCGCCGGTGGCCCCGGCCATGTGGCGCCAGATGGGCCTGACGCTCACAGAATGGTCCCAGGCGCGGCTCAACATGGCTTTCGGCGAGGCGGTCTCGCCCAGGGCGCGGCTGCTCGAGGGGGTGCTGTGCATGCTGGGTCAGCCCCTGGGCGTGGGTCAGGGCAACAACCCTACCTGCCAGTCGGCCCGGGCCCTCTCCATGTGGGCCTACAACGATCCCGACTATCTGCTGCAGATGGTGGCCTGGGCCGCCCGCGACGACGAGATCATCATGCACTTCGAGGGTCAGCCGATCTCCTCGATGGAGAGCAGCGGGGGTGTGGCCCAGAGCCTGCCCATGGACCTCGACCCGGTATCGCTGATCGTGGTGCCCCACCTGGATCGAATCTATGCCGAGATGGGCCGACGTTGCGTCGGCCGCGAGGGCGACCCACACCGCTGGGTCAACCCCGAGTTCCATGGCTGGTGGTCCGGCCGGGGCTTTCGCATCAACGTCGACGTGGCCACGGGCCAGCTCCATGATCTGGACACCTTCCTGCGCCACTTCTATGCCAGCTACCATCCCTACTACAATGGCAATCAGCCGCTGATTCACCCCCAACCGGCGGGCATTGCGGTGACCGACAGCGCCGCACGGTTCATTGGTTGGCACGCCATTACCGTGCTGCGCGTGTCGCTGGACCCCTCAGACGTAATGCGGGTCTACTTCTACAACCCCAACAACGACAGCGGTCAGGATTGGGGAGACGATATCAAGGTCAGCACCTCCGACCACGGCGAACGCGCTGGCGAGGCCTCACTCCCCTTCGCGCAGTTTGCCTCACGGCTCTACATCTTCCACTACGACCCGCTGGAGCGCGGTGAGTTGGCCCAGGTCACCCAGGCGGAGCTCGACGTGGTGGTCGGCCATATCCACCGCAGCTGGGGGGCTGGCCGCGTCCCGCCCAGCGATCTGCAGGCCGATGCGGGGCCCAGCAGCACACCTTGATGCCGATCGGGAATTTGGCGGCGAGCTCTGCCAGACTAGCGCTCAGGGAGCAGCGGCCTCGACCACATGGCGATAGGGGGAGATGCACATGGACTTCAAGCTACTGATGGTCTTCGTCGACCAGGACAGGACCGACAAGGTGCTGGATGCCGCACGCAAGGCGGGCGCCACCGGCGCCACCATCATCAACAATGCCCAGGGCCAGGGGCTCAAGCCCCACTTGACCTTCTTCGGGCTGGAGTTCATGGCCACGCGCAGCGTGATACTGATCCTTGTCGAGGCGAACCGTGCCGATGCGGTTCTTGACGCCGCGGCAAAGGCCGGTGGCCTCGACGACTCCCTGGACACCGGTATCGCCCTGGAACTGGACGTCAACCGTGCCTTGGGGCTCGGCGAGCACATCAAGGCGCTCCAGGCCTCCCCTTCCCAATCCTGAGCTAGAACTCCCCCATGCCACGCCTCGACCAGTTGCTTGTCACCCAGGGCCTGGCCCGTTCCCGCACCCGCGCCCAGCGTCTGATCCGCCACGGGCGGGTCAGCCTGGCCGCAGGCGGCCGCGTGCTCACCAGGCCCGGAGA
This sequence comes from Halomonas sp., assembly GCA_003553625.1. Taxonomy (GTDB): domain Bacteria; phylum Pseudomonadota; class Gammaproteobacteria; order Pseudomonadales; family Halomonadaceae; genus Halomonas. The sequence goes on from PWEV01000018.1 coordinate 4,246, forward strand.
GAAGTTTCCCGAAGAGGCTCGCCTGGCGGTGGAGGCGGATCCCGAAGAGCGCTATGTGTCGCGGGCGGGGCTCAAGCTCGAGGCGCTGATCGCATCGCTGGGCCTGGATCTGACGGGCAAGCTGATCCTCGACGTGGGCCAGTCCACCGGCGGCTTCACCGACTGCGCCCTGGTCCATGGCGCCCGTCACGTGATCGGCGTGGAGGTGGGCCATGACCAACTCGACCCGAGCCTGATCCGGGACCCACGCGTCACCTGCCTGGAGGGGCTCAATGCCCGGGCCATGACCGCTGACCCGCGCCTGAGGGCAGCCCTCGAGGCACAGGGGGCCGGCGGGCCGGATCTGGCGGTGATGGACGTCTCCTTCATCTCCCAGACCCTGATTCTGCCGGAGCTCGCCTTCCTGCTCCCACCGGGCGGCCAACTGGCGAGCCTGGTCAAACCACAGTTCGAGGTGGGTCCCGGCGGGGTCACCGCCCGTGGTCTGGTCAATGATCCGGCCCGCTACGTCGAAGTGGAGGCGAAGATCCGCGCCTGCTGCGCCACCCAGGGTCTGGCGATTCGCCACTGGCAGGAGAGCCCGCTGCTTGGCGGCGACGGCAACCGTGAGTTCCTCCTCCACGCGGTGCGTGAGGCGCTGCCGGCCTGACGCCGGCGGGTCTCAGCGCCCACCGTCGCCGTCACCCCCACCACTGTCGCCCACATCGACATCACCCGGGTCCCCGTGGGCCCCGGGAGGTGGGTGAGCCGTGGGGGGCTCGCTCGAGGGTACCACCTGCTGGAGTCGCACTGCCTGTCCGCCGGGGCGGTGGAGCCAGACGTCGAGCTGGTTGAAGGCGATATCGACGTCATGCTCGGCAAACAGCTCGCCCACCCGACAGTTGACCTCATCGGTGGCATAGAGACGGTCGCCCAGGGCGTTGACGAAGATCCGCAGCTCGAAGTTGAGGGTGCTTTCGCCATAGTCCATGAAGAACACCTGGGGCTCGGGGTCGGCCAGCACCCGGGCGTTCTCGTCGGCGGCCTGGCGCAACAGACGATGCACCAGACGGTGGTCCGACCCGTAGGCCACGCCGAAGGTCAGCACCACCCGGGTGATCGTGTCCGACAGCGACCAGTTGATCAACTGGTCGGTGACGAAGGTCTTGTTGGGAATGATGATCTCCTTGCGGTCGAAGTCTGTCACCGTGGTGGCACGAATGCGGATCTTGCTTACCGTGCCGGTCAGGTTGCCCAGGGTCACGGTATCGCCGATACGCACCGGGCGCTCGAAGAGGATGATCAGGCCCGAGACGAAGTTGGCGAAGATCTCCTGCAGGCCAAAGCCCAGCCCCACGCCCAACGCGGCTACCAGCCACTGCAGCTTGTCCCAGGAGACGCCGAGCGTGCCCAGAGCCGCGACCAGGCCGGTACCGACGATGGTGTAGGAGAGCAGTGAGGTGATGGCATAGGCGCTGCCCTGCTTCAGCTCCAGGCGCGACAGTATGCTCACCTCGAGCAGGCCGGGCAGATTGCGGGCCATCATGATGGTCAGACCGACGATCAGCAGTGCGGTAAAGATATCGGCCACCGACAGGGTGCTGCCGACCAGGTCACCGACTTCCACGCCGTCAGCCTCCCAGATCGCCACCTGATCCAGGTAACCCAGCACCGTCAGCAGGTCCGACCAGACCAGGTAAAGCAGAAACACGAACCCGATCAGCAGGATCAGCTTGGAGAGGCGCAGCGACTGCTGATTGATCTTCTCCATGTCCAGCGGCGGCTCCTCCACCACCTCCAGCCCCCCATCGGCCCCCTCCTGGGCATGAGCCTTGCGCCGAGCCAGGGCACGCTTGAAGGCCAGCCGGCGCGCTGCCACCGCCAGGCCACGCACCACCGAGGCCTCCACCAGGATCCACAGCCCCAGCAGGTAGAGGGTGACCACGAAACGCCCCACCAGGCTCAGCGCCGTGTATTCATAGCCGGCAACGATCAGTCCGACCAGCATCAGGGGAACCGCGGCCATGGCCAGGCCCAGCACGAGGCGGAACAGCCTAACGCCGAAGAAGGGCGCATGGGCCAGGATCAGCCGCGCCAGCAGAAAGCTCATGGCCAGCAGGCCAGCCACTAGCAGCACAAGAGCCACCGGACGGTGGCTAAGCCCGAAATCGGCGTCTCGTGCCAGGGTAGCGATCATCAGCACCGGCACCAGGGCCAGGCCCAGCCAGCCAAGCAGCCAGCGCAGCCGGGCGGCATAGTCCGCCGGCCAGTAGAAGTGCTTGGTGGCGACGCCATCCGGCACCAGCAGACGACGCCCCCAGGCGATCACCGCCCAGGCCAGAGAGAGTTGCAGAGCGGCCAGGCCGATCCCGTGGGCGATGCCCACGCCTCCCACCAGCAGGGCGCTGCCAAAGGCTGTCAGCGTCAAGGGCCCAGGAAGCGCCAGTGGAATATTCAACAGCACCGCCCGGGGCGTATGCAGTTGGGTATCGCTGCGCAGCCGCCCGACCTGTTCATGCAGTGTCGCCAGCCGCATCTTGATCCGACGACGACTCCACACCACCAGGGCGGCGGCCAGCAACAGGGGAACCCCGACCAGCGCACCGGCCGAGGGCAGGCGCCAGTGCACCGGTAGCACCTGTCGCCATTCGCCCTCCTGCCACTCCAGCGCGAGGTTGATGGGCAACTGACGCATCCAGGCCAGGTCCAGCGGCCGAGTGTTGGCGACCCAGAAGAGCTGCTCGTCGATGGTCGCGCGAAGCTCCCTTGAGATCGTCAAAAGCTGCTGCTGGTTGAGCTGCAGCTCGATGGCCGAGCTCAGCAGGCTGCCGTAGGTCTGTTCAAGGCGGTCCACCAGCTCGCGGCGCGACTGATAGAGACGCTGCAGGGAGTCGACCAGGGCATCGCTGACCTCGACACCGGCCTCCTCCAGACGCTGGCTGGCCAGACGCTCACCCTCGCGCAGCTGATCACGCTGGCGCACCAGGTCAAATTGGCGCAGGCGCAGATCGGCGATCTCGTCCTGCAGATCGCGCCGCGGGGCCACCTGGGGCAATGAGCGGCGCTGCTCGCGCAGGATACGCGACAGCAGCATGCTGCCGCGTATCGCCTCGATCTGCTCATTGAGGCTGCGCTGCAGCTGGCGGACATGGTCGAGCTGGCTGCGCACCGCCAGACTCTCGCGCACCAGGGCATTGCTGCGGTCGTTCGTCCGCAGCAGCTCCAGGCTGAGGTCGCGATTGACCTGCTGGGCACGCTCGAGGACCGGATGACCCGCCTCGAGCAGCGGATCGTCCCGGACGGCATCGGCGATGGCCTGCTCCGAGGCCAGGCGCTGCTTGCGCTCGATGACGTTCTGCAGCAGAGCGAGCTCCGACTCCTGGCGGGCGACCTGCTGGATCATCAGGTCGCGGCGCTGCTGGTCGAGCTCGCGCAGGCGCGTGTTGGTGCTCAGCTCACGCCGATGAAACCGCAGGGTGAGTTCGGCCAGGCGGCGCTCCACCTGATGTTGCCAGACCCGGGGATCATCGCTGGCCAGCTCCCGATTCTCGAACTCACTCTGGGCGCGGCGCGACCGCTCGACGGCCTGCATGGCTTCGGAGATCGCCTGCTGGGCGCGTTCCGGCAGGGTCTGGGCAGAGAGCAGCTGGGCGTTGACTTCGGCCAGGCGATCCTGCAGCCGCTGCAGATCGATCACAGCTTCCTGCTGGCGCTGCTCCAGCTCGTCCAGGGGCAGGTCATCCAGGCCGGTGGCGGACAGATTCAGGGCCGCCTCCTCCTCGGCCCGTAGCTCTCGCTCCAGTCGCAGCAACTCCGAGGGGGCTTGCTGGACGCGTGATTCCAGGGCCTCCAGGCGCTTCTCCTGCTCTTCCAGGGAGACCAGGGCCGAGAGGGTCTCTTCCAGCAGCTCGATCTCGCGACGCTGAGCCGCACTGAGGCTCTCGCCTTCAGCAGGAGCCAACCCCTCGAGGCGTGCTTCTATATCGCCGCGCTCCGGCAGGTTCACCTCTGCACGTGCCGGCTGCAGCGCGGTTATCAACAGCAGGACCACAAGCGCCAGAGCAGGCCATCCCCTCCGGCTCGCTGCCCCTCTGTCCATGGGGCTTATGCCCGCACCTCTCGCCACAGCCTACCTCGCTTGCAGAACGAATTTTCCAGTGCTGATTCTCTGCCCCTGCGGCAGCCATGGCAATCACCTTCCCCGGCAAGGCCCCATGCTGTTGACTTGAACGATGGGCGTGGTAGAAGAGCTGTCTGAATCCCATTATCTCCCGGACCTCCCCATGACCTCGCTGAACCGCTCTGCCATCCTTGCCGGCGCCACCCTGGCCCTGCTGCTGCATGCAGGCGCGTCCCAGGCTGGCACTCTGCAACCCGAGCAGGGCGCAGGGGAGAACACCGCGGCAAGCGTCCAAGAGAGCGCCGCCGACCGCGCCGCCCTCCGGGCCCGCATTCAGGCGCTCAACGCAGAGCTCGAGTCGCTGCAGAGCGAGCTTCAGGCCCTTCCCGATGATGAAGAGACCCTGGCCGAATCCATTCCGACCGACGAGGTCGCGGCCCTGGAAGCCGTGGAGCGGCGCCAGCTCGAGCT
>PWEV01000191.1 GCA_003553625.1 Halomonas sp.
AGATCGCCAGGAAGCCGCTGCCGCCAAAGAAGCTGGTGATGCCGAACACGCTGAAGCCCAGCGCCAGGGCCAGCAAGGAATAGAGGCCGGGGGCCAGGTCCACCCAGCGCAGCAGCTTGCCGCTGAGCCAGCCCCCGCCCACCCCGATCACCAGCCCCAGGCCGAACTGCTGCACCAACAGCAGCAGCGTATCAACGGTGCCGCTCAGCTCCCCGACCAGCATCTCGACCAGCACCAGGGTGAGGAAGATCGCCATGGGGTCGTTGGTACCGGACTCGATCTCGAGCGTCGCCCCCACCCGCTCGTTGAGATTGACACCGCGACCGCTGAGCATCGAGAACACCGCGGCGGCGTCGGTGGAGCCCACGATGGCCCCCACCAGCAGCCCCTCCATCAGGGTCAGGTCGAAGATCCACATGGCCAGCACGCCGACGATCCCGCTGGTAATGAAGACGCCGAGGGTGGCCAGGGACAGGGCCGGACGAAAGCCGACCCGAAAGGTCTTGAGGCGGGTACGCAGACCGCCATCCAGCAGGATCATGGCCAGCGCCACGTGGCCAAAGACGAAGGCCAGGCTGTAATTGTCGAACTCAATGCCGAGCAGGCCATCCTCCCCGGCCAGCATGCCCAACCCGAGAAAGATCAGCAGCAGCGGGAACCCGACAAGGCTGGAGAGACGGCTGGCCAGGACGCTGAGCCCGATCAACAAGCCGCTGAGTATGAAGATGGTATTGACGGTATCCATGGCATCCTCGTGGCGGCATATCCGGCATTATTGCATGAGGCCCGCAGCGGTGCGACGCAGCAGCCGGGGCTGGCCAGGCCTTCCCGGCAGCGGATACACTCTTCTGCCGTCGGCCGGTCGCACACCGGCACCACTGCCGGAGCCCCTCCATGCCCGACCCTGCCCTGCTCAAGCGTCTTCCCGCTGTCGCGTCTGCCCTCATACTGATGCTGGCGACGCTGATGACAGTGCCGATGGCGCTGGCCCAGCAGGCCTCACCCCCCGCCGACGCCGAACATAACGATGACACCACCGCGGCGGCGCCCGATGACACAGCCGCGGCCACAGAGGCCACTGAAGCCACAGGGCCGAGCACGGTCATTGACTATGGCCCCCGAGTAACGCTCACCCCTCCAGAGCCCATCGAGCCGCCGCCGCTCAAGGCCCTGGAGATCATGCTCGACTGGTACCCCGGGCCCCAGCACGCCGCCCTGTTGATCGCTCAGCATAAGGGACTGCTGGAACGCCAGGGCCTTCAGGTGACCCTGATTACCCCCGCCGACCCCAATCTCCCGACCCGCTTGCTGGCTGCCGGTCGCATCGACCTGGCCGTCAGTCGCCAGCCGCTGCTGCATCTGCAGGTAGATCGCGGCCTGCCGCTGGTGCGGGTCGGCACCCTGGTCGATCTCCCCCTGGCGGGGCTGATGCTGCGCGACAACGGCATCATGGAGTCTCCGGCCCAGCTGGCGGGCAAGCGAATCGGCTATTCAGTGGAAGAGAGTCGTGAGCTGCTCCTGCCGGCGCTGCTCAAGCCCCACGGCATTTCCATCGAGGAGCTGGAACTGGTGGACGTCAACTTCAGTGCCGTCATCCGGATGGTCGATGATGATCTTGACGGCGTGATGACACCGCAGCGTCTCGCGCTGCCGCGCCGACTGGGCGACGAGGGCGTGATCGCGCAGGCATTTGCGTTGGAAGAGCACGGCATTCCCCGCCATGAAGGGCTGATCCTGGTGGCCAACCGCGACCGCCTCGGCGCACAGAAGGAGTCCCTGCGACGGCTTCTGGAGGCCCTGGCCGATGCCACCGCCTGGAGCCTGGAGTATCCGGAAGCGGCATGGGCGCTGCTGGCGGAAAACGAGCCCAACCTGGACACCCCGGCGAACCGGGACGCCTGGCCGGCCATGCTGATGCGCCTGAGCGCGCGCCCCGCCGCCCTGGACCAGGGAGGCTACAGACGCTTCGAGGCCTTCCTGCACGAGCGGGGCCTGCTCGACACCCTCACGCCGGTGGAAAGCCTGGCGGTTGACCTGGGCGCGCCTTGATGACCGGCCCACTGATCTTCATCGACCTCGAGACCACCGGGATCCGCACCACCCGGGATCGCATCACCGAGATTGCCGCCCTGCGGGTCGAGCGGGGCGTGGTGACCTCGCGGTGGCAACGGCTGATCCAACCGGAAGTGCGCATCCCCGCTTCCATCAGCGAACTGACCGGCATTCACGACGACATGGTCCGGGACGCTCCCACCTTCGCCGAGATCGCCGAAGAGCTCAGGGCGTGGCTGGGCGATGGCGCACTGGTGGCCCACAACGCCCGCTTCGACTATGGCTTCCTGCGCAACGCCTACAAGCGGGCAGGCACGAGCTTCAGCGCCGATGTGGTCTGCACCCTGCGGCTCTCGCGGCGCCTGGCGCCACAGCATCGCGAACACAACCTGGCCGCTCTGCTGAAGCGCCATGGCATCACCTCACACACCCGGCACCGCGCCATGGCCGACGCCGAGGCCCTGCTCGCCCTCTGGCAGCACTGGGAAAAGGAGCACCCCGCTGCTCGGCTGGACGAGGAGGTTCAACGGCAGCGTCGTTTGCCCAGCCTGCCGGCCCATCTGGATCCGGGCATGATCCAGGCGCTTCCCAAGGCCCCGGGGGTCTACCTGATGCATGGTGAGAACGACCTTCCGCTCTACATCGGCAAGAGCCTGAACCTAAGGGCCAGGGTGATGAGCCACTTTCAGGCCGATCACCGACAGGATCGCGAAATGCGCCTGGCCCAGCAGGTGCGTCACATCGACTGGCAGGAGACCGCCGGCGATCTGGGCGCACAGCTGCTGGAGGCGCGACTGGTCAAGGAGCGCCAGCCGATCATGAACCGCCGCCTGCGCCGCGCCGGACGGCTGACGGGGTGGTCATGGCCGCCAGGCACCAGCCGGCCCGAACTGCAGCGCGCCGAAGCCCTGTCCGGCAGGGAAGCCGAAGCGATGATGGGCCTGTTCCGCAGCGCCCGGGAGGCCAACGAGGCCTTGCGCCAGATCGCCGCCGACCAGGGGCTCTGCCTGCGTCTGTTGGGGCTGGAGGCGGGAGGCGGCGCCTGCTTTGCCAGTCAGCTGGGCCGCTGTCGGGGTGCCTGCCGGGGCGACGAGCCTCTGGCACTCCACGCCGCGCGGGCCAGGCAGGCGCTGTCGCGACTGCAGATCCATCACTGGCCCTGGGAGGGGCGCCTGGCCATCGGCGAGCAGGGTCTCAAGGGCATGCAGGCATGGCACCTGGTGGATCACTGGTGCCATCTGGGCAGTGCCGATTCGCTGACTGGGCTCGACGCACTCGTCGACGCAAGGGGGGCCTTCGACGTCGACACCTACCGGATCCTGCGCCGCTTCCTCGATGGCGACGACGCTGACAAGCTGACGCTGGTCACCCTCCCTCGCCGGGCGGGGTCCGCCTCCTGAGGCCTTCCCGGCGGGCTATGAAGATGCGCACTCGGCGAGAAACGCCTCCACCGACTCGCGAAAGGCCTCGGGCTGTTCGGCATGTAGCCAGTGCCCGGCCTCCAGGGTCACCACCTTCGCCTCGGGCAGCACCTCCCGCAGGGCGGGCAGCATCGCGTCGGTGACGTAGGAAGAGTTGGCGCCGCGCAGGACCAGGGTCGGCCCCGAAAAGGCGCCCTCGCCCGCCGGCGGTCCCATGATGGTCTCGTAGTCGTCCTGAATCTCGTCGAGCCCAAGGCGCAGTTGCAGACCGCCCTGCTCGGCACGCTCCAGGTTGGTGGCCAGGAACAGCCTGACCGCGCGCTCCTTGACGTGTTCACCCAGCAGGTCGTCAGCTTCGCGGCGGTTGGCCGGTCGGCCCTCCTCCAGGCGGCGCAAGCCGGCAAATACCGTGTCGTGGTCGTGGCCATAGGCCAGCGGGGCGATGTCGCCGACGATCAGCGAGGCCACCCGCTCGGGAGACCGTCGCGCCAGCGTGATCACCACCTTGCCGCCCATGGAGTGGCCGAGCAGATGGGCGCTGGGAATCTCCAGGCGATCCAGCAGCTTGACCACGTCCTCGGCCATGGCGTCATAGCCCATTCCCTCAGCGTGAGGGGAGCGTCCGTGGTTGCGCAGATCCACGGTAATCACCCGGCGCGTCTCCTGCCACGCCTTGACATGGGAGCGCCAGTTATCGGCGCTGCCGAACAGGCCATGAATGACCACCAGCGGCACCCCCTCGCCTCCGGTATCCTGAAAGTTGAGCTCTACGGGCATGACACTCTCTCCTTGGCCGTTTCATCGGCCAGACTCAGGGACGGGGCCGGGCCGCTGGAGCGGCCTGGGTCTCGACATCGGTGGCCACCAGCAGTCGACGGCTCAGGGTCGCCAGTAGCACACCGTACAGCGGTACGAAGAACAACAGGCTGATGATCAGCTTGATGACATAGTCGACCCAGGCGATCTCCAGCCAGTTGGCCGCCATGAAGGGGTCGGGGCTGTTGTAGAAGGCGATCGAAAAGAAGGCAAAGGTATCGGCCAGGTTGCCCAGCACCGTGGAGATCGCCGGCGCCACCCACCAGGCCCTGAGACTACGCAGCCGATCGAACACGTGCACGTCGAGCAGCTGGCCCAACAGGTAGGCCATGAAGCTGGCCACGGCGATGCGCGCCACGAAGAGGTTCCACTCCCCCAGGGCCTCGAGGCCGGCGTAGCTGCCCCGCGGGAACACCACCGACACCACGTAGGAGATGACCAGTGCCGGCAGCATGACGCGCATCACGATGGCACGGGCGGGCTCCTTGCCGAACAGCCTCACGGTCAGGTCGGTGGCCAGGAAGATGAAGGGAAAGCTGAAGGCCCCCCAGGTCGTGTGGAAGCCGAACAGGGTAAACGGCAGCTGCACCAGATAGTTGCTGGCGGCGATCACCAGGACATGAAAGGTGATCAATAGCGCCAGCAGACGGCGCTGCTGGGCATCGGAAAGCACAAACATGACAACATCCTTTTTTTCGGGAGGGGTGAGGGAACCCTCGTGGAACGGGCCGCCGGGGCAGCATGCGGTGGCGCATTATACGGACCGCACCCGCCGGTGGCCATGCCCACCCAAGCAGACGCCGCCCCGTGGGGCGGCGTCATGGCCGGTGCCGATACTGCCACCGAGATATCAGACCTGGCGCGACTCATGAGCGGCGCCCACGGCGCGAGACTTCATTGCCTCGTGCACGTCCTGCAGGCTCGCCGGGTCATCGATGGTGGAAGGCACCCCGTACTCCTTGCCATCGGCGATGTTGCGCAGCAGCTTACGCAGGATCTTGCCGGAACGGGTCTTGGGCAGGCGATCCACCACCAGCACCTGCTTGAAGCAGGCAATCGGACCGATCTTCTCGCGCACCAGGGCGATCAACTCCTGCTCGAGGTCATCTTCACGGCCCTCGAAACCATCCTTGGGAATCACCAGGCCGATGGGCAGCTGACCCTTTAGGGCATCGTGAATGCCGATGACCGCACACTCGGCGACAGCCGAATGGGCGCCGACGACCTCCTCCATCTCGCCGGTCGAGAGACGATGGCCGGCCACGTTGATGACGTCATCGGTACGGCCCATGATGAACAGGTAACCGTCCTCGTCCACGTATCCGCCGTCGCCGGTCAGGTAGTAGCCCGGGTAGGCCGACATGTAGGCCGAGTGGAACCGCTGCGGATCGCCCCACACCCCCACCAGACAGCCCGGCGGCATGGGTTGCTTGATCACCACGCTGCCCTGCTCCATCGGCCCCATCGGCTCACCCTCGCGGTCGAGGATCTGCACGTCGAAGCCCGGCACCGGCACGGTGGCACTGCCCGCCTTGGTGGGCATCGGCTCAAGGCCATGCAGGTTGGCGGCGATGGGCCAGCCGGACTCAGTCTGCCACCAGTGGTCGATCACCGGCACCTCGAGCAGATCGTCCAGCCAGTGGAAGGTCGGCGGGTCGAGGCGCTCTCCGGCCAGGAACAGCGCCTTCATGCAGGAGATGTCGTACTGCTCGAGGTGCTTGCCTTCCGGGTCCTCCTTCTTGATGGCCCGGAACGCCGTCGGCGCGGTGAAGAAGCTCTTCACCTGGTACTCGCTGATCAGTCGCCAGAAGGCGCCGGCATCCGGGGTCTTCACCGGCTTGCCCTCGTAGACCACGCTGGTGGCCCCGCGCAGCAGCGGCGCATAGACGATATAGGAGTGACCCACCACCCAGCCGACGTCCGAGGCCGAGAAGAAGACCTCACCGGGCGCCACGTCGTAGATGACGTCCATGGAGTAGGCCAGTGCCACCGCATAACCGCCGGTGTCGCGAACCACGCCCTTGGGCTTGCCGGTGGTGCCGGAGGTGTAGAGCACGTAGAGCGGATCGGTGCCCTTCACCGGCACGCAGTCGGCGGGCTCGGCCTGGGCCACCAGGGTCGCCCAGTCGTGGTCGCGTTCGCCCAGCTCGGCGGTGTACTGCTCGCGCTGGAAGATCACGCAGGCATCGGGCTTGTGGCTGCTCTGCTCCACCGCCGAGTCGATGATTCCCTTGTAGGGCAGCACCTTGTTGACCTCGACCCCGCAGGAAGCGGCCACCACCACCTTGGGCGTGGCGTCCTCGATGCGCACCGCAAGCTCATGGGGAGCGAAGCCGCCAAACACCACGGAGTGCACGGCGCCCAGGCGCGCGCAGGCGTACATGGCCACCAGGGCTTCGGGCACCATGGGCATGTAGATCACCACGCGATCGCCCTTCTCCACCCCCAGGCCCTTGAGGGCACCGGCGAAGCTGGCGACCTGGTCGCGCATCTCCCGGTAGGTCAGGGTGCGCTTGCTGTCGGTGACAGGCGAGTCCCAGAAGATCGCCGGCTGGTCGCCGCGACCCTGCTCCACATGGTGATCCAGCGCGGCATGACAGATGTTCAGCTCGCCGTCGGCAAACCAGCGCGCGTGATTGGCTTCGTCATAATGAAGAATCTGGGTAGGTGCCTTGAACCAGGGAATGCGACGGGCCTGTTCGGCCCAGAAACTCTCGGGCTGCTCGATGGAGCGGCGAAATTCGTTGGCGTAAGTGCTCATGGTCGTCCTGTGGCAGGTCAGTGGCAGAGAATGATTGTTGACACTGTAATGCACTGAGCCGGCGCTGCCCTCATACGATAGGCTAACTTTCGACAAAAGGTGGAGAGATCCAGGGTCACATTGTCAACAACATGCCCCATCGCCAACCCACATTCAACGCGAAGGGGCACTCTCCCGCTTACGGTCATGTGGTCTATGCTTTAATCAAGTGCTAAATCAGGAAAGCCCGCTCGCCACGAAGCGGGCAGTGCGGCTTGACCAGCGCGGGGAATCAACATGGGCAATTCCAACAGCACCTCAGCTCGCCTCCTCGCCGGAGGCGACGAGGCCATCGACCGGGCCACGGCGCTCCTCAAGGCCATGGCCAATGACAATCGGCTGCGCATTCTCTGTCTGCTCGACGGACAGGAGCTCTCGGTGACCGAGCTCAACAGCCGGCTCACCCTGAGCCAGTCGGCCCTCTCCCAGCATCTGGCGATCCTACGCCGGGAGAATCTGGTCAGCACACGGCGAGCCTCCCAGACCATCTACTACTCCTGCCAGGGCAACAGCGCCCGAACGATCATCGAGGCCCTCGGCGAGTTGGGTCTGGCCGATTAGCGCCGGCGCAACGGGCTCTGTTCCAGTACCTCGAGTCCCTTCTCCAGCGCCCGCTCCACACCGACAGAGACGGCCGCCCCGACCCGATCCGCCAGACGGCGGCGGGGCTCCAGGCGCAGCCGTATGACCCTCGCCTCCTTCATGCGCTCCGTCAGATAGGCCTCGCTGGTGCCCAGTGCATCCACCAGCCCCTGCTCGAGGGCTTCGCGTCCATACCAGGTTTCCCCGGTGGCCACCGCCTCGATATCCAGGGCCGGGCGCCGCTCGGCCACGTGGCGCTTGAACAGTTCGTGGACACTCTCCAATTCATCGACAAACTTCTCGCGCCCCTCCTCGCTGTTCTCCCCGAACACGGTCAGGGTGCGCTTGTAGCGCCCGGCAGTGAGCACCTCGACGTCGATGTCATGGCGCTTGAGCAAGCGATGCACGTTGGGTATCTGGGCCACCACCCCGATGGAGCCCACCACCGCCAGGGGGGCGGCACGCAGCTGATCGGCACCGCAGGCCATCAGGTAGCCCCCGCTCGCGGCCACCTTGTCCACGCACACCGTGGTCTTGAGACCCGCCTCACGCAGCCGGTCGAGTTCGGCGGCCGCCAGCCCATAGGCATGGACCAGCCCCCCGGCAGACTCCAGCCGGACGATCACCTCGTCGCCCTTGTCGGCGGCATCGATCAGTGCAGAGACCTCTTCGGCCAGTCGTCCGGTGGCGCTGGCGCGAATATCACCGTGGAAGTCGATTACCCAGGCGATGGCACTCCGCCCCGCCTCCCCCTTGCGCCCGTTCTTGTCGCGGACCTTGTCTTCGCGACGAAACCCCTTGATGAGGCGCTTGCGGGCTCCGGGCTCACTGGCGGCCAGGGTCAGGCGCCGGCGGCGAAAGTCGCGGGTGTCGTTGAGCTCGTCGAGGCGCAGCCGGGTGCGGTCGACCTGCTCGCCGCGTATCCGGGCCACCAGTGCCACCGCCAGGGAGACGATGACCACCAGGCTCACCAGCTGAGCCAGAAACATGCCGAAATCGGCCAACCAATC
>PWEV01000190.1 GCA_003553625.1 Halomonas sp.
ATGCAGGTGGCCCTGGAGGTGCTGCCCGGTCCCACGGGGTTCCGCGATTTCAGCGCTGCCCTGCAGGCCGACATGCGGCTCGACAGCCTGATCAGTCTGGTGGGGGTGCTGGGGCGAAATGAGCCCCTGCGCCTGGATGAATCCAGCGGTCGGGCGCGCCTGTGGGGCCGCTGGCACCGGGGCGAGCTGGCCGATGCACGCCTGGACCTGAGCATCGATCGGTTGGCAGTGAGCCATGCCGACGACAGCGGCGATCGCCACGTCGTCGAGCTTACCGAGGTTGCGGGGCGAGGTCAGTGGCTGCGCGGCGTGGATGGCTGGCAGGCCTGGTTAGAGGCCGATGCGGTGAGCCCGGAATCGTCCGAACCCGACGCCCTGGAGACCCGCTGGGGGCCGGCGCTGCCGCGCCGCTGGCAGCTTGTCGGCGATAGCGACGGCTGGTGGCTGAACACCAGCGGCTTCGACCTGGGATCGCTTGCCGCCTGGCGTCATCGGGTGCCGCTGCCCGAGGCCCTGGCCCGAGTGGTCGATACCCTGGACCCCCGTGGACAGGTCAACGGCTTTCGTCTGGGCCATCGCGATGGCCAGTGGCTGGCGCAGGCGGCGCTGAGCGGGGCGGAGGTCTCCCCCTGGGGTCAGGCGCCGGGGGGTGGCCCCCTGGACATGTGGGTCGAGGCTCGCGACCTGACCGGTCGGGTCCGCTTCGCCGGCGCTCAGGGGGCTACCCTGACCTTCCCCGCGCTGTTCGCCGACTCCATGGAGTTGGATCATGCCAGCGGGGAGGTGACCTGGGCCTATGACGGGCCGCGCACCCTGGTCAGCGGCCGAGAACTGCAGGTGGGCTGGAAGGGCGCCGAGGTGACGGGCGGATTTGGCCTTGCCGTGGGGGGCGATCAGCGCGGCGGGTTCGGCCTCTCGCTGGGCTTCACGGGCGTTGACGCCGTCGAATCGCCCCTGGCGACCTGGCTCCCGGTGGGGATTCTCGACGACGGGCTGCGCGAATGGCTCGATGGCGTCGCTGGCCGGGTCCCCCAGGGCTCGCTGCGTCTGCACGTGCCGCTGGCCGGTGGCGCCGAGCGCATCGATCCGAGCTTCGGCCTGGAGATGGCCATCGAGGAGGGGCGACTCGCCTTCGATCCGGCCTGGCCGGTCCTGACGAATGTCGAGGGCCGGCTCTCCCTGCAGGACACTACCCTCGAGGCGACCCTTCAGCGGGCCGAGAGCCTGGGAGTGATAGCCCGCGATGGCCGCGTGCGCCTGGTCGACGAGCACCTCGAGGTGGAGGGCGAACTCGTCGCGTCCGCCGAGGCGCTGCGCCGCTACCTGCTGGCCATGCCGGTGGAGGGCATCGAGGCCGTCGCCGACTGGCAGGCCCAGGGCAGCGTCGAGGGCCGACTCGCCCTGGCGCTGCCCCTGGAAGAGCCCGAGAGGCTCGAGGTGGCCATCGATACCCAGGTTGCCTTCCCGCGGCTCGAATACCTTCCACTCGGCCTGATCTTTCGCGACCTCTCCGGACCGTTGGCGTGGCAACAGCGTGACGAGGAGGGCGGTCTTCAGGGGCGTATCGAGGGCCAACTGCTGGGCGGTCCGGTGAGTGCCGAGATCGATACCCTGGCAGGGAGCCTGGACCTCTCCGGCAGGGCCGAGGCCTCCGCCCTGGCGCGCTGGGCGAAGTTCCCGGCCCTCGAGGCGAGGCTCGCCGGCCGCTTCCCCTGGCAGGGCAGACTTGCCATCGGCGAGGCGTCCACGCGCCTGCGGCTCGACAGCACCCTGGAGGGACTGGCCATGGACCTGCCGGCACCGCTGGGCAAGGCCGGCGGCGAGCGCCTGCCGCTGAGGGTCGACATGGACCTCACCGAGGGGCGCCTCGAGGGGGGGCTGGGGGATGTGCTGTCGCTGCGCTGGCGGTCCCGGCCCGGTCCCGGGCCGGGCCAAGGGCAACTCTGGCTGGGACGCCCGCCCACCTCGGGTTGGCCCCAGGGAGAAGGGTGGTGGGTCGATGCCTATCAGCCGCGTCTGGACCCTGTGGCCTGGGCCGAGGCCCTGGGCGGGCTCGGCGGCCTCGCCGGCGGCGATGGTCCCGGTATCCTCCGTGAGCTGCGTCTGGTCACCGACTGCCTGGTCAGCGATGGGCGCTGCATCGGGTCGCTCGCCGCCGAGGGCCGCTCCCTATCAGGGGGCGGCTGGCGGCTGGCGCTGGATGGCAGTCTGCTGGACGGGCAGCTCGACTATCGGCCCGGCCTCGCCGAGCCCCTGGACATCAGCCTGATGCGCCTCTCCCTGGACGGCCTGACGCCGCAGCCCGGGGCCGTGGGATCGCTGCTCGACGAGATCGCCATCCCGCCCGATCCGGCGCCGCTGCCCGGCTGGGTGGGGGGGCTGCCCGATGGCCGCCTGCGCATTGCCGACATCGAGCGCGGCGGCCAGCGTCTGGGGCCCTTTACCGCTCGCTGGCAGGCTACGCCGGAGCGCCTCACCGTATCACCGCTGGGCCTGACCCTGGGCCAGATCAGCGCCCGAGGCGAGCTGGTCTGGGAGGCCGCCGGGGACGCCGATACCCTCTCCCGGGCGCGGCTCGACCTGGACGGGCGGGACCTGGGCACGGCCATGGAACGGCTGGGCCAGACCGCAGTGATCCGCAGCGCCGAGACGCGGGTGACCAGTCAGCTGGCCTGGCCGGGCGCGCCCTGGCAGTTCGCCCTCGAGCGCTCCCGGGGTAGCGTCGAGGCGGAACTGCGTGACGGGCGCTTTGTCAACGTCGCCTCGACCCCTGCCCGGCTGGTGGGCCTGCTCAACGTCGATAATCTGGTGCGCCGCCTGCGTCTGGACTTCTCCGACGTGACCGGCCAGGGCACCGCCTTCGATCGTGTCAGCGGAGCGGCGACCCTGTATGGTGGGATACTGGAGACCCGAGGGCCGCTGGTGGTCGAGGGGCCGGCGACCCGTTTCACCCTGGATGGACGCGTTGACCTGGCGCGCCGGGAACTGGACCAGAGGCTGGAGGTCACGGTACCCATCAGTCGCAATCTGCCTCTGGCAGCAGTCATCGCCGGCGCGCCTGTGGTGGGCGGGGCTCTGTTCATCGCCGACCGCCTGTTTGGCGACGCCATCGACCGTGTGACCCGAATTCATTATCGCGTGCGGGGTCCCTGGACCTCGCCCGAGATCTCAGTGGAAAGTGCCGAATGACTGAATCCCGATCTAGCATGCTCGACGAAGCTGCCAGCTATCTCCTCACCCCCGGGGGGCTGACCCTCGACGACCTGGATCTCGGCCTTGGCCATGCTCTGGGCCCCGGGGTCGACTACGCCGATCTCTACTTCCAGCGCAGCTGGCATGAGGGCTGGGTGCTGGAAGACGGTGAAGTCAAGGAGGGGAGCTACAACATCGATGGCGGAGTGGGCGTACGCTCGCTGGCCGGCGAGAAGACCGGCTTCGCCTACTCCAACCAGATCACCGCCGACGCCCTGGCCGAGACCGGACGCACCGCTTCCGGCATCGTACGCAGCGGCGCGAGCCTGGCGGTGGCGCCGCGGGTGGTGGTGCAGGGAGCGTCCCGCTATGGCGGCGTCGACCCGCTCACCGGACTGAGTGCCGAGGAGAAGATCGCCCTGCTCAAGGAGGCTGACCGGGTGGCCCGGGCCGCCGATCCGGCGGTGAGCCAGGTCAGTGCCTCCCTATCCGGCGTGCACGAGGTGGTGCTGGTGCGCGCCAGCGACGGCACCCTGGCGGCGGATATCCGGCCTCTGGTGCGCTTCAACGTCAGCGTGATCGTGGTGCGAAATGGCCGCCGCGAGCGGGGCAGCGCCGGAGGCGGCGGTCGCTACCCCATGGCGCGGCTGCGCGACGAGGGTGTGGCCGAGCGCTTCGCGAAGGAGGCGGTGCGTCAGGCGCTGGTGAACCTGGAGGCCATCGACGCCCCGGCCGGCCAGTTGCCGGTCGTGCTGGCGCCGGGCTGGCCCGGCATCCTGCTCCACGAGGCGGTGGGCCACGGCCTGGAAGGTGACTTCAACCGCAAGGGCAGTTCGGCCTTTGCCGGGCGCATGGGCCAACGGGTCGCGGCGAAGGGCGTCACCGTGGTGGACGATGCCACCCTGGTCGACCGGCGTGGTTCCATGACCATCGACGACGAGGGCACCCCCGGGCAGTACACCCCCCTGATCGAGGACGGCATACTCACCGGCTACATGCAGGACAAGCTCAACGCCCGGCTGATGGGGATGGCGCCGACCGGCAACGCCCGTCGCGAGTCCTTCGCCCACCTGCCCATGCCGCGCATGACCAACACCGTCATGCTGGCCGGCCAGGACGACCCCGCGGACATCCTCAAGAGCGTCAAGCGCGGTCTCTATGCGGTGAGCTTCGGCGGCGGCCAGGTCGATATCACCTCGGGCAAGTTCGTCTTCTCGGCCAGCGAAGCCTACCTGGTGGAGGATGGCAGGATTACCGCCCCGGTGAAGGGCGCGACCCTGATCGGCAACGGCCCCGAAGCCATGGGTCGGGTGTCGATGATCGGCCACGACATGGAGCTGGATACCGGCATCGGCGTCTGCGGCAAGGAAGGCCAGGGCGTGCCGGTGGGGGTGGGCCAGCCCACCCTCAAGCTCGACGAGCTGACGGTGGGCGGCACGGCGTCCTGATCGAGAGGGGGGCAGGCCTGCCCCCGGATCCGCCCCGAGCGGCGTTATAGCCCAGCAGTATCGCGGATCAGCTTGAACAGCTTGCGCGCGCTGGCCGGGGGTTTGTCCCTCTCGCGTTCGCGCTGGGCGTTGCGGATCAGCTGACGAAGCGTCTGGCGATCGACGTCGGGGTAGTCGTCGATGAAGGCCTCCAGGGCCTCATCGCCCTCGTCGAGGAGACGATCCCGCCACGACTCCAGGCGGTGGAAGGCGTGGTCGCGGCGCAGCGTCTCCTTTTCGAGCTCGTCATAGACGGCCTTGATCGCCTCGAGATCCTCGCGGCGCATGACCTTGCCCACGTACTGCATGTGGCGTCGGCGGCCCTCGTGGGAGCGGATTCGCGAGGTCTCCTCCACGGCGGCCAGCATGTCGTCGGAGAGGGGGAAGCGGGCCCGTTCGCCCGGCGTCATGGCGATGATCGCCTCGCCGAGCGCCTGCAGGGCGTGCATTTCACGCTTGAGCTGGGACTTGCTGACGGGCTCATCGTCCGACAGCGTGATCTGAGCGAGTAGCTCGCGGGGGGAATCCTGGGACATGCCGCATCCATGGTAGAGGCTAGAGAATCCGCACAGTATACCAGCCCGCGGCGGCGGGCTTGAGCGCAACATCACTAGGAGAGACCCATGACACAGGCATTCGATGCCCCTGCCCAGCAGACACTGCTGGAGACCCGAGCCCAGATGGCCCTGGAGCTGGCCCGTCGGCTTGGCGCCGACGCCTGCGAGGTGGGCGCCAGCGTGGATCAGGGCGTCGGGGTGAGCGTGCGCGAGGGCGAGGTGGAGACAGTGGAGCTCTCCCGGGACCAGGGCATCGCCGTAACGGTTCACGTGGGCAAGCGCAAGGGCAGCGCCTCCTCCACCGACGCCGGGGAGGCGTCGATCCGCGCGGTGGTGGAGAAGGCCATCGCGATCGCTCGCCATACCGGCGAGGACCCCGCGTCGGGGCTGGCGGATGCCGAGCTGATGGCCCGTGAGCTGCCCGACCTCGACGTCCACCATCCCTGGGCCCTGACCACCGAGCAGGCCATCGAGCTGGCACTGGCCTGCGAGTCTGCCGGTCGCCGCCGCCCGGGTATCCTGAGCTCCGACGGCGCCTCGCTATCCACCGGTGAGGGGGTGCGCGTCTACGCCAACAGCCATGACTTCCTGGGCAGTCAGCGCGGCAGCCGCCACTCGCTCTCCTGCATGCTGATCGCCGAGGACGAAAATGGCATGCAGCGCGACTATGACTACACCAGCGCCCGCCATCCTCGCGACCTGCTGGCGCCTGAGCGGGTCGGCGAGAACGCCGCCGAGCGCACCCTGCGCCGTCTGGGGGCCAGTCGTCCGGCCACCGGGCGACTGCCGGTGCTGTTCGACCCGGCCCTGGCAGGGGGCCTGATCGGCTCGCTGATGGGCGCCATCGCCGGCGGTGCCCTCTATCGCCAGGCCTCCTTTCTCTGCGACCGGCTCGGCGACGGGCTCTTCCCCGAGTGGTTCAGCCTCCAGGAGCGACCCATGGAGAGAGGGGCCATGGCCAGTTCGCCCTTCGACGGCGACGGGGTGCAGACCCGCGACAACGTCTTCATCGAGAATGGCCGCCTGGCCAGCTATATGCTCTCCGCCTACAGTGCCCGGCGCCTGGGCATGCAGACAACCGCCAACGCCGGCGGTGCGCGCAACCTGCGCCTCACCGCGCCGCTGGAATCTCGCGACGAGCTGCTCGCCCGCATGGGGCGCGGGGTGTTGATCACCGAGCTGATGGGGCAAGGGGTCAATCCCGTGACCGGAGACTATTCCCGCGGGGCGGCGGGCTTCTGGGTGGAAGACGGCAGGATCCAGCATCCCGTGGAGGAGTTCACCATCGCCGGCAACCTGGAGGCGATGTTCAAGGGCCTGGCCGGCGTGGGCAGCGACACCGATACCCGTGGCAGCATCCACACCGGCAGTTGGCTGATCGACGAGATGACGGTGGCAGGCAGCTGACGCTGCTGCTCACTCATCCTCGTGGAAACGGGCCTCGAAGAGCGCCTGCACGGCATCGAGCGCCGCCTCGGCGTCCTCGCCTTCGGCGCTGATCGTGAGCTCGGTGCCGCAGGGAGCCGCCAGCATGAGCAGCGACATGATGTTGGCGGCGTCGCCCTGAAGCGGGCCGTTGGCCACGCTGATGCAGGCGTCGAAGGGCTGGCAGCACTGCACCAGCTTGGTGGCGGCGCGGGCATGCAGGCCACGCCGGTTGGTCAGGGTCAACTTGCGTTGCGGCACGCTCAACGTCCTTGATGAGGTGTGACGACAGCCGCCGGATCCGGCGGTGGGGGCGGGGAGTCATGGATGCCCAGTTCGCGGTGACGCAGCCGGACCATGGGGTGGGTGACGGCCAGGCTGGCGGCCAGGCGCTCCGCCAGGTAGACCGAGCGATGCTGGCCGCCCGTACAGCCGATCGCCACCGTGAGGTAGCTGCGGTGGCTGGCCAGGTACGCGGGCAGCCAGCGCTCTACCCAGCCGTGGATATCGCGGCGCATCTCGTCGACCAGCGCATAGCCCTCCAGGAAAGCGATGACCTCCGGGTCGCGGCCGGTGCTGGCACGCAGCTGCGGATCCCA
The DNA here is from genome assembly GCA_003553625.1 of Halomonas sp. Lineage (GTDB taxonomy): Bacteria > Pseudomonadota > Gammaproteobacteria > Pseudomonadales > Halomonadaceae > Halomonas. The sequence continues at coordinate 7,261 of PWEV01000190.1, forward strand.
GTAGGGATTGGGCAGACAGCGGGCGTCGAACACCAGGTCGGCGTCCAGCGGGACCCCTCGCTTGAAGCCGAAGGATTCGATGGTCAGGGTGAGCTGATCGGGCTGATGGCGGGCTACCTGGTCGGCGATTCGGCCGCGCAGCTCGTGGACCGAGAGCCGCGAGGTATCGATGACCAGATCTGCCAGGTCGCGGATGCCGGAGAGCGCCAGCTCTTCCGAGTCTATCGCCTCGGCCAGGGTCATCTCGCTGTCACGGGTCAGCGGATGGCGGCGGCGGGTTTCCGAGTAGCGCTCCAGCAGTATGCGGGCATCGGTGGTCAGGTAGATCACCTGACAGTCGATGCCGCGGACGCGGACTTCCTCCAGCAGGCTGGGGAATCGCTGCAGTGCCTGAGGCAGGTTGCGGGCATCGATACTGACGGCAATGGAAGAGCGTGGCGACTCTGGCCCCTTGAGTTCGTCGACCAGGGCACCCAGCAACATGGCCGGCAGGTTGTCGATGGCGTAGTAGCCGAGGTCTTCCAGGGCCTGCAGCGCGATCGACTTGCCCGAGCCGGAACGACCGCTGATGATGACGAGCTGCATGGGGGTCTCCTGGTCGTCGATCTGGCCGGGCGGCCCGCGGGGTATCTACCCCTGTCGTCGGATCGCCTCGATGAGTCGTTCATGGAGCTCGCGCTGGCTTTCGCTCTTGCGCAGCCCGCTTCGGGTTTCGGCGTTGTTCATGACGCCGGCCACCTGAGCGAGAAGAGCCAGATGGGCGTCCTCGGCTTCCTCGGGCACCAGCAGCACGAACACCAGGTCGACCGGCTCACCGTCGATAGCGTCGAAGTCCACCGGCTCAGCCAGTTTCAAAAAGCCGGCAATGGGGGCCTTGCAGTGTGGGCTGCGGGCGTGGGGAATGGCCACTCCGTTGCCGATACCGGTACTGCCCAGGCGCTCACGACCGATCAGCCGGCTGAACACCTCCTGGCTGTCGAGGCTTGGCGTATTCTGGGCGATGAAGGTGCTGAAGAACTCCAGCACCCGCTTCTTGCTGCCCCCGGGGACACTGAACAGGATGCGCTCCGGGGGCAGGATGGTTTCCAGTGACATGACAGGCTCAGCGAGCGCCGGCGCCCTGGGCGCGGGCCTGGGTCTTTTCCTTGTGCTTGACCAGCTGGCGGTCCAGCTTGTCGGCCAGGGCGTCGATGGCAGCGTACATATCGACGTCCTGAGCCTCGGCATGCAGATCGGCACCGGCGGCGTGGAGGGTGCAGGCGGCGTGCTGACGCTCCTTCTCTACGGACAGGGTCACATGCACGTTGGTGATGTTGTCGTAGTGGCGCTGCACGCGAGCCAGTTTCTCGTCCACATAGCCACGCAGGGCATCGGTCAGTTCCACATGGTGGCCGGTGATGTTGACTTGCATGACA
>PWEV01000308.1 GCA_003553625.1 Halomonas sp.
TCGCCGTCGCTGATCTCGGCCTGAGCGGTGGTGGCCATGGCGGCGGTAGCGGCCAGGGCGACGGCGGCGGTGAGGCTCTTCTTGATGAAGGTCATTTGGCTCTCCTCTGCCCCGAAACGGGGCTTTGTTGTTGTTACGACGGGTGTTGCGTTCGTTGTTGCCACTGTGAAGGTCAGCGGCGGCGCCGATTCACACGCCCAGCAGGGTGTGCAGATGCTCGCGCTTGCTCGGCAGCTCGGCAGCCGAGATCTCCTCGACAATCAGACCGTGATCCATCACGAAGTGACGGTCGGCCAGCGGGGCCGCGAAGCGGAAGTTCTGCTCCACCAGCACGATGGTCATGCCGCGCTCCTTGAGCTTGACCAGCACCCGGCCCAACGCCTGGACGATAACCGGCGCCAGCCCCTCGGTGATCTCGTCGAGCAGCAGCAGCCTCGCCCCGGTGCGCAGGATGCGCGCCATGGCCAGCATCTGCTGCTCCCCTCCGGAGAGCCGCATGCCCGGGCTGCGCCGGCGCTCGTAGAGATTGGGGAACATCTCGTAGATCTCGTCGAGACTCATGCCGCCGGAGCGCACCGTGGGCGGCAGCAGCAGGTTCTCCTCGACGTCGAGGCTGGCGAAGATGCCTCGCTCCTCGGGGCAGTAGCCGATGCCCAGCCGCGGGATGCGATGGGCCTTCATGTTCAGCGTCTCGTTGCCGTTGATCATGATCGAGCCGGTACGCCGGCCGACCATGTTCATGATCGCCTTGAGGGTGGTACTGCGACCGGCGCCGTTGCGGCCCAGCAGCGTCACCAGCTCGCCGCGCTTCACGTCGAAGTCGACGCCGTGAAGGATGTGGGACTCGCCGTAGAAGGCGTGCAGGTCGCTGACCCGAAGCATCTCGGCGCCATCGCGGTCCTGATACTCCAGTTGGCTCTCTGGTTGGTTCATGCGCTGGTCTCCTCTTCCGCCGATTCGCTGCCCATGTAGGCTTCCTTGACCCGCGAGTCGGCGGAGACCGTGGCATAGTCGCCCTCGGCCAGCACGCTGCCTCGGGCCAGCACGGTGATGCGGTCGCACAGCCGGCTGACCACGCTGAGGTTGTGCTCGACCATCAGCACGGTACGACCCTTGGCCACACGGCGGATCAGCTCGACGATGCGATCGACATCCTCGGCCCCCATGCCCTGGGTCGGCTCATCGAGCAGCATCATGGTGGGATCCATGGCCAGGGTGGTGGCCACCTCGAGGGCCCGCTTGCGACCGTAGGGCATCTCCACGGTGAGCACGTCGGCGTACTCGCGCAGGCCTACCTCTTCGAGCAGCTCGATGGCGCGGTCGTTGAGGTGGTCGAGGGTGCGTTCGGATTTCCAGAAGTGGAAGGAGGTGCCCATCGGCCGCTGCAGCGCCACGCGCACGTTCTCCATGGCCGTCATGTGGCCGAACACCGCGGAGATCTGGAAGGAGCGCACGAGGCCCAGGCGGGCGATCTCGTTGGCTTTCATGCCGGTGATCGCATTGCCGCGATAGAGAATCTCGCCGCGGGTGGGCGGCAGGAACTTGGTGAGCAGGTTGAAGACGGTGGTCTTGCCGGCCCCGTTGGGGCCGATCAGGGCGTGGATATGCCCTTCCTGGACCTGCAGGTTGACATCGTCCACGGCGGTGAAGCCGCGGAATTCCTTGGTCAACCCCCGAGTCTCCAGAATGAAGTTCTGGGTCATGTGACGTCCTCTCAGGATCGCGCAAACGATCCGCCATTGGTGCTGTTGTCGTTGTTGTATGCCGTTGTCGTTGTTGTAGCCATCTCGGCATCGCCGGCCGGGGACTCATGCTGCGAGTCGCTCCGGCACTTTACGTTAACGTAAACTAGATGAGTCGGCGCGACACGGCAATAGCCCGATGGGCATGACTCGACCAATGGCGTAGGGCCTGGCTTATCAATAGCTTGCAAACAAACCTTCCAGGCGCGTCACCCCCTTGATGCGCAAGGTATTTCCCGCACGGCTCGGTTTCGCCTCTGATATGGCTCAAGTGACAGACGACGCCCGTCATCGATGGTGACGGTGCCGATCGGGCCATCATGGGCAGTCGGAGGCCAAGTGGGTAGAATGACATGCATCACTGCACGCCATCACAGGGAATCTCTCTTGTCATGACCCAGACTCCTCCCCCCGGCCACCCCTGGCCAATCAGCTTCACCGCGACCTGCCTCCGCGCCACGCTCTATATCCTCTTCATCGCGGGCCTGGCTCAGGGCGCCTTCATCGAGGCGCTGCACTACCCCGAGGTGCGCTTCTCCGAATACGGCTTCACAGAGCTCGCCCAGAGCGCGGTGCTGCTCACGGCCTCGCTGCTGCTGCTCTACACCCGTCAGGTGCTCAGGGTGCTGCCCACGGTGACCCTGCTGATGTTCGCCTTCACCTTCAGCTCCTTCATCCGCGAGCAGGACTACTTTCTGGATACCTGGGTGGCGCGCCACACCTGGAAGGTGCTGGTCACCCTGGTGATCGTGCCTATCCTCTTCTGGGTGATCCACGAACGAAAACGCTTCGTCGAGGAGTTCGCGAGCTACGCCAACAGCTTCTCCTTCGGCCTCTTCGCCGCCGGGGTGCTGGTAACCTACGTTTTCTCGCGCCTCTACGGCCGCGGCGACTTCTGGGAAGCCATCCTCCAGGAGCACTACGTGCGTACCTTCAAGGACGCCGCCGAGGAGGGGGTGGAACTGCTCGGCTATGCGCTGATCCTGATCGCGGTGATCGAGCTGACCCTGCTGGCCCGGCGCTGGGCACTGGCACGCCACTCAAGCTGACGACAGCATGCGGGGCCCCTCTTCAGCGGCCCACCCCCAGTAACGCCCAGCAAAAAGCCCCTGCAGGCAAATGCCTGCAGGGGCTTTTCATGACGACGGCCTGGTGTCTGCCGCTATTCGTCCAGAAAGGAGCGCAGCGGCTCGGAGCGGCTGGGATGGCGGAGCTTGCGCAGCGCCTTGGCCTCGATCTGACGGATCCGCTCGCGGGTGACATCGAACTGCTTGCCGACCTCTTCGAGGGTATGGTCGGTGTTCATGTCGATGCCGAAGCGCATGCGCAGCACCTTGGCCTCGCGGGCGGTAAGGCCGCCGAGCACGTTGCGCGTCGCCTCGATCAACCCCTCGCCGGTGGCGGAGTCGATGGGGAGGATCATGGTGCCGTCCTCGATGAAGTCACCCAGGTGCGAATCGTCGTCGTCACCGATGGGGGTCTCCATGGAGATCGGCTCCTTGGCGATCTTGAGCACCTTTCGCACCTTGTCCTCGGGCATCTCGAGGCGCTCGCCCAACTCCTCGGGGGTGGGCTCGCGGCCCATCTCCTGAAGCATCTGCCGGGAGACCCGGTTGAGCTTGTTGATGGTCTCGATCATATGCACCGGAATACGGATGGTGCGGGCCTGGTCGGCGATGGAGCGGGTGATCGCCTGGCGAATCCACCAGGTGGCATAGGTGGAGAACTTGTAGCCGCGACGATATTCGAACTTGTCCACCGCCTTCATCAGGCCGATGTTGCCCTCCTGGATCAGGTCCAGGAACTGCAGGCCACGGTTGGTATACTTCTTGGCGATGGAGATCACCAGGCGCAGGTTGGCCTCGACCATCTCCTTCTTGGCGCGGCGCGCCTTGGCCTCGCCGATGGAGAGGCGACGGTTGACCTCCTTGATTTCCTGAACCGGCAGGCGAACCATCGCTTCTTCGAAGGCAATCTTGCGCTGGGCACGCTGGATGTCGATGCGCAGCGGCTCGAGGCGGTCGGCGTACTTCGGAAAGTCCTTGCCGAAGGCGTCGAGCCACTGGGGGTCGGCTTCGCTGCCCGGGAAGGCCTTGATGAAGGTCTTGCGGGGGATGCGCGCCTTCTTGACGCACAGTTGCATCACCGCCTTCTCCTGGGCCCGCACCTGCTCGACGCTGATGCGCACCTGGTTCACCAGGCGCTCGAAGTGCTTGGGCACCAGCTTGATCGGCGAGAACAGCTCGGCCAGGCGAGCGAGTTCTTCCTGGGCCTCCTTGCCATGGCGACCATGAGTCGCAATGGCGGCCTGAGCCGCGGCGTTCTGCTCGCGAATCTGCTCGAAGCGGGCGCGGGCCTCCTCGGGATCGGGACCGCTGGAACTCTCTTCCTCGGCCTCGCCATCCTCGTCGTCGGCATCGCTCTCGTCCTGGGGCTCCTCCTCGGGAACCTCCGCCTCGGCAACGCCAGGGATGCCCTCATCGGGATCAATGAAGCCGGAAAAGAGGTCGGAGAGGCGGCCGGGGGCCTCCTCATCCTGAGTGGTGTCGTAGGCATCGAGAATCGACTCGACGGCACCGGGCAGATAGGCCAGCGCGGACATCACCTCGCGGGTCCCCTCCTCGATGCGCTTGGCGATCAGGATCTCACCCTCGCGGGTCAGCAGCTCCACGGTCCCCATCTCGCGCATGTACATGCGCACCGGGTCGGTGGTTCGGCCTACATCGCTCTCTACCGCTGCCAGGGCCGCTACGGCTTCCTCGGCGGCAGACTCGTCGGTGGAGTGATCCGACATCATCAGGGTGTCTTCATCGGGAGCTTCTTCGACGACGCTGATACCCATGTCGTTGATCATGCCGATGATGTCTTCCACCTGATCGGGGTCGGCGATATCCTCGGGAAGATGATCGTTGACCTCGGCATAGGTCAGGTAGCCCTGTTCCTTGCCGCGCGCGATCAACTCCTTCAGACGTGACTGCTGCTGCGCATTTCCAGCCATAGAAACCCTATCTCGACGAAGAAGAATGAAGCACCTGAAGCGCTGGGTGGAGAAACTAGTGAAGCCAGACAGTATAGCGCCGTGACGCCTATTTCTGCCAGTTTGCTCTATTTGCGCGGTCAATCAGGTGTGTTAGTTTGTCAGGTTGAGTCATTTCTGGACGATCTCTCCTATGTGGTGATGGTAGGAGAAAAATCAACCCCGAGAACAACTCGAATAATCACAATTGACCTTGCGGTCAGCCATGCAGTTCAGTAAGTAGGACCATCAGCCGCTGCCTGTCTTCCCGTGACAATCGCTCGCCACTCCGCTCCCTGGCCAACAGCGCATCGATCTCTTCCTGAGGAGAGCGCCGCTGCCGCGTTCGGCGAAAGTGGTCGACCAGCCCCTTGAGCTCAGCGCTGCGCGCCTCCCTGGGGATGAGCAGCTCGCGCCGAGCGAGAGTCGCCAGGCGCTCGCCCTCGGCGCTGCCATGAAAGTGCGCCAACAGCACCTGGGCGCTACGGTAGCGCCCCGCTCTCAGCAGGCGGACCACTTCGCGGCACAGGCGCCCATCGGGGTCCTCTTCCGGACACCAGTCATCCTCTTCAGGCAGCTGCCCCACCAGCGCCGGCTCGTGCACCAGCAGCTGCAGGGCGCGAGCCGCGAGGCTCAACGCCCCGCTGGAGCGAGCCGCGGGCGCCGCGCTTTCTCCCAGCGGCGGTGCCGTTTCCGGCATGCCCGACGCGACCTCCGCCCCATCGCGGCTGGCCGTCTCCCGGTCGCGGGCAGATTCCACAGCTGCCGACTTGGCGCGAGCCAGCAGGGTGCCGAAGCTTGATGCCTCGACGCCGGTGCGCCGCGAGAGCTCACTGAGCATCAGCGACTTGAGCACGCCCTCCGGCAACCGGGCAAGCGCCGCCAGCACCTGGCTGGCGTAGCGCTCGCGATCTTCGATGCGTGCCAGATCGCGCCCCGCCGCCGCCTGGTCGAACAGAAACTCCGACAGCGGATTGGCACAGGTAATTCGATCCTGGAAAGCCTCGGCTCCCTCGCGACGCACCAGAGTGTCGGGATCCTCCCCCTCGGGCAGGAACAGGAAGCGGACCTGGCGCCCGTCGATCATCAACGGCAGCACCGTCTCCAGGGCTCGCGATGCCGCCTGGCGTCCGGCGCGGTCGCCATCGAAGCAGAACACCACCTCGCTCACCATGCGAAACAGCCGGGTAAGATGTTCTTCGCTGGTGGAAGTCCCCAGAGTGGCCACCGCATTGCGGATACCGAACTGAGCCAGAGCCACCACGTCCGTGTAGCCTTCGACGATCACCACCCGCTCCAGCCGATGGTCGGCCTGTCGCGCCTCATAGAGGCCATAGAGCTCACGCCCCTTGTGGAACACCGGGGTCTCGGGCGAGTTGAGGTACTTGGGCTTGGCATCCCCCAGCACCCGGCCGCCGAAGGCGATGGTGCGCCCCTTGACGTCGCGGATCGGAAACATTACCCGATCGCGGAAGCGGTCGTAGGTGCGCCCGCTCTCCTCGCGGTGCACCAGCAGGCCATATTCCACCTGCACCGCATCGCCGATGCCACGCTCCGTGAGGTGGCGCTTGAGCGCCTCCCAGTCATTCGGGGCGAAGCCGATGCCGAAGGTCTGCTGGACCTCCGGAGAAAGGCCGCGCCGCTCCAGATACTGCCGGGCGCCCTCTCCCTCGGGCATCTTCAGCCGCTCGCGGAAGAAACTGGCGGCCAACTCGAGCAGGTTGACCCCTTCCTTGCGCTTGCGCTCCCGGGCCTGAGCGCGCGGATCATCGGCCCCCTCGCGCGGCACCTCCAGGCCCAGTCTTGCTGCCAGCTGCTCCACCGCCTCGGGGAAACGCAGCTTGTCATACTCCATCAGGAAGCCCAGGGCATTACCGTGAGCGCCGCAGCCGAAGCAGTGGTAAAACTGCTTGTCGGCACTGACGGTGAACGAAGGCGTCTTCTCCTGGTGGAACGGGCACAGCCCGGAGTAGTTGCTACCGGCCTTCTTTAGCTTGACCCGTTCGCCCACCACCTCGACCACGTCGACGCGGGCCATCAGGTCATCGAGGAAGCGCTGGGGAATCTGTCCTGCCATGAAATCGGATCACCTCACGAGCCGCGATGCGATCGCTGCAGGATGCCGGCATGCTGGATGCCGACACCCCGGAAAAAACAAGCGGCCACCGAGTGGCGGCCGCTTGGCATCCTCCTGAGACGATCGGACCCGAAGCCCCGGTCGTCTCCAGCACGGATCAATAGAGCCGTTCGAAACGCTTACGCTCACGCTGAAGCTTCTTGGCGTGGCGCTTGACGGCAGCCGCCGCCTTGCGCTTGCGCTCCGCGGTGGGCTTCTCGTAGGACTCGCGACGACGTACTTCGGAGAGAACACCGGCTTTTTCGCAGGAACGCTTGAAACGACGCAGTGCGACGTCAAACGGCTCGTTATCACGTACTTTAACAGAAGGCATTAAGCACTCACCTACCTTAGGTAACTAGAGTTCGGTTAGTACGCACACCCCTGTGGGTGGCAGCTTTCGCGACGAAAAAGACGTCCGGAACGCAGGGTAGCGAGCCGGAAGGCAGAGACGGTCGCGGGAGATGACCACCTGGGTGCACGACCCAGTATTGCAGCGCACAGTAGTCTAGTCGCGCCCCCCATCCTTTGCAAATGCTTTCCCTCCCCAAACCAAGTAGAATGCCGCCCTGTTCTGCACAAGCGAGCCGACACCATGCGCGTACTGGGCATCGAGACCTCCTGCGACGAGACCGGCGTCGCCCTCTTCGACACCGAGCGAGGCCTCGTGGCCGACGCCCTCTACAGCCAGATTGCCATGCATGCGGCATACGGCGGCGTCGTGCCGGAGCTGGCGTCCCGGGACCACACTCGTCGCCTGCTGCCGCTGATCCAGCAGGTGCTCGATGAGGCCGGACTCTCCCGCGGGGAACTCGACGCCATCGCCTATACCGCTGGCCCCGGGCTGGTCGGCGCCCTGATGGTGGGTGCCGCCACCGCTCACGGCTTGGCTCGCGCCCTGGGCATACCGGTGCTGGGTGTCCATCACATGGAGGGGCATCTGCTCGCCCCCATGCTGGAGGAGGAGCGACCCGACTTCCCCTTCGTGGCCCTGCTGGTCTCCGGCGGCCACACCCAGCTGGTCGAAGTCCGCGGTCTAGGCTGCTACACCCTGCTCGGCGAATCCGTGGACGACGCCGCCGGCGAGGCCTTCGACAAGGCGGCGAAGATGCTCGGCCTGGACTACCCGGGCGGCCCCCTGGTGGCGCGACTGGCAGAAAGCGGAGATGCCACGCGCTTCCGATTCCCGCGACCGATGACCGACCGCCCGGGCCTGGACTTCAGCTTCTCTGGGCTAAAGACCCACACCCTGACTGCTATCCGTCAACTTGAGTCCAGTGGCGCCCTCGACGATCAGGCACGGGCCGATGTGGCCCGCGCCTTCGAAGAGGCGGTGGCGGACACGCTGGTGATCAAGTGCCGTCGCGCCCTCGACCAGACCGGCCTCAAGCGCCTGGTGGTGGCCGGCGGCGTGAGTGCCAACGTGCGCCTGCGAGAGCGACTGGAGCACGAGTGCGCCAAGCGTGACGCCCGGGCCTACTATCCCCGCGGGCGCTTTTGCACGGACAACGGGGCGATGATCGCCTACGTGGGCGCCCAGCGGCTGCTGGCCGGTGAACGCGACGAGACCGGCGTGATGAAGGCGGTGCCGCGCTGGCCGATGGATACCCTGCAGGCACCCTAGAGCCCCGGCTCGTCGCCGCTGCCAAGCCGCTGGATATTTAGGACGTGGCGCGCCAGCACCAGCAGGGTGAAGCCAATCACCACGATCACATAGTCGGGCGCCAGCCACAGGCTGGCCAGGGGGGCGGCGGCGGCGCTGGCCAGCGACGCCACCGCGGCGGTACGCACCCGCCA
>PWEV01000108.1 GCA_003553625.1 Halomonas sp.
CTGCTCGAAGCCCTCGACGCGGGCAGCTTCCCCGCCAAGGGCCGCGCCATCGACGCCATCGTGGCCAGCGACGATCCCCGCGCCCGCGACTGGCTGCAGGCGCTGCTCGACGGGCGCCTGCAGCGCGTCGAGGACGGCCGCTTCGTGGTGGTGATCGACAACCGCGGCCGCGACTGGCCGGTGGCGGATGCCCTGACCGGCGAGCCGCTGGGGGAGATGTCCCGCCGTGACCTGGATCGCGTCGGCATCAACAATGCGCTGCGCAATCAGCTGCGCAGCGCCATCGCGGTGGTGGATCTCTATTCGGCGGACCTCGGCCTGCGACGCGCCTCCGCCGAGCGGTTGCTGGGCGAGGTGGACGCCGACCTTGCCGACCCCCTGGCCGAGGTGATCGAGGGCGAGGAAGACCCGCAGGTGCGCAGGCGTCTGGTACAGGCGCTGGCCATCCATCGACTGGAGCAGGGCGAGGTGGCCGCGGTGGCCGACCTTCAGGGCAGCCTGCACCCGCGGGTCCGCGTGGCGCTTAACCGCGCGGCGTCGGGCGCGATAGAGGGCAGCGCCGCCAATGGCGACGATGCGGTGCTGGCCGATGCGGCACGCAGCGCGCTGAACGACATCGAGCAGCTGCTCAAGGTCAATCGGGCCGTGGAGACCCTCTACTTCGGGCTCTCGTTGGGCTCGGTGCTGGTGCTGGCGGCCATCGGCCTGGCCATCACCTTCGGCGTGATGGGAGTGATCAACATGGCCCATGGCGAACTGATCATGCTCGGCGCCTATACCACCTGGGCCGTGCAGCAGCTGTTGCCGGGCCAGCCTGGCCTGGCGCTGGTCCTGTCGGTCCCCGCCGGCTTCCTGGTGGCGGCGCTGGCCGGCATCGCCATCGAACGCGGCGTGATCCAGTTCCTCAAGGGTCGCCCCCTGGAGACCCTGCTGGCCACCTTCGGCATCAGCCTGATCCTCCAGCAGCTGGTGCGAACGGTGATCTCGCCCCAGAACCGCACCGTGATCTCGCCTGAGTGGATGAGCGGCTCCATCGCCATCAACGACGCCCTGTCGCTGACGCTCAACCGCATGGTGGTGATCGGCTTCGCCCTGGCGGTGTTCGCCGGCCTGATGCTGATCATGCGCCGCACCCGGCTGGGGCTCGAGGTGCGGGCGGTAACCCAGAACCGTGCCATGGCGCGCTCCATGGGCATCCGCGCGACCCGGGTCGATATCCTCACCTTCGCCCTGGGCTCCGGGGTCGCGGGCCTGGCCGGGGTGGCGCTCTCCCAGCTCACCAACGTCGGGCCCAACCTGGGCCAGAACTACATCATCGACTCCTTCATGGTGGTGGTGTTCGGCGGCGTCGGAAACCTCTGGGGCACCCTGGTGGCTGGCCTGTCGCTGGGCGTGATCAACCAGGTGCTGGAGCCCTGGGCCGGGGCCGTGCTGGCCAAGATCATCGTGCTGGTCTTCATTATCCTGTTCATCCAGAAGCGCCCCCGCGGACTCTTTCCGCAGAAGGGCCGTGCGGCGGAGGGCTGATTCATGCTGGCTTCGAGATTCTGGCTGACGCGCCCCTTCGCGGAGCGCTCGACGCAGCTCTTCCTGGCCGTGCTGCTGGCCGCCATGACCCTGGTGACGCTGCTGCATGTGGCGGTGCCCCAGGGTCACGCGCTGCACGTCAACGCCTATACCGTCAATCTGTTCGGCAAGTACCTGAGCTATGCGCTGCTCGCCGTGGCGGTGGACCTGGTGTGGGGCTACCTGGGCATCCTGAGCCTCGGCCACGGTGCCTTCTTCGCCCTGGGCGGCTACGCCATGGGCATGTACCTGATGCGCCAGATCGGCGACCGCGGGGTCTATGGCCACCCGGAGTTGCCGGACTTCATGGTGTTCCTCAGCTGGGATAGCCTGCCCTGGTACTGGGCGGGCTTCGACATGGCCTGGTTCGCCTTCCTGATGGTGCTGCTGGCGCCGGGGGCCCTGGCGCTGGTATTCGGCTTCCTGGCCTTCCGCTCCCGGGTCACCGGGGTCTACCTGTCGATCATCACCCAGGCGCTGACGTTTGCGTTGATGCTGGCCTTCTTCCGCAACGAGATGGGCTTCGGCGGCAACAACGGGCTGACCGACTTCCGCGACATCCTCGGCTTCAATCTGCGCAGCAACGAGACCCGCCTCGGGCTCTTCCTGGCCACCGGCGTGGCGCTGGCCCTGGGCTACCTGCTGTGCCGGGCGATCGTCGGCAGCAAGCTGGGACGGGTCTGCATCGCCACCCGCGATGCCGAAGCCCGCACCCGCTTTCTCGGCTACCGAGTCGAGCGGTTCCAGCTGTTCGTCTTCGTGGTCTCGGCCATGCTGGCGGGCCTAGCCGGCGCCCTCTACGTGCCCCAGGTCGGGATCATCAACCCCAGCGAGTTCTCGCCGCTGTTCTCCATCGAGATCGTGCTGTGGGTCGCGCTGGGTGGCCGCGCGACCCTCTATGGCGCCGTGATCGGGGCGATACTGGTCAACTACGCCAAGACGGTGTTCACCGGGGTGATGCCCGACGCCTGGCTGTTCGCCCTGGGCGGGCTCTTCGTGCTGGTCACGGTATTCCTGCCCCGAGGCGTCGCCGGCCTGCTTGCCTATCGCCTGAAGCGTCGCCGACGGCCGGATGACGGTGGCGCGACGGGCAGGGAGGTGACCCCATGAGCCTGCTGCGATCCTTCGCCGACCGCGATCGCGTCTTCGATTTCCTGGTGCCCGCCGTCTCGCCGGTGGACGTGCGCCACGGTCCCATCCTCTATCTGGAGGACGTCACGGTGAGCTTCGATGGCTTCAAGGCCATCAACAATCTCAACCTGACCGTCGACGACGGCGAGCTGCGCTGCATCATCGGTCCCAACGGCGCCGGCAAGACCACCATGATGGACATCATCACCGGCAAGACCCGCCCCGACAGCGGCTCGGTGTGGTTCGGCAGCCGACACGACCTGCTGGCCATGAACGAACCCGAGATCGCCAGCCTCGGCATCGGCCGAAAGTTCCAGAAACCCACGGTGTTCGAGGCGCTGTCGGTGTTCGAGAACCTGGAGCTGGCCATGGCCGCCGACAAGCGCATCCTGCCCACCTTGACGGCGCGCATGAGCGGAGAGATCCGCGATCGCATCGAGGAGGTGCTCGTCACCATCGGCCTGGTCGAGCTGCATGGCCGTCCGGCCGGGATCCTCTCCCACGGCCAGAAGCAGTGGCTGGAGATCGGCATGCTGCTGATGCAGCGGCCCCGGCTGCTGCTGGTGGACGAGCCGGTGGCCGGGATGACCGAGCAGGAGATGGCGCGTACCGCCGAGCTGCTGACCGGGCTCGCCGGCAAGCAGTCGGTGGTGGTGGTGGAGCACGACATGGGATTCGTGCGTTCCATCGCGCGCCAGGTGACGGTGCTGCACCAGGGCAGCGTGCTGGCCGAGGGGAGCATGGACCAGGTGTCCAACGACCCGAAGGTGATCGAAGTCTACCTGGGTGAGGAGGCGTGATGCTGACCATCGACAAGCTCAACCAGTACTACGGCGAGAGCCATACCCTCTGGGATCTCGCCCTCGAGGTGCCGACGGGGGAATGCACCTGCGTGATGGGACGCAACGGGGTGGGCAAGACCACCCTGATGAAGGCGATCATGGGCGAGGTGGCTGTCTCCGACGGCAGCATTCGCTATGCCGATGACGTGGAGCTGACCCGCAAGCGCGTGGAGGAGCGCTCGCGTTTGGGCATCGGCTATGTGCCCCAGGGTCGGCAGATCTTCCCGCTGCTCACCGTGGAGGAGAACCTGCGCACCGGCCTGGCCGCCCGCAGCGACAGCCGCCGCACCATTCCCTCCCGCATCTTCGAGCTCTTCCCGGTGCTCGAGGAGATGAAGCATCGCCGTGGCGGCGATCTTTCCGGCGGTCAGCAGCAGCAGCTGGCCATCGGCCGGGCGCTGGTGATCGAGCCGCGCCTGCTGATCCTGGACGAGCCGGGGGAGGGCATCCAGCCCAATATCGTCACCCTGATCGGCGAGGTGATCCGCCGGCTGATCAAGGAGGACGGCCTGACCGTTCTGCTGGTGGAGCAGAAGCTCCCCTTCGCCCGCAAGTTCGCCGACCGCTTCGTGATCATGGATCGCGGCCGACCGGTGGCCCGTGGTCCGATCGGCGAGCTGACCGATGCGCTGATCAAGGAGCATCTGACGGTATAGGTTCTGACGCCTGTAACGCCCAGCGCCAGGAAACCGCTTGCAAGGCGTCATCACCGTCGGGCAGACGCACCTTGCACCTTGATGGCCAGCCTGCCGGTCTCGCCGCACCCAGGTGGTGCATTTATTCTCGCGGTGGCGCACCTCAATAAGGCGCAGGGAGTGCGATCGGTGCTCTAGGCAATATTCAACTCGCTGAATTATAAGTTTAAAACCCCTCCTTCCCCCTTCTGGTACGCCGCTTGCTGATAGCTGTGCAGACACGCTGGATCACGAGCCGCCCATGACCGTTTTCGAGACTTATCGGGATGCCACACCGCTGACGGACTCCGGCCATCGGTTCGATGCCGCGCGCCGCTGGGATGCCGCCCTGGATCTGGGCTTCGCTTCCCGCCGGGACGTCACCCGCCTGGTTCACGCGCGACATCGCGGGCCGCTGCGGGTGCAGCGCCCCTTCTATCCGGAGGGGGGCCAGGGCGCCTGTCATGTCTACCTGCTGCACCCCCCTGGCGGGCTGGTCAGCGGCGACGCCCTGAGTATCGATGTCGGAGTGGAGGCAGGGGCTCATGCCCTCTTGACCACGCCTGCCGCCAACAAGCTCTACCGAGCCGACACCCATGGCGTCGCCGCGAACCAGCAGGTTCGCCTGCGCGTGGAGCAGGGCGCCACTCTCGAGTGGCTCCCCCAGGAGACCATCGCCTTCGACGGGGCCCGGGGTGAGCAAGCCACCACCGTGGCGCTTGCCGGCAGTGCGCGATGCCTGGGCTGGGAGGTGCTGGCCCTGGGTCGCCCCGCCAGCGAGCTGCCCTATGTGTCGGGTCGCATCGACCAGCGTTTCCGGCTCACTCGCGACGGCAAACCGCTATGGATCGAGCGTCAGCCCCTGGACCCGTCCCATCCGCGCTTCCGCGGGCGGTGGGGGCAGGGCGGCGCCACCGTGCAGGCCACGCTCTGGGCGGTGGGCCTGGACGATGAGACCGAGGCCGTCGAGGCCCTGCGCGTGGCGCTCGGCGCTTCGACCCGCTGGGCGGTCACCGTGCGTCACGGTGTGCTGCTGGTGCGTTACCTGGGCCAGGAGTGCCGCGAGGCCTGGGGGCTGTGCGAGGACGCCTGGCGGGTCCTGCGTCCCAGGCTGCTGGGCCTCGAGGCCCACTCGCCGCGCATCTGGCGAACCTGACCCCCCATCTTCCACGGAGACCCGACATGGAACTGACCCCCCGCGACAAGGACAAGCTGCTGCTCTTCATGGCAGCCCAGCTGGCCGAACGTCGCCGCGCCCGAGGCTTGAAGCTCAACTACCCCGAGGCCGTGGCGCTGATCAGCTTCGAGATCCTGGAGGGCGCTCGCGATGGGCGCACGGTGGCCGATCTGATGAGCGCGGGCCGCGAGATCCTCTCCCGCGACGACGTCATGGAGGGGGGGGCCGAGATGGTCGACGAGGGGCAGGTCGAGGCCACCTTCCCCGACGGCACCAAGCTGGTCACCGTCCACACCCCCATTGTCTAAGGAGCCCGCGAAGATGTCCGGTCCGATGATTCCAGGTGAGTACCAGTTGAAGGACGGCGAGATCGCGCTCTGCGAGGGGCGTGAGCGGATCACCGTCGAGGTTGCCAACACCGGCGACCGTCCGATCCAGATCGGCTCCCACTACCACTTCGCCGAGGCCAACCCGGCCCTCACCTTCGACCGTGCCAAGGCCCGTGGCCATCGTCTCGATGTGGCCGCCGGCACGGCGATTCGCTTCGAGCCGGGCCAGACCCGCGAGGTGACGCTGATCCCCTACGCCGGTCGGCGCCATGTCTACGGCTTTCGCGGTGAGGTCATGGGGAAGCTTGAAGGAGGACAGTCATGAGCTCTCCCAATACCATCAGCCGCCAGGCCTATGCCGACATGTACGGCCCCACGGTGGGCGACCGGGTTCGCCTCGGCGACACCGAGCTGTGGATCGAGGTGGAGCGCGATGCCACCCACTATGGCGAGGAGGTGAAGTTCGGCGGCGGCAAGGTGATCCGCGACGGCATGGGTCAGAGCCAGCGCCAGGATGCCACGGTAATGGACACCGTGATCACCAACGCCCTGATCCTCGACTGGTGGGGCATCGTCAAGGCCGACGTGGGCCTCCAGCAGGGTCGCATCGCCGCTATCGGCAAGGCGGGCAATCCCGACACCCAGCCCGACGTGACGATCGTCATCGGCCCCGGCACCGAGATCATCGCCGGCGAGGGCAAGATTCTGACCGCCGGCGGCCTGGACGCCCATATCCACTTCGTCTGCCCCCAACTGGTGGAAGAGGCGCTGATGAGTGGCATCACCACCATGCTGGGCGGCGGCACCGGACCGGCTACCGGTACCAATGCCACCACCTGCACCCCGGGGGCGTGGCACCTTGGCAAGATGCTCCAGGCGGTGGACGGTCTGCCGATGAACATCGGATTCCTCGGCAAGGGCAATGCCAGCCTGCCCGAGGCGCTCGAGGCCCAGCTCGAGGCCGGCGCCATGGGCCTCAAGCTCCACGAGGACTGGGGCACCACGCCGGCGGCCATCGACAACTGCCTCTCGGTCGCCGAGCGTTATGACGTCCAGATTGCCATTCACACCGACACCCTGAACGAGTCGGGCTTTGTGGAAGACACCCTGGCGGCCTTCAAGGAGCGCGGGATTCACACCTACCACACCGAAGGGGCCGGGGGCGGCCACGCACCGGACATCATCACCGCCTGCTCGAAGCCCTATGTGCTGCCGTCCTCCACCAATCCGACGCGGCCCTACACGGTCAACACCATCGACGAGCACCTGGATATGCTGATGGTGTGTCACCACCTCGACCCGAACATTCCCGAGGACGTGGCTTTCGCCGATTCCCGCATCCGCCGCGAGACCATCGCCGCCGAGGATATCCTCCACGACCTGGGAGTGATCTCGATGATCGCGTCCGACTCCCAGGCCATGGGCCGGGTCGGCGAGTCGATCTGCCGGACCTGGCAGACCGCCCACAAGATGAAGGTCCAGCGTGGCCTGCTGCCCGAGGACGAGGCACTCGGCGCCGACAACTTTCGGGCCAAGCGCTACATCGCCAAGTACACCATCAACCAGGCGATCACCCACGGGATCAGCCACGAGGTGGGCTCCGTGGAGGTGGGCAAGCTGGCCGATCTGGTGCTCTGGAAGCCGGCCTTCTTCGGCACCAAGCCCGCCATGATCATCAAGGGCGGGATGATCGCCGCCGCCCCCATGGGCGACCCCAACGCCTCGATCCCTACGCCCCAGCCGGTTCATTACCGCACCATGTTCGGCGCCCTGGGACGCGCCGCCAGCCAGACGCGCCTGACC
Source organism: Halomonas sp. (assembly GCA_003553625.1). Classification (GTDB taxonomy): domain Bacteria; phylum Pseudomonadota; class Gammaproteobacteria; order Pseudomonadales; family Halomonadaceae; genus Halomonas. Next base: position 7,523 of record PWEV01000108.1, read on the forward strand.
TTTGTCTGCCAGGCGGCGCTGGACGCCGGTATCAAGGAGCGATTGGGGCTCAATAGCGAGCTCTCCGCGTGCCGCGATGTGCGCGGCGTGCGCAAGGGCGACATGAAGCTCAACGACGCCTGCCCCGAACTCAGCGTGGACCCGCAGACCTACGAGGTGCGCTGCGACGGCGAACTGTTGACCTGCGAGCCCGCCACCGAGCTGCCCCTGGCTCAACGCTACCACCTCTTCTAGGAGTCGACATGCTGACACTGACAGAACGCCTGGGGGTCATCGACGCGGAGCGGGCCACCGACAGCCTGACGCTACCCTATGAACGGCGCGTGCTGGGACGCCTCAAGGCGGTTAGCGACAGCGGGCGCGAGCTGGGCCTGTTCCTGGATCGCGGCCCCGTGCTGCGCGACGGCGAGGGGCTGCGCGCAGAGGGGGGCGAGGTAGTGCGCATTCGTGCCGCCGTCGAGCCGGTGGTCACCGCACGCGTTGCGTCCGGCCTGCCCCTGGCGCGGCTTGCCTACCATCTGGGCAACCGCCACGTGCAGCTGGCGCTGGGGGAGGATGCGCGGGGCGGTTTCGTGCGCTTTCCGCCCGACCATGTACTGGAGGCGCTGGCCGAACGGCTGGGAGCGGTGCTCGAGCATCATGAGGCCACCTTCGACCCGGAGCCCGGTGCCTACCAGCAGGCGGGCGGCCATTCGCTCCCCCATGACCACGGCCATGAGCCTCACCACCATGATCATGACCCAGGCCACCCCCATGCCCACTGAGGCCGCCATGACGCCGGCGGCGGGGCAGGGCGACGACCTGGCGCTGCTGGGGCTGCTGCAGCTGGTCAGCCCCGCGCTGCCCATCGGCGCCTTCGCCTTCTCCCAGGGGCTGGAGAGTGCCTTCGAGCTTGGCTGGGTCGCGGACGAGGCGAGCCTCGGCGACTGGCTCGAAGGGGTGCTCGAGGATGGCCTGACGCGCTGCGAGCTGCCGGCGCTTTCGCGCCTGCAGGCGGCCTGGGCGGCGGGCGATGGCGAGGCGGTGGCCGAGTGGGATCAGTGGCTTGCCGCCAACCGCGAGACCGCCGAGCTCGCCGCCGAGGACGCCCGTCTCGGGGCTTCGCTCGCTCGCCTGCTGGGCAGCCTTGAGCTGCTGCCTGCCAGCACGGCACGTGGGGCGCCGGCTCTGCCGACGGGTGCCGGCTACGTCACGGTCTTCGCCTGGACGGCTCAGGTCCGCAGGGTGCCGGTGCGCCAGGCACTGCTCGGCTTCGCCTGGGCCTGGCTGGAGAACCAGCTGGCCGTCGCCTGCAAGGCCCTGCCGCTGGGGCATACCGCCGCCCAGCGGCTGGTGGAGCGGCTGCGCCCGGCGCTGGTCTCTGCGGTGGACGAGGCGCTTGGGATGCATGACGACGACCTCGGCCCGGTGCTGCCCGGCCTGGCACTGGGCAGCGCCCTGCATGAGACACAGTATTCGCGGCTATTTCGAAGTTAGTGCGGAAAACCAGGAGAAAAGACCATGACCCATTGCCTGCGGATAGGCGTCGGTGGCCCGGTGGGCTCCGGCAAGACGGCCCTGCTCAAGCAGCTCTGCCTGGCCCTGCGTGACCACTACGATATCGCCGTGGTCACCAATGACATCTACACCCGCGAGGATGCCGACTTCCTGCTCAAGCACGAGGCGCTGGCCGCGGATCGCATCCTCGGCGTGGAGACCGGCGGTTGCCCCCACACCGCCATCCGCGAGGACGCCTCCATGAACCTGGCGGCCATCGACGAGCTTCAGGAACGCCACCCGGGACTGGAACTGGTTCTGGTCGAGTCCGGCGGCGACAACCTCTCGGCCACCTTCAGCCCCGAACTCTCGGACCTGACCCTCTACGTGATCGACGTCTCCGCCGGCGACAAGATCCCGCGCAAGGGCGGGCCGGGGATCACCAAATCGGACCTGCTGATCATCAACAAGATCGATATCGCCGAGCAGGTGCACGCCTCGCTTGCGGTGATGGAGCGCGACTCGAAGATGATGCGCGGCGAGCGTCCCTTTGTCTTCGCCAACCTCTACGACGGCGTGGGGCTCGAGACGATCATCCAGTTCATTCTCGACCGCGGCATGCTGCCGGAGCGCCGGCCGCCGGAGCGCCGCTCCGCGGTCGCCACCGCCTGATGCCCTTGATCATCGAACCTGTCCACTAGGAGGACGCCACCATGATGCACCCCTCTACTCTCACGGCGCGTGTCGCACTGGCCGCCGCCCCCTTGCTGCTGGCCGGAGTGGCCCACGCCCATCCCGGCCACGACGCCCCCGCGGTGCATGCCCACACCGGCAATCCGCTGCTGCTGGTGGTGCTGGCCATCGCGGTGCTCGGCCTGGCGGCGCTGGTACCCCTGGCTCGGCGGGTGCTGCGTCAACGCCGGCTGCAGCGGCAGCGCTGAGCGTCGGCTGGCCCAAGGCTCGGCACGAACGCAGTTCGCCCGGCCAGCGGCCGGGCGATCTGCGTCTGACGGGTCGGTCGTTGATTCAGGGCAGCAGGATGGTGGAGCCGGTGGTCTGGCGACCCTGCAGGGCGTCCTGGGCCTTGCCGGCCTCGCTGAGGGGATAGCGGTGCGAGACGTCGACCTTGAGCTTGCCGCTCTCGAGCATGGCGAAGAGCTCGTCGGCCATGCCCTGGAGCCGCTCGGGCGTATCGGCATAGCCGTTGAGGCTGGGACGGGTGACGAACAGCGAGCCCTTCTGGTTGAGGATGCCGATATTGACGCCCTCCACGGCCCCGGAGGCGTTGCCGAAGCTGACCATCAGCGAACGCGGCTTGAGGCAGTCCAGCGAGGTCTCCCAGGTGTCCTTGCCCACCGAGTCATAGACCACGTCGCACATGGCGCCATCGGTCAGCTCGCGCACCCGGGCTACCACGTCTTCCCTGGTATAGTCGATGGTGGCCCAGGCGCCGTTCTTCTCGGCCAGCGCCGCCTTTTCGGGGGAGCTCACGGTGCCGATCAGCTTCACGCCCAGGGCCCTGGCCCACTGGCAGGCGATGGAGCCCACGCCGCCGGCGGCGGCGTGCCAGAGGATGGTCTCGCCCCCCTTGAGCGCAAAGGTCTGGCGCATCAGATACTGTACGGTCAGCCCCTTGAGCATGCTGGCCGCGGCGGTCTCGAAGTCGACGGACTCGGGCAGCGCCACCAGCTTTTCGGCGGGCAGGGTGTGCAGCTCGGCGTAGGCGCCCAGCGGGCCCTGGGCGTAGGCCACGCGGTCACCGGGCGAGAGGTTCGTGACCCCTTCGCCCACGGCGTCGACGACGCCGGCGCCTTCGGTGCCGAGGCCGGAGGGCAGAGAGGGCGCCGGATAGAGCCCGGTGCGGAAATAGATGTCGATGAAGTTGAGGCCGATGGCGCGGTTGGCGACCCGCACTTCGCCCGGGCCCGGCTCGCCGGTGGAGGCCTCGACGAGTTCGAGCACCTCGGAGCCGCCGGTGCGGGCAAACTGGATACGCTTGGCCATGTCGATAAGTCCTTGTTTTAATATAAGCTGTATGGGATGAGTGACAGTCGGCATACGGGAAACATCCAAACGCCGATCGCCCGTCCGGTCAAGTCGGCATCGCCGGCGGCGGGTTCAGACTGTGTCGAGCCCCTCGACGAAGGCGCGCTTCTCCGCCTCGAAGAAGGTGCGCTCGTGCTTGAAGCGGCGCAGCACGGCCTGATCGTCGAAGGTCAGCGGTGTCGCCAGCCTGCCGGAGAGCGCGGCCGGGTGCTGGAAGGCAAGACCGACCCGCTGTCCCTGGCCGTTCTCGATCCAGCGGGTGAGTCCGCACTCATGCAGGAACGCTTCGTCGAGGGTCTCGGTCGGCGTTGCGCTGAGGGGCGCGTTGAGGGCCAGATCGCGGATCAGCCGCCGCAGAGGCTCTCGGCTCTCCTCGAGGGAGGCGGCGAGCCTGAGGGCCATCCCTTCGCCGCTTTCATCCATGACCAGCAGCGCCAGCGCCAGGGGGCGGCCTCTGTCGTCCAGCAGGGCCCAGAGGCGAGCGGCCTCGGCGGGAAACAGCAGGTGACGGGTGCCGCTGAAGTCGACCAGCGGAGCCAGCCCCGCCTGGGTGCCATGCACCGCCGCGCACAGTCTTGCCAGACAGGCGTCGCGCCTGGCACCGGCCTCGAGACTCACTACCCTCATTGCTTCTCCCCGTTCGCATGACCTGATCGCGCGAAGCCTAGCACACTCCGGCCGCGGGCAAGATGCTGGGCGTGGCGCCACCCGGTCGTTATGCTGTTGTCCATTCGCGTCATGAAGGGCGCCGATGCCGCAATCCTTCGTCTTACCGGAGCCGAGCCCACTGCATGTCCCATCCCGCCATTGCCCTGCCACGTCTGATTGCCCACCGGGGACTGTCGGCCAGAGCCCCCGAAAACACCCTCTCTGCGGTACGCGCCGCCCATGCGGCCGACTGCCGCTGGGTCGAGCTGGACGTGCAGCTGCTCGGCGACGGTACGCCGGTGATCTGGCATGACGCCACGGTCAAGCGCTGCTCTGACAGTCGCGCACGGCTCGTCGACCTGAATCTGCCCCGTGCTCGCCGGTTGGACGTGGGCGGCTGGTTCGGCGATGAGTTTCGTGGCGAGCGTATCGCCACGCTTTCCGAGATGCTCGCACTGGTTGACGCCCTGGGGCTTGGACTGAACCTGGAGCTCAAGGTGAACCGGGGTCGGAGTGCCGCGGCACTGGTGGAAGAGGCGATACCCGCGGCGTTGGATGCGCTGCCCCCCGAGCGGCTGATCGTCTCCTCCTTCAACGCCGCGGCGCTGGCCTGCGCCCGGGATCTGGCCCCCGCCTCGCGGCTGGCCCTGGGCGCACTCTTTGAAGGCATTCCCGGCGACTGGCGGCAGCGCTGCGAGGCGCTGGAGGCCTTCAGCGTTCACGCCGACTGGAAACGCCTCAGTCGACGCGGTGCCCTGGCAGTCAGGGAGGCGGGCTACCCGCTTATTTGCTACACCGCCAACGATCCGGCAGCCTTCGCTCACCAGTGGGGCTGGGGCGTGTCCAGCGTGATCAGCGACGACCCCACCTGTTTCGCGGGCCGCCTTCCTAACGACGCTTGAGCCACCGACGGTCGTCAATGCAGACGGGCCGCCCCGAGGGGCGGCCCGTCTGCTGGCTGCCGGCATAACGCCTGGCATCAGGTCGCCGTTCAGCGGTTGGCCGGAATGACCTCTTCGCGGCCGTCATCCTGCTCGACGACCATGTCATCCTCCACGTGGATCGGTTCCTCTTCCTCGACGTCGCGCACGCTTCGCGCGCGGTGCTCGATCAGGAAGTAGAGGATCAGGCCGATGCCCAGGCCCCAGGCGGCCCCGTGGGTCGCCAGCACCACGCCCATGATGCCCGCCACGCCCATGGCGGTGGCATTCTTGATCTGCTCCACGGCCACGGCGATGCACAGGTAGCCGGTGATCAGCAGAGTGATGGAGAGCGCGATGGGAAGCACCGGACGGAAGGCGGTGACCAGCGGCAGCATGAACAGCGCGAAGAAGCCGACGATCCAGAACACCGCGGTGCCGGAGTAGATGCTCTCCATGGCGTTGCGGCCATAGCGGTAGCGTTCGGTAACAGTGGCCATGGCGCCGGTAAACAGCGGGCCGGCAAGGCCGGGATAGGGGGCCAGCAGGGAGTGCATCAGGTTGCGCAGGCCGGTGATCAGGTGCACCCGGTCGACGTCGACCTCGATCTTCTCGTCGGGGCGCAGGTGGTCGACGCGCTTGATCAGGGTCTGGCCGACGATGATGTCACCGAAGGCGATGATGTAGGCGATGATGGCGGTGGGAATCGCGGCGATCATCAGCTCGGGGCCGGGTGCGCCGATGGAAAAGGGCAGGTAGGCCCAGATGCCGCCAAAGTCGGGTACGGCGATGCCCCACTCAACCGTCGGCAGCGGATACTCGCCTACGCCCCAGCCGATGGCCATGGTGATCAGCATGCCCGGCACCATGCCATAGGCCACGATGTTGCGCGCCCAGCGATATTTCTCGGCCAGATCGCGAAAGGAGAGCGAGAACAGCACATAGAGTGTGATCAGGCCGCCGATGCCCAGCGAGATCGGAGTATTGTAGAGCCGGCCGCCTACGCTGATCTCGCCGCTGATGGCGGCGATGCCGGCGCCCAGCAGGATGCCCGCCTTGATGGAGTCGGGGACGTTGTTGACCAGCTTGGTACCCAGGCGCGTGACGGCCATGAACAGGAAGATGGCGGTGACCATCAGCTGCAGGGCGATCATCGCCTTGAGAGCATCGGGGCCCGGTTCATACTGCCCGATGAACAGTAGTACCACGGGGATGGCCGGGGTAATCCAGCCGGCGATGAAGGGAATGCCCAGCAGCGGCGGCAGGATGAAGCCGATGCCGCAGACCACGACGAAGGCCAGCGCCACTTCATAGGGAATGCCGAGATACTGCTCCAGCAGGGGGATCATGCCCAGCGAGATGACGAACATCACCAGGGCCTGAATGGTCTCCGGTATGGCCCAGGGAAAGTGGATGAAGGGGAGGCGGACCTTGAAGGGGCCCACCGGCCAGTAGGGTTGTTCCTGACCATACTTACGTTTGAGTAGCACGTCGTTAACCTCAGCGGTTGGGGTTGTTCATGGGCATTCCTCGCTTGCTGTTGTTGTTCTTGGCTGTGAGGTTTGTACTTGGGGCGACCGGGAGGGAACATTCGACCTTGTAACGAGACGCCCCGCCCCGTGCCTGCGCCCAGTGTCGACAATTGTGGGGGTGGCGTGTCGAAAAATCGCGAAATTACGGGCTTTTGAGGCTAAAAAGACGCGATATGTCGATATTGTTGTCGACATGCAGGGCGCTTTTTTCGCACCTTACGTAAACGTAAACTTTGGTCCAATGGGTGCCGGACAGGGGGCAGGCCGTGGAGAAAACGAGGAGGCGACGCATGTGGCCATGGATCGTGGTGGCGGTGCTGGCGGCGTGGATCGCCATGGGTCTCTGGCAGCGCGGCAAGCCCCTGGCAGAGGGTATCGGGGAGGCCTGGCCTGAGCACACGGTCGGGGAGGTGGCGTTCCTGGCCGACGAGTCCTGGTTCGATGCCCAGGGAGGGCGCCACCTCGACCAGGCCATCTTCGACGAGATGCTGGCGCTGATCGGTGAGGCTCGGCGCCTGGTAGTGCTGGACATGTTCCTGTTCAACGATTTTGCCGGTAACAGCGAGGGGGGCAGCTTCCGGCCCCTCACGGCTGAGCTTGCCGACGCCCTGATCGAGCAGAAGCGGCGCCATCCGGGGCTTGAGGCGGTGGTGATCAGCGATCCGCTCAATACCCTCTACGGCGGGCTCGAACTCGACCATCTCGAGGCCCTGCGGCTTGCCGGCATCACCGTGGTACTGACCGATCTCGATCGACTGCGCGCTTCCAACCCCCTCTGGTCGGGGCTATGGCACCTGGGGCTGCGTTGGCTGGGAAACAGCGCCCGGGCGGGCTGGCTCCCCAATGCCCTGGGGCCAGGGCGGGTGACCCTGCGCAGCTACCTGGCGCTGCTCAACTTCAATGCCAACCATCGCAAGACCCTGGTGGTGGATCGGGGCGAGGGCTGGGCGGGGCTGGTCACCTCGGCCAATCCCCATGATGCCAGTAGCCTCCACGGCAACGTCGCCCTGCGCTTCGAGGGTGCCGTGGCCCTGGACCTGCTGGCCTCCGAGCGCACGATCGCCGCCTGGTCAGGCGTCAGCCTGCCGGGCCCACAGCCATTGCCAGGCACGTCCAACGGTGAGGGTGCCAGGCTGCAGCTGCTCACCGAGGGGGCGATCCGCGACGCCCTGCTGGCGGCCATCGAGGCGAGCGGAGAGGGCGACCGACTCGATCTGGCGGTCTTCTACCTCGCCCATCGCGGCGTGATCGAAGCGCTCAAGCAGGCCAGGAAAAGAGGCGTCGAGGTGCGCGCGCTGCTGGACCTCAACCGCGATGCCTTCGGCCTCGAGAAGGGCGGTATTCCCAACCGGCCGGTGGGGCGCGAACTCGTCGAGTCCGGCATCGCGGTGCGCTGGTGTGCCACCCGAGGCGAGCAGTGCCACAGCAAGCTGTTGCTGCGCCGTCCAGGGGATGGAAGCGAAGCGGAGCTGATCCTCGGTTCGGCCAACTTCACCCGGCGAAACCTCGATAACCTGAATCTGGAGACCAGCATCAGGCTGCTGGGCACGGCCGATTCCCTTGCCCTGGGCCAGGCCGCAGCCTTCTTCGAGCGGCGCTGGCACAGCTCGCCGGAGCGCACCACCAGCGAGCCCTTCGCGGCCTTCGATGACACGACGGCCTGGCAGCGGCTGCGCTATCGGATCATGGAAGCCAGCGGTCTCTCTACCTTCTGACGGTTGACGGGTCTCGACGCTCCGGCCGCGGTATCCCTTGACAGCCGTCGGGTCGCCGGCCAGCTTTGGAGGGTCAATTCGAGAGGGAGACCGGGCATGGACAAGCTGTGGCTCGCCGTGAAGATGATCATCACGGCGCTGGTACTGATCCTTATCGTGCAGAACATCACCATGGTGGAGGTCCGCTTCCTGACCTGGAGTATGTCGCTGCCCCTGGCGCTGCTGCTGGTGGTGATCTATCTGCTGGGGATGGTCAGTGGCAAGAGCCTGTGGGCCCTGATCCGCAGGCTGCGTCGAGGCGATTCGGAGACCACTCGGCGCTGATCGCCCCGGGCAATCCTCAGTCCAGTCGGGTAACCGGCTGGCGGCGGGGGTCGATGTACCACTTCAGCCCCTGGCGGGCATTGTGTTCCAGCTCGGCGATCACCTGGGCGCCAAGCAGCAGGATGATGGCGCCCACCTCCAGGCTCAGCAGCATCACGATCAGGGTGGCCAGCGACCCGTAGACGGCGTTGACGAAGGAGATGTTGGCGAAGTAGTAGACCAGAAGCAGACGCACCCCCTCCCACAGCAGAGAGGCGACCAGGCCCCCGATGATGGCTCGGCGCAGCGCCACCTGCACTACTGGCAGCACCTTGTAGATGGCACTGAACAGCAGGAAGACCCCCAGGAAACTGGCCAGGTTGAGTACCGGCTCCGAGAGTCCGGACATGGGCAGTTCGCGGTCGAACAATGCCAGCCACAGGGCATTGAGGGAGCTGGCCAGGGTCACCAGCAGGGTGAGTGCCATCAGCCCCGCGCCCAGCACGACCATGAAGGCATAGGGCAACAGCACCGAGACCCAGGCACTGCGCCCGTGATGATGAGTGTCCGGGGCGTGGAAGATGATCGCCAGGGCGTCCTCCAGCATGCGGAAGGCGAAGGAGCTGAACAGCAGCAGCACCGGGAAGCCGAGGATGCCGATGACCTCCCGGGTGTCGAGCAGGGCACGCACCGCATCGAGCAGCACCTCGGCGTGGGCGGGTGCCAGGTGCTGGGCCTGGATGCTCAGCACTCCCAGCAGATGCGTCTCGTCCACCACCCGGGCCAGCAGTACCACCAGAAGCGCAAACAGCGGCACGATGGAGAGCAGGATGTTGTACCCCACCCCGCCTGCCAGCAGGATGCCGCGGTTGCGCAGAAAGGCCGTGAGTACCCGCCACAGGAAGCGGCACACCAGCGGCAGCAGGGTGACGGCGAGGTGGCGCTTGGTGCGCGGTGGGAAAGGAGGAAGCATTGGCCTGGCCGTCCATGGGCGTCCCTGCATCATACGCTTGCCGCGACGCCTTGCGTCAACGGGTCGAGCCTTGCCCCCAGGGAGCGTCAGCGAGGATGTTCCGACTGACTCTGAATAACCCAGGGATGGTCTGGCGGTGGTGTTATATTGAACCTCGCCTCACCGACGTCACTCGCTCATTCCGCTTCCAGCATCTCCTCGATGAGGGCGTGCAGTTCCTGCTGATACTGCCCGCCGGGTGAGGGTGGGTGGGGATCTGCCGTGATGGCGACGGAAAGCTCCCGAGCGGGAATCACGTAGAGTGCCTGGCCGCCGAAGCCGCGACCGTAGTAGACGGTCTCGCCGGCGAGCTCGGTGACAAACCAGCCATACCCATAGCCATCGCCGGTCCAGCGCGAGGTGCCACGGGGCTCCCATGAGGTATCGACCCAGCCCTCGGGCAGCACCCGCCGGCCGTCGATGACGCCGTCCAGGCGATAGAGCTCGCCGATCCGAATCAGCGCTCGAGGCGAGAGGCGCATGTCGTTGCCGCCGAAGTAGATTCCCTGGGGGTCGCGGGGCCAGGCGGGAATGGCGATGCCCAGAGGCTCGCCCAGCAGCCGCCGCGCCAGCGTCAGGGTGCTCTCGCCACTGGCCCGGGTCAGCGCCGCCGAGAGCAGGTGGCTGGACCCGGTAGAATAGAGCATGCGCCCACCCGGCTCGTCGACGAAGGGGCGGGACAGGGCGTCGCGCACCCAGTCGGGGCTGGCGACCCAGGCGCCATAATTTCCACCGGAGGTGCGCTCGAGGCCGGCCTGCAGCGACAGCAGGTGCCCCACGGTGATCTCCCGGACCCGGGGGTCGGCCCGGGCAGGTACCAGGGGGCCGAGCAATGCTGCCACGGGCTGGTCGGGGGAGTCGATCACGCCTTCCTGAATGGCGGCGCCGACCAGCGCCGCCAGCACCGTCTTCGACAGCGACTTGATGTTGGCGGGACGGTCGACCCCGGGTCCGCCATAGGTGCGCTCGAAGCGAATCTCGCCATTCTGGGCCACCACCACGGCGTGCAGGCGGTCGAGGCTTGTGGCCCGGGCGTCGAGGCGCTCCAGCGCATTCGGCGAAAAGGGGACTTGCCGTGCCGCCTCGTCGGCCTGCGCATGGCATGCAGCGGCGACAGCCAGCATAATGAGCCCCCCCAGCAGGGCATGAACGACATTCTTGTGGCGCAGGTTCGTCATCGAGACTCCTTGCCCGCTGGATGTATTGGGCTGGCGCGAGCCACATATTCGAGGCGTCAGCCGCCGCGGGGTTCCAACGCTTACCTTTATATTGCCAGCGAGAGACCATGGCCAAGTTTGAACTGATCGGCACCGCCAGCATTCCCGGCAAGGGCAGCGAGCTGCGCCTGCTTCGGCGCAACGACGAGTTCTCCATCCGCATCGCCGGAACCGCCGGTGAGCTGATGAACACTCGCCTGCACGGCTCCGAGGATGCTCTGGCCGAACTGGCCTGCCAGCGGGTCGCCGACCGTCCCGGTGCCCGGGTGCTGGTAGGCGGCCTGGGCATGGGCTTTACCCTGGCCGCGGCGCTGGCCGCTCTTGGCGAGGATGCCGAGGTGGTGGTGGCCGAGCTGGTGCCTGGGGTCGTGGAGTGGAATCAGGGCCCGCTGGGCGCCGCCGCTGGCTATCCGCTCAACGACCCGCGCACCCGGGTCAGCGTCGGCGATGTGGGTGAGCTGCTGCGCCGCGAGCCCGGTGGCTTCGACGCCATCATGCTCGACGTGGACAACGGCCCCGAGGGGTTGACGCGGCGCGAGAATGACTGGCTCTACTCCCCCGACGGACTGGCCGCTGCCCAGCAGGCGCTGCGTCCGGACGGTGTCCTGGCGGTATGGTCGGCGGGCCAGGACCCGGCCTTCACCGAGCGCCTGAGGCGCATCGGCTTGCTGGTCGAGACGGTCACGGTTCGCGCCCACCGCCCCGGCAAGGGCGCCAGGCACTGCATCTGGCTGGCTTACTGAGATGGTTATCGAAGAGGGACGAGACATGAATGATAGGGATGCCGTCGAGCGGCTCTCCAAGCGTCTGGCCCGGGAGCTGCCCTGTTCGCGCCGCGAGGCTGAGCTGTACATCTCTGGTGGCTGGGTGAAGGTCGATGGCGTGATCGTCGAAGAGCCCCAGTTCAAGATCTTGGATCAACGCATCGAACTGGTCCCCGGCGCCACGCCCCGAGAGATCCCCTCGGCCACGCTGCTGTTCAACGCGCCCGCCGACATCGGTGCCGGCGAGGCAAGGGGCGAAGATCTGGCCAGGCGGGTGATCCGAAAGGCCACGCACTGGTCGCAGGATCCTGCCGGCAAGGCGCCCCTGAAGGCGCACTTCCGCGGCCTGGCGACGCTGTTGCCGCTGTCCATCGGCGAAGAGGGCCTGCTGGTATTCACCCAGGACCGAGGGGTGGCGCGTCGCCTCGACGAGGGCCGCGCGCGGCTGGAGGAGGAGTGGCAGGTGGAGGTGATCGGCAGCCTTGACGAGCGCCAGCTGGCATCACTGTGCGATGGCTCGGCGGTGCCCGGGCGGCGGCTGGCACCGGGAAGCGTCAGCTGGCAAAGCGAGACCCGGCTGCGATTCGCGCTCAAGGGCATGGTGCCCGGACAGCTTGAGCTGATGTGCCGAGCCGTGGGGCTGACCGTGGTCGCTACCCGGCGGCTGCGCATCGGGGGGGTATCGCTGGGTCGAGTGCCGGTTGGCGAGTGGCGCTACCTGAGACCCGGGGAGCGTTTCTGAGCGTTGAGTCGACCGGGATAGCGTCTCTTTCCCCTTGATGACCCGCTCTGTATGCTGAGTTTCGGGTACGCTGAATATCGAGTAGGCTGATTTCGTAGTGCTTGGCCGTTCGGTCCCATGCCGGCCGGTCCCGATCCCAAGGTTGAATGAGAGAGGATGCATCCATGTCGGAAACCTCCCAGACGTCACCGTTCAAGGATAACCGTGTCAGGGGACTGGCAGGCGTCGCCGCCGTCGCCGTCATCTGGGCCATCATCGCCCAGTCCAACTCCGGCTCCCACCGCGAGGCTCGCGAGGCCCTGGAATCCGAGCTCGCTGCGCTGGAGTCCCGCAACCAGGCGCTGGTCAGTCAGCTCGACGAGCGAGACGAAGTCGGCGAGGAGATCGAGGCCCTGCAGGCGCGCCTGGCCGGGCTCCAGGACGAGCGCGATGCCGCCGAGGCTGCCCTTGCCGAGGAGCAGGCCGAGGCACGAGCCGAGCTGGAGCGTCTGAACGATGCGATAAGCGAGGCCGAGGCGCAGCTCGAGGCGCTTACCGAACAGCGCAGCGGGCTCCAGGAAGAGCTCGAGACCCTTGAAGCCCAGCAGGCCGAGCTGCAGGCGTCCCTCGAAGCGCTGGGCGAGGAGGTCGAGTCCGTCAAGCAGGCTCGCGACGACGCCGATGCCGCCCGCCAGGACGCCGAGGAGGCCCGCCAGGAGGCGGAGGCCGCCCGGCAGGAGGCCGCCGAAGAGCGGCAGGAGGCGGTTGATACGCGCGAGCAAGCCGAGGCGGCCCGCGATGAGGCAGAGGCTGAGCTGGTGTCACTGCGCGAGCAGATCGAAGAGACCGAGGCGCAGCTTGCCGGCGTCGAGGCCGAGCTCGATGAGCGCCAGGCTTATCTCGAGGCCCTCGAGGAGGAGGTCGAGGCGCTGGAGATCTGGCGCGACGAGGTGGCCGAGGAGGTCGCGTCGGCCCGTGAGGAGCGCGACGCCGCTCGCGCCGATGTGCAGGAGGCCCGCACCGAGCTCGACGACCTTAAGATCGCCATCGGCATCGGCCGCGACGAGGTCGCTACCGTCGAGGCCGAGGCGGAGCGCCGCGAGGAACAGCTCCAGCGCCTCGAGGGTCAACTGGCCAGCTGGCGCAATGAGCTGGCCGACCTGGAGGCCGCCGTTACCACTGAGGAACCCGAGTCCGACCAGGAGTAACCCTCTCTCGAGATGATCCCAATGCGACGGCGGGCCTCGGCCCGCCGTCTGCCGTTGGGGAGCCGGGACGGCGCCAGGCCTCGTGCGTATACTGGCCCGAGAGCCGATTTCTGAAAGCCTATTACCGACAGAGCGGGGTGGCGACTTTCACCCCGCCGATGACAAGCAAGAGGAGCAGTCCGTGATCGAAGGGGTCAAGCATATCGTCGCCGTGGCATCCGGCAAGGGCGGGGTGGGCAAGTCCACCGTCACCGCCAACCTGGCGCTGGCCATGGCCGCCGAAGGCTACCGGGTGGGCATCCTCGATGCCGACATCTATGGCCCGAGTCAGGCCCAGATGCTGGGCGTGGGTGAGGGGGTGCGCCCTCAGGCCGCCGGCGAGAACCGCATGTATCCGCTCGAGGCTCATGGCCTCCAGGCGATGTCCATGGCCTTCATGGTCGACGTGCGTGAGCCCATGGTCTGGCGGGGCCCCATGGTGGCCGGCGCGTTCCAGCAGCTGCTGACCCAGACCCAGTGGGACGACCTGGACTTCCTGTTCATCGACATGCCGCCGGGCACCGGCGACATCCAGCTGACCCTGGCCCAGAAGGTCCCGGTGGACGGCGCTGTGATCGTCACCACGCCCCAGGACATCGCCCTGCTGGATGCCCGCAAGGGCATCGAGATGTTCCGCAAGGTCAACGTGCCGGTGTTCGGCGTGGTGGAGAACATGAGCCTCCACGTCTGTTCGAACTGCGGCCATGGCGAGCCGATCTTCGGCGAGGGCGGCGGCGAGCGCATCGCGAATGAGTACGAGACCCGCCTGCTGGGTCGGCTACCGCTGGCGCTGTCCATTCGCGAGCAGGTCGACGGTGGGCGACCCACGGTGATCGCCGAGCCGGACGGCGAGGTGACCGCCACCTTCCGTGATATGGCCCGCCAGGTGGCCGAACAGGTTCAGGGTCAGGCCGCCGAGGGTCCGAGTATCTCCTTCGGCGACTGAGCGAGGTGACGCCCGTGCACGGGGCCGCTATCATGGCTGCCCCGCTGCCTGGCGCCCAGGCCCTAGACTTCACTCCAGCAGGAAATGTCCCGATGAGCATCAAGTCCGACAAGTGGATCCGTCGCATGGCCGCGCAGGAGGGCATGATCGAGCCCTTCGAGGCCGATCAGGTTCGCTATGTGAACGATCGTCGGGTGATCTCCTACGGCACCTCCAGCTACGGCTACGATGTGCGCTGCGCCGACGATTTCAAGGTGTTCACCAATATCCACTCCGCGGTGGTGGACCCCAAGGCCTTCGACGAGAAGAGCTTCGTCGATATCAAGGGTGATGTCTGCGTGATTCCGCCCAACTCCTTCGCCCTGGCGCGCACCGTGGAGTATTTCCGCATCCCGCGCAGCGTGCTGACCATCTGCCTGGGCAAGTCCACCTACGCGCGCTGCGGCATCATCGTCAACGTGACACCGCTGGAGCCCGAGTGGGAAGGGCACGTGACCCTGGAGTTCTCCAACACCACCAACCTGCCCGCCAAGATCTATGCCAACGAGGGTGTGGCCCAGATGCTGTTCCTGGAGTCCGACGAGGTGTGCGACATCTCCTACAAGGACCGCGGCGGCAAATACATGGGGCAGCTCGGCGTGACCCTGCCGAGAACCTGATGGCACCCCGTGCACGATGACTCGGCAATGCACGGCAGGTGTCGAGGTAGAAAACGAGACCCCCCGTCGGAGCCATCCGGCGGGGGGTCTTCGTCGAGGTCAGCAATGACCACGAGATCAGCGTGGTCACGCGGCGCTAGTCCTCGTCCAGTTCCTCGTCCAGCTCTTCCGCGGCGTCGGCATGCGAGAGCCGAATGCCCTGGGGCGGCAGTGCCATGCCGTCGAGGGTGGCGCCCTCGGACGTGAACTGCAGGCGCCCCTCGAGGCACCACTTTACGGCGATCGGGTAGATCAGGTGCTCGCGGGCGTGCACCTTCTCCGTGAGGCTCTCCACGGTTTCCCCTTCTGCCACGTCGACGGCCGCCTGGAGCACTACCGGCCCGCCGTCGAGTTCCTCGGTGACGAAGTGCACGCTGCAGCCGTGCTCGGTCACGCCGTCGGTGAGCGCCCGGGCATGGGTGTTGAGCCCCTGATAGGCGGGCAGCAGCGAGGGGTGGATGTTGAGCATGCGGCCAAGGAAGCGCTGCACGACGCGGGGGGTGAGGATGCGCATGAAACCGGCCAGCACGATCAGGTCCGGCTCATGGCGCTCGATCACCTTGATCAGGGCGCCGTCGTAGGCCTCGCGGCTGTCGTACTCTCGGTGCGGCAGCACCACGGCGTCGATGCCGGCCTCCTTGGCGCGGATCAGGCCATAGGCGGCGGGTTCGTTGGAGATCACCGCAACGATCTCTCCGCCCAGGCGGTCGTGGGTCTGCTCGTCGATCAGCGCCTGCAGGTTGCTTCCGCTGCCGGAGATCAGCACCACCACCCGTCGGGCGCCGGTTGGTTCCGAGGCGAAGTCGTTCAGGGTGTCGCTGCTACTGGGGGCGGTGTCACTCATGCCTTGAGATTCTCCAGTCGTACCTGGGGCGCGTCGTCGTTCCGGGCGACGATCTCGCCGATGCGGTAGATCGTCTCACCCTGGGCCTTCAGGTGCGCGCAGGCCTGATCGGCCTTCTCGGCCGGCACCACCACCACCATGCCGATGCCGCAGTTGAGCACCCGGTGCATCTCCTCCTCGGCGACGTTGCCCTGCTGCTGCAGCCAGTCGAACACCGCCGGGCGGGTCCAGCCGGCCACGTCGACCCGGGCGGCGAGGCCCTCTGGCAGCACCCGGGGCAGGTTCTCGGTGAGGCCGCCGCCGGTGATATGGGAGAGCGCATGGACCGGCACGCCGCTCTCCTTGATCAGCGACAGCAGCGGCTTGACGTAGATGCGGGTGGGCGCCATCAGGGCGTCGCCCAGAGAGACGCCGCCGATGTCGCCAGCCAGGTCGGCGCCCGACACCTCGAGGATCTTGCGGATCAGCGAGTAGCCGTTGGAGTGGGGGCCCGAGGAGGCGATGCCCAGCAGCACGTCGCCCTCGGCAACGCGCTTGCCATCGAGGATCTCGGCCTTCTCCACCACGCCGACGCAGAAGCCGGCCAGATCGTAGTCGCTGCCCTCGTACATGCCGGGCATTTCGGCGGTCTCGCCGCCGACCAGGGCGCAGCCTGCCTGCTCGCAGCCCGCGCCGATGCCGGTGACCACGTCGGCGGCGATGTCCACGTCGAGCCTGCCCGTGGCATAGTAGTCGAGAAAGAACAGCGGCTCGGCGCCGGCCACTACCAGGTCATTGACGCACATGGCGACCAGGTCGATGCCGATGGTGTCGTGGCGACCCAGGTCCATGGCCAGTCGCAGCTTGGTGCCCACGCCGTCGGTGCCGGAGACCAGCACCGGTTCTCGGTAGCCGCTCGGCAGCTGGCACAGCGCTCCGAAGCCGCCCAGCCCGCCCATCACCTCGGGGCGGCTGGTGCGCTTGGCGACGCCCTTGATACGGTCGACCAGAGCATTGCCGGCATCGATGTCGACGCCGGCGTCCTTGTAGCTGAGCGAGGGGCGGGAAGAGGGGGTGTCGGTCATCTCGGGTCCTGTCGATAGGTCGTCGCGTGGGCCGGCCATGCCCCAGCGCAGGCGTGGGCCAGGCGGGTAGGCAGTCTCGGGTGCTGATTCAAGGTTGGATGCGGATTGTAGCATCAAGACGTCGTGCAGGCAGCCGAGAGGCCGTGCCGATACGGTCCTGACAGGGAGAGAACGATGCGCAGAGAATGGTGGGTCCTGGCGGCGGCGGTGGCACTGGTGTGGCTGCTGCTGAGCCTCGAGGCGATGCTGATGCCCTTCATCGCCGGCATGATCCTGGCCTACCTGGCGGATCCGCTGGCCAACCGGTTTGAACGCTGGAGACTGTCGCGTCCGCTCGCGGTCAGTGCGGTGTTCCTGATACTGCTGGCGGTGCTGGCGCTGGGGTTGCTGGTATTGATTCCGCTGCTGGTGCAGCAGCTGCGCCAGTTCGGCGAGGTGACCCCGGGGATCTTCGAGTGGCTGGAGACGGTGCTGGCACCTCAGATCCAGGCCTGGACGGGCTTCGACGTGGCCGGCGAGCTCGAGAACGTTCAGGAGACCCTGGCCGAGCACTGGCAGGATGCCGGGGGGTACCTGGCCCAGGTGCTTGGGCAGGTGGGTCGCTCCGGCATTGCCTTCGTCACCTGGGTGACCTATGTGTCGCTGATCCCGGTGGTGACCTTCTATCTGCTGCTCGACTGGGAGCGTCTGATGGCCAGCCTGCGCGACCTGCTGCCGCGGAGCTGGGAGGAAGACACGCTGCGCCTGGTCGGGCGCTGCGACGAGGTGCTTTCGGCTTTCCTGCGCGGTCAGCTGCTGGTGATGCTCAGCCTGGGGGTGATCTATGGCCTGGGACTGACCCTGATGGGCGTGCGCTTCGGGGTCCTGATCGGGCTGATCTCCGGACTGGCCAGCATCGTGCCCTTCCTGGGCTTCATCGTGGGCATCAGCATTGCCCTGGTGGTCGCTTTCTTCCAGTTCGGCACCTGGCTGGCGCTCCTCGGTGTGGTGGCTGTGTTCAGCGCCGGCCAGGTGATCGAGAGCACGCTGCTGCAGCCCAAGCTGCTGGGCGACCGCATCGGGCTGCATCCGGTGGCAGTCATCTTCGCCGTGCTGGCCGGCGGCAACCTGTTCGGCTTCACCGGGGTGCTGCTGGCGCTGCCGGCGGCGGCGGTCATCATGGTACTCTTGCGCGAACTCAACGAACGCTACAAGAACAGCACCTTGTACGACGCCACGCTTTCCCGACGCGACGATGAGGAGGCGCCATGAGCAGGGCCCCGGCGCAGCTGCCGCTGGGCGTCGGCCTGCGCGACGACGCCACCTTCGCCAACTACCATCCCGGGCCCAACGCCAACCTGGTCGCTCGCCTGATCCAGCAGTTGGACGAGGGCGGTGAACCCTATGTCTATCTGTGGGGCGGTGAAGGGGTGGGCCGCAGCCATCTGCTGCAGGCCGCCTGTCACGCGGCTTCGGATCGCGGGTTGCGTTCGCTCTACCTGCCCCTGGCCGAGCTCGGCCACTTCCCGCCGCTGATGCTCGAGGAGATCGAGCGCCTCGATCTGGTGGTCATCGATGATCTGGAGCGGGTGCTGGGGCGCAAGCGCTGGGAGGAGGCGCTGTTCCACGCCTTCAACCGTCTGCGTGACGCGGGCAAGCGCCTGGTGGTGGCGGCCGACGCCGCCCCCCGGCAGTTGCCGGTCAAGCTGCCTGATCTCGCCTCGCGGCTGACCTGGGGAGTCACCTTTCATGTCCAGGGGCTCGACGACGACGGTCGCCTGGCCGCGCTGCAGCTGCGCGCCAGGGGACGCGGCATGGCGCTATCCGACGAGGTGGCCCGCTTCATCCTGCATCGCGGTCCGCGCCGGCTGAGCGAACTGTTCGAGGTGCTGGGCACCCTGGACAGCGCCTCTCTGTCCGCCCAGCGCAGGCTGACCATTCCCTTCGTCAAGCAGGCGCTGGGCTGGTAGGGCGGTTGATGATGCTCAGCGGCTGAGGTCGACGCTGAGCTGCTGGCCGTTGCGCAGCTGCACCTGGCGGATCACTACCCTGGGCTGGCCGCTGGCCGGGTCGGGACCACTGCCGGAAAGATAGAAGTGGCCGGACGGGAGACCATTCAGGCGAAAGCGGCCGTTGCCGTCGGTGCGAGTGCTGTGGGTGTACTCCCTTGCCCGCGGATCGGCGGGTTCCACGGCCCGACCCGCCAGCGCCTGCTCGGCGGCCTCGGCGGAGTAGGTGGTCACCGGAGCCACCGAGACGCCGGCGTTGGGTACGGCGCGCCCGCCGATGGTCAGCTGCCCGCTGATCACGGCGCTGCCCTGCTTCTCGAGGGAGGCGTATTCCTCGGCGGGGAAGGCCACCTGGCGGGCCACGCGGCCCGCAGGGATCTCGCGGGGTTCTTCGATCGCGGGGGGCCTTTCCGCAGGCTCTACCTCGCGATCGATCACCTCGATGCGATCGGTGGGCGACGGAGCGGGGGGCATGATCCCGCAGCCTGCCAGCAACAGCCCCGGCAGCAGCATCGGTATCCAGCGTTTCATGGTGTCACTCCCTGAGAAGAATCATCGGCGCCCTGTGCCTGTGCCAGCATAGCGCAGCCCGGGCCCCATGAAATCTTTCTGTTCACCAGCACGCAAAAGCCGCCGCCCCGAAGGGCGGCGGCTTTTTGAAGCGCGGCGGTTGCCGGCCTTGGCCGGCGACGGCGGCTTACTTCTGGGCAGTGGCCTTGGTGGCGGTCGCCTGGGCCTGCTTGACGTTCTCTTCGGTCATCTTCTGGCTCTGCTGGACGAAGTCCTGCTGCAGGGCGACAACTTTCTCGGCATCGCCCTTCATGCGCTCGGCGAGATCCTTGGCGACCTTCTGCTGGCCTTCCATGTAGCTCTTCAGGCCTTCGGCATCCTTGACGGCCATCAGGGTGCGAAGCTGGGCCAGACCGGTGTCGGTATAGGCCTTGGTGGCTTCCAGCTGTGCGTGGGCCAGCTTTTCGGCGTAGTCCACGCTCATGGCGGCGTAGGCGCGGGCCGGGCCGAAGAAGAGGGCGTCGAACTGCTGGGTATCGAACTGCTTGGTGTCGAAGTTGAAGGCGTTCATCATGGTAGAACCTCCTGGTTCATCTGGTGTTGAGGAGCAGGAAGCCTGCCCTGTTGCGACGCACAATAGCAAAGTGGTTTGTGCGCTGCAACATCTCCGAAATGAAAATTATCAGGCCCCCATGACCCGCGTCGGGCTTGCGATCCAGGGGTGTTGGCGCGAGGCTGGGGGGAGATCACCATCGCCGCCTGCAAGGAGCCAGCCATGAACGAGACGCGACTCGAGCGAGACAGCATGGGCGAGCTGGAAGTGCCGGCCAACGCCCTCTACGGCGCCCAGACCCAGCGCGCCGTCAACAACTTTCCGGTATCCGGCCAGCCGATGCCGACTCCCTTCATTCACGCCATTGCGCGCATCAAGCTGGCCGCGGCCCGTGTCAATGCCGACCTTGGCCTGCTCGATTCCCACCGGGCCGCGGCGATCGTCGCCGCGGCCGAGGCGGTGGTCCGCGGCGAGCACGACAACCAGTTCCCGGTGGATCTCTTCCAGACCGGCTCCGGCACCTCAAGCAACATGAATGTCAACGAGGTGATCGCCAACCTGGCGAGCCGCGAGGGGGCCGAAGTGGGGCCCAATGACCACGTCAACATGGGGCAGTCGAGCAACGACGTGATCCCCACCGCCATCCATGTCTCGGCGGCGCTGGAGGTCTCCGGGCGGCTGCGTCCGGCGCTGGTGCATCTGCGCGAGACCATCGAGGCCCGGGCGGTGGAGCTGGATGACGTGGTCAAGACCGGTCGCACTCACCTGATGGACGCCATGCCGCTGCGGATGAGCCAGGAGCTGGGCGGCTGGTCGAGCCAGCTGGGGCAGGCCGTCGAGCGCCTCGACAGCGCCCTGGTGCGTCTCTGCCGCCTGGCCCAGGGTGGTACGGCGGTTGGCACCGGCATCAACGCCCACCCGGCGTTCGCCGAACGCATGGCGGCGGACCTGTCGCAGCAGACCGGCCTTGCCTTCACGCCAAACGACAGTTTCTTCGCCAGTCTGGGTGCCCAGGACGCCGCGGTGGAGCTCTCCGGGCAGCTGCGTGGACTGGCCTGCGTGATCATGAAGATCGCCAACGACCTGCGCTGGATGAATTCCGGCCCGCTGGCGGGGCTCGGTGAGATCGAGCTGGAGGCGCTGCAGCCGGGAAGCTCCATCATGCCGGGCAAGGTCAACCCGGTGATTCCGGAGTCGGCGGCCCAGGCCGCCGCCCAGGTGATCGGGCTCGATAGCGCCGTGACGATCGCCGGGCAGAGCGGCAATTTCCAGCTCAACGTCATGCTGCCGCTGGTGGCCCACAACCTGCTCACGTCGATCACGTTGATGAGCAATACCGCCTGGCTGCTCGGCAATCGGGCCATCGCCACCTTCAAGGTGCGCGAGGAGAACCTGGCGGGACCGCTGTCGCGCAACCCGATCCTGGTCACGGCGCTCAACGGGGTGATCGGCTACAACGCCGCGGCGGCCATCGCCAAGCAGGCCTACCAGGCCGGGCGGCCTATCGTAGACGTGGCCGAGGAGCAGACCGACCTCTCCCGGGAGGAGCTGGAGCGCCTGCTGGACCCGGCGGCCCTGACCCGGGGTGGCATTCCGCAGAAGCCTGACTGACCCGAGTGGCTCACATCACCTTGCGACGCAGCAGGCTGGTGATCGCCTCGCCGAGCAGCACCAGGGCGACAATGGCGATCAGAATGGTGGCCACGGTGGGCCAGGCGAAGGTGTCGATGGCCCCCTGCAGCAGTACCCCGATACCGCCGGCCCCCACCAGCCCCAGCACCGTGGACTCGCGGATGTTGATGTCCCAGCGCAGGATGACGATGGCGAAGAAGGCCGGCATCACCTGGGGCACCACGGCGTAGGCGATCACCTTGAGCTTGGAGGCCCCGGTGGCCTCCATGGCCTCCACCGGGTGGCGGTCGATCTCCTCGATCGCCTCGCCCATCAGCTTGCCGATGAAGCCGATCGATCGGAACATGATCGCGAGTATCCCCGCCAGCACCCCGGGACCGAAGATCGCCACGAACAGCAGGGCCCAGATGATGGTGTTGACCGAACGGCTCGACACCAGGATGAAGCGTCCCAGCCACAGGCAGGCGCGATTGGGGGTGGTATTTTGGGCGGCGATGTAGGAGACCGGCAGGGCGACGAAGATCGTCAGCAGTGTCGCCAGGGTGGCGATGTGTACCGTCTCGACCATGGCATTCAGGATCTGCCCGAGGCCCCTGGGATCCGGCGGCCACATCCGCGCCCCGAGGCTCGAGATCTGGTTGGGCGCATCCCAGACCCAGGGCCAGAAGATGTCGATGTCTCTTACCGCCCAGACGACGACCATCAGCGTCACCAGCAGCACGGCATAGCGGGTCAGTCGCTCCCGACGGTCGTAGCGCTGCCAGACGCGGTCGGCCAGGGCGCCGGCGTGATCTACCATATCTTCTTCCTTACCCAGCCGCTGATGCCCTCGCTGACCAGGATCACCGCGATGATGATCAACAGGATGGCGAAGGCGAAATCATAGTCGTAGCGCCCGAAGGCGTTCATCAGGGTGCCACCGATGCCGCCGGCCCCGACGATCCCCACCACGGCCGAGGCACGCAGGTTGCTGTCAAGCTGGTACATGGAGAGACCGATCTGGCGGGGCAGAATCTGCGGGAACACCGCGTAGAAAAGTGTCGCCAGGTAGCCGGCCCCGGTAGCGCGCATCGCTTCCACCTGGCCCCAGTCGATCTCTTCGATCTCCTCGGCGAGCAGCTTGCCGACGAAACCGATGGAGTAGAGGGTCAGGGTCAGGATGCCGGCCAGCGGGCCGAAGCCCACCGCGGCGACGAAGAGGATGGCGACGATCACCGGGTGGAAGCTGCGCGAGATGATGATCACCGCGCGGCCGAACAGATAGACCGGCAAGGGGGCAACGTTGCGTGCCGCCATCACCGCGAAGGGAATCGACAGCATCACGCCGAGCAGGGTCGCCAGGATGGCAATCTGGAAGCTCTCCTTGAACCCGGTCAGCATCAGGGCGCCGCGCTCGAAGCTGGGGGGGAAGCCGCCGCCGAAGATGCGTGCGGCCCGGGGCAGGCCCTCGCCGATGCGCGCCCAGTTGAACGGCAGGCTGCCAAAGGCCCAGACGAGATAGACGACCAGGACGAGCCA
>PWEV01000012.1 GCA_003553625.1 Halomonas sp.
GTCGACTGGGCCGCCTTCGCCGACGCCTGGCGCGGTGGCTATGCGCCGGCCATGAACCGAGTGCGCCGGGGCGAACTGCCCTGGACCCGGCTCGACGACCTGCACCGCATGACCCTTGACCGCCTGCTGGAGGAGTTCGGCATCAGCGAGGCCCTGGGCGAGGAGGACCGGCAGCATCTCAATCGTGCCTGGCACCGCCTCGCCCCCTGGCCGGACACAGTGCCGGGGCTTCGGCGACTCAAGTCCCGCTTCATTCTCGCCACCCTCTCCAACGGCAACGTCTCGCTGCTGGTCAACATGGCCAAGCATGCGGGACTGCCCTGGGACTGCGTGATCTCGGCGGAGCTGGCGGGGCATTACAAGCGCGACCCGGAGGTCTACCACAAGGCCTGCGACCTGCTCGACCTGGCCCCCCAACAGGTGATGATGGTGGCCGCCCACCAGGACGACCTTCAGGCGGCCCACCGCGAGGGACTGCGCACCGCCTTCGTCAAGCGACCGCTGGAGCATGGGCCCGACTCGGTCCCCGACCTCACGGTGGACCCGGTATTCGACCTGGTGGCCGATGACTTTCACGACCTGGCCGACCAGCTGCTCGACCCCTGACCCGAGAGCACCTCCATGAGACTCGATCCCACCTCGCTCAGGTTGTTCGTCCGGGTCGCCGAAACCGGCACCATCACCGGCGCCGCCGAGGCGGAGTTCATCGCCACCTCCGCGGTGAGCAAGCGGCTCAGCGAGCTGGAGGCCCACTTCAACAGCCCGCTGCTCAAGCGCAACAACCGCGGGGTCGAGTTGACGCCGGCCGGCAATGCCCTGCTCAACCTGTCACGGGGCGTGCTGCACAGCCTGGAGGATCTCGACCTGCAGATGCGCGAATACTCCGGCGGGAACCGGGGCGTCGTCAGGGTCTTTGCCAACATGTCGGCCATCACTCAGTACCTGCCCGGCGAGACCCAGATATTCTTCGAGAAATACCCCGATATCGGCGTTCACCTGGAGGAAAAAGTCAGTCCTGTCATCACCCGCGAGGTGGTCAGCAACAATGCCGATATCGGCGTCTGCGCGAGGCTTCACCACGGCTATGACCTGGTGGAATTTCCCTATCATGTCGACGACCTGGTGCTGGTCACACCGCTGGGACACCCGCTGGCCGATCGCGAGGCGATCGATTTCCGCGAGTGCCTCGACTTTCCCCACGTGGGGCTGCATACCTCCAGCGCCATCAATCTGGAACTGCTGCGGGCCGCCAGCCTCGCCAACCGGACGCTGCGACTGCGCATCCAGGTCACCAGCTACGATGCCCTGTGCATGATGGTCCAGGCCGGGCTGGGCGTCGGCGTGGTTCCCCGTGGCGCCATCCGTCAGTACATCGGCGGCCTGGACGTCAGGGTCCTGGCGATCCGTGACGACTGGGCGAGGCGCAAATTGAGCATCTATGTCCACGATCTCGACCGGCTCTCCATGGCCGCGCGCATGTTCGTCGATCACCTGCTGGAATCTGCTGCTTCCAGCGGATGACAGCGGAGATCATCACGCCATTATGGTCGGGGTTTTTCGCTGCAATGCGGCATTGAAATAGGCAATTACTTGCCTTCGTATTTGGAGAAGGCGGCTTCATGAATGGCCAATGTACAGGGGATCATCGGGAGGGTACCAATGAAGCCTGGCTCGCTGCATCCCACCCCATGGGCCACATCGAGCCTGGGAACGACCGCCGGCCACAGCCGGCCACAGCATCATGAAAGGCACCAGCGCTCCGCAACATAACAACAGGCAATCGGCTTCCCGAACGCCAGGAGAACACAACAATGACATCGTTATCCCGCAAGGCACGCCTGCTGATTCCGGCCTCCCTCATCGCCATCGGCAGCCTCGGCGCCGTGACCGCCCAGGCCAGCACCTCGCTGAACATCGGCTCCGTCCCGACCGGCACCGGCTGGTTCTTCGGCATCTCCGAAGGCGCCCGGGTGATCAGTGCCAACACCGACCTTGATATCACCGTGCGCGAGACCGGCGGTACCCGCGAGAATGCCATCCGCCTGGGCCGCGGCGAGCTCGACCTGGCCTTCACCGAGGCCCTGGTGGGCTACGAGATGTTCAACGGCATCGGCCGCTTCGAGGACACCCCGAACCCCGACGCCCGACTGATCTACTGGATCGCGCCCTCCACCATGCACTGGGCGGTGCGCCAGGACTCCGGCATCGAGACCCTCGAAGACCTCGACGGCAAGCGCTTCAACCCCAGCAGCATCGGCGGTGGCGGCGAGTACATTACCGAACTGGTGTTCGGCATCCTGGGCATCGAGCCCGACTTCCAGCGCATGCGCATCAATGATGCCGCCGAAGGGGTGACCGACGGCCGCCTGGTGGGCTTCAGCTACAACGGCGTACCGCCAATCCCGGCCTTCACCGAGGTCCACTCCTCCCGGCCCCTGCAGCTGCTCTCGCTCTCCGACGATCAGGTCGAGCAGGTCACTGCGGAGCTGCCCTTCCTGACTCCCACCGTTGTCCCTGCCGACACCTACACCGGCATGAGCGAGGCACAGTCGCTGGGGATCTACATGGGCGTGGCCGCCAACGCCAGCCTGGCTGACGACACCGTCTACGACATCACCAGGGCCTACTGGGAGAACCACGAGCAGGTGGCCAACTCCTTCAAGCCGGCCGATGGGGTGACCCCGCAGGACGTGATCGACAACGCCACCTTCCCGCTGCATGCCGGCGCCCTGCGCTACTACCGTGAGCTCGGCCTGGAGATTCCCGAGGAGATCGTACCGCCCGAAGCGCAGTAACTTCCCCTCCCCGCGGGCCAGGCGTCCGCGGGGCATTCACCGATGCCGTTACCCTGACGCACCGCCATTCCCTTGCCGAAGCGGTGTGGGAGTCATCCGATGGACACCCCTGCAAATTCCCAAGTCGTTGAGAAATACTCGGAGGACTCGGGCAAGCGCCAGCTGACCGGCTTCTGGTTCATGGTGACCCGCCTGGCCGCGGTATCCATGGCGCTGTTCCACCTCTACACGGCCGTCACCGGCCCGGTAAACACCCAGAACGCCATCCACCTGCTGTTCGCCCTGCCGCTGATCTTCCTGGCTTACAGCTGTCGCGTACGCGACGCCAATCGCATTCCCTGGTACGACCTGGTGCCGATCCTCCTCGGCGCGGTGGTCAGCGCCTACTACGTGATCCACTTCGATCGCATTCTCTACCAGCTGGGCTACCTGATGCCCACCACCCTGGACATCGTCTTCGGCATCTCGGCCATCCTGCTGCTGCTCGAGTCGTGTCGCCGCGCCATCGGCCTGGCCTTCCCGGTGCTGGTGCTGATCGCTCTCTCCTACGCGGCCTTCGGCCAGCACCTGCCCGGCGTATGGGGCCACGGCGGCTTCCGCTGGGACGACCTGATCGCCACCTTCTATCTGAGCCCCACCGGCGTCTACGGCAGCCTGATGCGCACCTCCTCCACGGTGATCGTCATCTTCATCATGTTCGGTGCCCTGCTGGTCACCACCGGCGGCGGCGACACCTTCATGCGCCTCTCCAATGCCGTCACCGGACGCATGGCGGGTGGACCGGCCAAGGCCGCCACCCTGTGCAGCGCCATGTTCGGCAGCATCAGCGGCAGCACCGCCGCCAACGTCGCCACCACCGGGGTCTTCACCATCCCGATGATGAAGAAGAACGGGTACAGCCCGCGCTTCGCCGCGGCCACCGAGGCCTCCGCCTCCACCGGCGGGCAGATCCTGCCGCCGATCATGGGCGCCGCCGCCTTCGTCATGGCCGACGTCATCTCCACCAGCTACCTGGAGATCATCGGCGCCGCGCTGATTCCGGCCCTGCTCTTCTACCTGGCCATCTGGATGAGCGTGCACTTCGAGGCCAAGCGCCTGGGCCTCAACCCGATGCCGAAGTCGGAGCGGCCCACCCTGCGCCAGGGCCTCTACAACATCGAGACCCTGGTGATCCCGCTGGCGGTGCTGATCACCCTGCTGGTGATGCGCTATACCCCGACCACGGCGGCGGTGGCCGCCTACTTCACCGCCATGGCGCTCTACCTGTTCTCCTGGCGCAGCCCGGGGACCTTCGTGGATCGCCTCAAGTCGCTGCCTGCGGCCCTCGAGGCCGGCGCCATGACCGCCGCCATGATCGCGGTGATCATCGGCAGCGTGGCGATCATCGCCTCGGTGATCAGCCTCACCGGCCTGGGCCTCAAGGTCTCCTCGGTGATCCTGGTGGTCAGCGGCGGCGACGTGCTGATCACCCTGCTGCTGGCCATGGTGGTGGCGATCATCCTCGGCATGGGCCTGCCCACCGTGGCCGCCTACATGCTGGCCGCCTCGGTGGTCGCCGGGGCCTTCATCGAGGCCGGCCTGCCCAGCCTCTCGGCTCACCTGTTCATCCTCTACTTCGCGATTCTCTCCGGGGTCACCCCGCCGGTGGCGCTGGCCGCCTACATCGCCGGCGCCATCGCCGGCTCCCACTGGTTCCGCACCGCGCTGACCGCCACCAAGATCTCCCTGGGCGGCTTCCTGATCCCCTACATGTTCATCTACCACCCGCCGCTGCTCGGCAACGGCACGGCGCTGGAGATCGCCATGGCGGTGGGTTCGGGGGTGCTCGGCATCATCGCCCTGGCCGCCTCCACCATCGGCTACTTCCGACGCCCCTGCTCCTGGCTGGAGCGGGGCCTGCTGCTGGCCGCCGCGCTGATGCTGATCAGCGGACAGGCGATCACCGACGTGGTCGGCATCGCCCTGATCGGCGGCCTGTTCGCCTGGCAATCACTGAAACACCGCCAGGCCGCGGGGACACCGGCGCGCGCCACCCCTGACAAGGAGCCCGCACGATGAGGATCGTGATTCCCGACGACTACCAGGACTGCGTGCGTCACCTGGACGCCTTCGCCCAACTGGAGGGCCACGACGTCACGGTGTTCAACGACACCGTCACCGACCTGGACACCCTGGTGGAGCGCTTCCAGGACGCCGAGGCCCTGGTGCTGATCCGCGAACGCACGCCGATCACCGCCGAGCTGCTCGAGCGACTGCCCAACCTCCGGGCGATCAGCCAGACCGGCGGCGGCGCGGCCCATGTGGACATGGACGCCTGCCGCGAGCGCGGCGTCACGGTAATGGCCGGCACCGGCTCGCCCCATGCGGCCGCTGAGCTTACCTGGGCCCTGGTGATGGCCGCCATGCGCCACATCCCCGAGGAGGTCGCCAACCTCAGGGCGGGGCGCTGGCAGCGCACCCTGGGTACCGGCCTCAAGGGCCGCACCCTGGGCATCTTCGGCTACGGCAAGATCGGCCAGCTGATGGCCCGCTACGGCCAGGCCTTCGAGATGAACCTGCTGGTATGGGGCCGCGAGGGCACCCGGAGCCGCGCCGCCGAAGCGGGCCTCGAGGTGGCCGGAAGCCAGGCGGAGTTCTTCGAGCGCAGCGATGTGCTGAGCTTGCACCTGCGGCTCAACGAAGGCACCCGGGGCATCGTCACCGCCGACGACCTGGCCCGCATGAAGCCCACCGCCCTGCTGGTCAACACCAGCCGAGCGCCGCTGATCGCCCCCGGCGCCCTGGAGGCCGCCCTGCGCGCCGGCCGCCCGGGCATGGCCGCGGCCGACGTCTTCGAGTCGGAACCGGTGGTCCAGCACCCGCTGCTGGAGCTGCCCAACTTCCTCGGCACGCCCCACCTGGGCTATGTGGAGAAGGACAGCTACGAGCTCTACTTCGGCGACGCTTTCGCCAACCTGCTGGCCTTCGCCGCCGGCGAGCCCGTCAAGAACCTGGCCCAGTAGTCGTCAACAAGAGTAGCCGCCCCGCAGACAAGGAGCCCCGACCATGAGCGACCGACAGGATGATCTCGACCCCAACGGCCTGGCCACACGGCGCGAGGTGCTCGGCGACGCCTACGTGGACGCCGCCCTCTCCCAGGTGGACGACTTCAGCTGGCCGATGCAGGAGCTGGTGACCCGCAACTGCTGGAACGACATCTGGAACCGCCCGGGCCTGGCGCGCCCCACCCGCAGCCTGATCAACATCGGCATGCTGGTGGCGCTGAACCGCCCCCACGAGCTCAAGGTGCACCTGCGCGGCGCGCTGAACAACGGCTGCAGCGAGGAGGAGATCCGCGAGGTGCTGCTGCAGTGCGTGCCCTACTGCGGCTTCCCGGCGGCCATCGACGGGATGAGGATAGCCCGCGAGGTGATCGCCGCCTGGAAGGAGGAGCAGGCCGGCTGAGCCGAAGAACCTGCGGGGCCTACCGGGCCCCGAAGGCAGCAAGTCCCGATAACCATAACAACGCGCAATAAAGGAGAACTGCCATGAGACTGTCCCCCCAACGCCTGATCACCCCGCTGGCCGCCGCGGTGCTGACCGCCGGTCTCGCCTCGGGCATGGCCACCCAGGCCGCCGCCGATGAGGCAATCGGCATCGGTGTCGCCCCGACCGCCTCCGGCTGGTACTTCGGCTTCTCGGAGCTCTCACGGCTGGTCAGCGGCGACTCCTCCCTGGAGGTCTCGGTACGCGAGACCGGCGGCTCACGGGAGAACGCCATACGCCTGGGTCGCGGCGAGATCGACATGGGGCTGATTGACGCCCCCGGCGCCTTTGAAGCCTACAACGGTGAGGGGCGCTACGAGGACGACGCCATCGAGCAGATGCGCATGGTGCTGTGGGTCGCACCCTCCACCATGCACTGGGCGGTACGCCAGGACAGCGGCATCGAGACCTTCGAGGACCTCGAGGGCGCCCGCTTCAACCCCAGCAGCATCGGCGGCGGCGGCGAATACATCACCGAGCTGGTCTTCGACGCCCTGGGCATCGCCCCGGACTTCCAGCGCATGAGCATGTCGAACGCCGCCGACGCGGTGGTGGACGGTCGCATCGTCGGCTTCAGCTACAACGGCATTCCGCCGATCCCCGCCTTCACCGAGGTGCACTCCTCGCGCCCGCTGCGGGTGCTGTCGATGAGCGACGAGCAGGTGGCCACCGCCACCGAATCGCTGCCCTTCCTGTCGCGCACCGAGATCCCGGAGGGCACCTATCGCGACATGCCGGCGGCCACCACGCTGGGCACCTACATCGGCATCGCCGCCACCAGCGATCTCTCCGAGGAGGCCGGCTATGAGTTCACCCGAGCCTACTGGGAGAACATCGAGCGCCTCGGCGAGACCTTCGCCCCGGCTCGCGGCATGACCGCCGAGATCTCCGTGGCGAACACCACCACCCCGCTGCACGCCGGCGCGGTGCGCTACTACCGCGAGATCGGCATCGAGGTGCCGGAGGCGCTGGTACCGCCGGAAGCCGAATAAGCCAAGCGTCCCTCACCTTTAACCGCGGCGGCCCTATCGGCCGCCGCGCTGCTGTGAGCTCATGGCGCTGCCCGAAGCCGGGCGCTCCACCTCGAAGAGGTCGGTACAGCGAGCGTAGTCGTTGCCGGCCATGCGCCCGATGGGCCTGAGCTCATCGAGACTCACATGGCGGCTGTCCCACAGGGCGTCATCGATATAAATCGACACCACCTCGGCAAGCACCAGGTTGCCTGCCAGCGGCTGGTCGCCGAAGCGGATGATCTCGCGCAGCCGACAACCGAAGGCTACCGGGGCGCCGGCCACCCGAGGCACCGAGACCCCGGCCATGGCGACCTTCTCCAGCCCCACATGAAGGAACTCGTCCTCGCCGTGGGCCAGCCCCGCGCTGGTGGCATTCATCTCCGACACCAGCCCCTCGCCGCTGATATGCACCACGCACTCCGGCACCTCGCCCAGGTTGCGGATGGTGTCCTTGGGATTGCCGTCACCGTCGAGCAGCGGCGAAAAGCCCAGCACCGGCGGGTTGACGCTCACCACGTTGAAGAACGAGAAGGGCGCCAGGTTGGCATTGCCCCGACCGTCCAGGGTCGAGACCCAGGCGATGGGGCGCGGGCAGATGCTTCCTGATAGCAGGCGGTAGATCTTCCCCGGGCTAAGCCCGTGTTCTTCCAGCAGATAGTCGCTCATGATTGGGCTCCGTGGGGATTCTGCCTCTGAGGGTAGCCTATCGCCCCGCCGCTGTGGCACTGGAAAAAGGCTGCTTGTGGTTCAGGCGTCCCGACAACGTCAAACCGTGATGAAGCGCCGTGGAGTGACTGACCTAGTCAACATGAGCGGATTTAGGTCGGGAATTGACACGATCATTCTCCTGATAATTATTAAAGAAGGTTATTAAAATCGCAACAAGAATAGCAATAGCGAATAAGGAAACGGCCCCGCGTTGCGACGGGCCGATATCGATGGTAATCCCGGCCAGCGGCAGCGACGCGAACTCCGGCATAAGGACGCAGGGACAAGGTTATACGAAACTTGCAGGCCATCGCGATTTTGTCTAACTTGTGTACATGATAGGTTCAGGTCAGTGGCGCTTCATCAGTCAGGGTGACACATATATGGTTCCCAATATTTCTCGCTTAAAGAGCAGCCCCACACATCATTTATTCTCGTTGCCCATGCCCCAAGGCTTGCCAGAAAACCAGACTGACATCGAAACAGACAAACACAAGACATCACTTACCACTGCATGACTATCGGCAAATAAGGTGTCA